>NZ_JALPSY010000002.1:0-307118 GCF_023218005.1 Gordonia sp. C13
TATGGCGTGCATGAATGCTACGAAACGCCGGTCAGTGGAGCGGCTTGTCGGCTCCGACGAGCCACATCGAGAAGTACTGTGAGCCACCGCCGTAGGCGTGACCCAGGGCCTTGCGGGCTCCGTCGACCTGGTGGTCTCCGGCCTTGCCCATGACCTGGATGGCGGCTTCGGCGAAGCGGATCATGCCCGACGCGCCGATCGGATTCGACGACAGCACGCCGCCCGAGGCGTTGAGCGGGATGCGACCACCGATCTCGGTGTCGCCCGACTCGGTCAGCTTCCAGCCCTGGCCTTCGGCGGCGAACCCGAGGTTCTCCAGCCACATCGGTTCGAACCACGAGAACGGCACGTAGATCTCGGCGACGTCGATCTCGTCGAGCGGGTTGCTGATGCCACCCGCCTTCCACAGGGCGGCAGCAGCGTCGCGGCCGGCCTGCGGGCTCACCACGTTGCGGTGTGCGAAGGACAGCGGCTCGGTGCGCATCGCGGTGGCGTGAATCCAGGCGACCGGATTGCCGGCGGCGACCGCATCGTCGGCGACCTGCTCGTCACCGATGACGACCGCACACGCGCCGTCCGACGACGGGCACGTCTCGTCGTAACGGATGGGGTCCCAGAGCATCTGCGAGCTCATGACCTTCTCGACACTCTGATCTGGCTGGTGCAGGTGCGCCAGCGGATTGAGTGCACCGTTGCGTCGGTCCTTTGCCGCGACCATCGCGCCGATGTGCTCGGGTGCGCCCGACTGGCGGATGTAGGAGCGCACGTGCGGGGCGAAGAAGCCGCCCGCGCCGGCGCCGACCGGCTTGGTGAACGGCACCGGGATCGACAGCGCCCACATCGCATTGGACTCGGACTGCTTCTCCCAGGCGACGGCGAGCACACGCTTGTGGACGCCCGCGAAGACGAGCGATGCGGCGACATTCGCCGTCGATCCGCCGACCGAGCCGGCGGTGTGCACGCGGATCAGACGCTTGCCCACCGCGCCGATGGCCTCGGCCATCGCGAGCTCGGGCATCATCGACCCCTCGAAGAGGTCGGGTGCCTTGCCGATGACGATCGCGTCGATGTCGTCGAGAGAGACCTTGGAGTCGATCAGTGCCGCGTCGATGGCCTCACGGACCATCCCGGCCATCGTGACGTCGGAACGCTTGGCGACATAACGGGTCTGGCCGGTACCGAGGACCGCCGCACGGTTCTTGTGTCCCATCAGTTCCCGCCTCCGGAGTTGTTCTGGGCGCTCAGGGTGACCACCATGTTCTGCTGCAGCAGCGGACCGCTCGTCGCATGGGCGACGGCGGTTCCCGCGTTGCCGCTGAGGATTTCGTGCGCTGCGTAGCCGATGCGCTGCAGGCCGGCCGAGAACAGCGAGTTGCCGGCGAGTGCGCCGCCGGACGGGTTGATCCGCACCGAATCCGGGAGACCGAGGGCGTTGCGCACGATGATCTCTTGGTGGGAGTACGGCGCGTGGATCTCGGCGACGTCGACGGCGCGGTTCGCGTCGCCGAACGCGGTGTCGCCGGCGAGCTTCGTCGACGGCGAGACGGTGAGGTCCCGAGAACCGAAGTTCGGTGTGTCGATGCGATGGTCCCAACCGGTGACGAACGCCGGATTGGCGACCAGCTCACGGGCTTTGCGCTCACTCGCGATGACGACCGCGGCGGCCGCGTCGGTGTAGGGCGCGATGTCGTGGCGACGCAGCGGATTCGCGATGTAGTCACCCGCCAGCAGATCGTCGGCCGATCCGCCGGAGGTGCGGGCGCCGATGGCAGCCATGTCGGCCTCGGTCCAGGTGCCGGCGTCGATGCCGGCACGTGCCTGCAGCGCGGCCAGCGACCGGGCGTCGGGGTGCAGCGGCGCGACCGTGTAGGGGTCGGTCTGCAGCGCGAGGGTCTGGTCGGTGTTGCCCGCGGACGCCTTGCCGAAGCCGTAGGCGAGCGCCAGGTCGACCTCGCCGGTGGCGATCTTGACCCAGGCCTCGTACAGCGCCCAGGCGCCGTCCATCTCGACGTGGGACTCGTTGATCGGCGGCATCGCACCGATCGAGTCGATCGCAGAGATGAACGAGAATGCACGTCCGGCAAGGTAATCCGACGATCCGCTGCACCAGAACTCGATGTCGGTCCGGTTGATGCCGAGCTCGGCGTAGAGCTTGTCGAAGCAGGGGATGAGCATCTCGACACCGTTGGTGGTGCCGTGGGTTCCCTCCACGTTGGGGCTGTGGGCGAACCCGATGATCGCGATGGGTGGCAGTGTCATCAGAGGTGGTCCTTGTAGGTCTCGTACTCGGCGTCGGGTTCACCGGTGGGGGCGAAGTGGCTGATGTTGCCGATCGAGTGCTCCCACTCGTCCTCGGGCAGCCAGACGGCCTTGACGCGCATACCCATTCGGACGTCGGCGGCCTCACAATCCAGGATGAGGTGCAGGAAGGGGATGTCGGCGCCGTCGAGAAGCACGTAGGCCGCGACGTACGGCGGCTTGATCCGCTGACCCTGGAACGGCACGTTGACGATGCAGAACGTCGTCACGATGCCGGTGTGCGCGAGTTCGACTCGTTCGACGGCCGGCGACCCGTCGGCGGGGCTCACCCCGCGGGGCGGGAAGTAGACGCGGCCCTCGTCGACGCCCGAACCGATCCGGGTGCCGATGAGCTTGCCTGCCTTCAGTCCTTCGAGGTAGACCGACTCCTCCTCGTTGGCCGAGTGCGTGATCTCGGTGGTGATGGGAGTCGGGATGACGACGAGGCCGGTGTCGGCGCCCTTCGGTGCCTCGGCGGTGTTCTCCGGTGCGGCGTCGGCACTTTCGCCCGGTGCGAAGTAGGCGATGTCGTCGATACGGCCGATGCGTGCCGCGGAGAAGACCGCGTGCACGCGCTGACCGGTCGAGATGTCCGACGGGGAGTCGACTGAAACCGCATGCAGCAGTGCGGTGTCCGCGCCGTCGAGTTTGATCAGCGCCCAGGCAAACGGCTTGTCGAGCGGCTGACCCGGCACCGGGTCGTCGTGCCAGGTCCAGCTGGTGACGGTGCCGACGGTCGAGACCTCCACGATCTCCGTCGACTGCTGTCCGGTGACGGGATCGAATTCGACCGGCGGCACGGACACTTTGCCGTCACTGCCCTTCGACCCCACGATCCGGCCGTCGCGCAGTGCGAGCGCGAACTGGCTCAGCACCGGGCCCAGCGACCGGGTGTAGTCGAAGGAGTTGATCAGGGGAGCGGTCAGGATCGGGGACTTCGGCTCGGGCACCGTGGCAACGGGACTGGCGATGGGGTTGCCGGCGGCGGGAGACGTTACGCTCATGCTCACAACTTGAGTAGAACACGTTCTAGTATTGGACACAAGATGCATGTCAGGCCGTGAGAATCTGCACGGTCCGGCGAGAGGGGAGTGCGAGTGAAGCTCGGTCTGCAACTCGGTTATTGGGGTGCCGATCCGATCCCGAACGCGCCGGAGTTGATCGCGGTCGCGGAGGAATGCGGGTTCGACGCGGTGTTCACCGCGGAGTCCTGGGGATCGGACGCGTACACGCCGTTGGCGTGGTGGGGCGCGGCGACATCGCGCATCCGGCTCGGTACGGCGGTGGCCCAGTTGTCGGCGCGACCGCCGACATCGCTGGCCATGCATGCGCTGACCTTGGATCACCTCTCGAACGGCCGGCACATCGTCGGCCTCGGTGTATCCGGGCCTCAGGTGGTGGAGGGGTGGTACGGCGAACCGTTCGGAAAACCGTTGGCGCGCACCCGCGAATACGTCCAGGTGGTCCGCGACGTGCTCGCCCGCGCCGACAAGGTGACCAACGACGGGCCGCACTATCCGCTGCCGTATCCCGCCGACGCGCCCGGCGCCACCGGACTCGGCAAGCCACTCAAGCCGATCACCCATCCGCTCCGGGCCGACCTCCCGATCTGGCTCGGCGCCGAAGGTCCGAAGAATGTCGCGCAGACCGCCGAGATCGCCGACGGCTGGCTCGCCATCTTCTTCAGCCTCGGGCTCGCCGACCAGTACAACTCCTGGCTCGACGAGGGTTTCGCCCGTCCGGGCGCCCGACGCAGTCGCGAGGACTTCGAGGTCGCCGCCACCGTGCAGGTCGTCATCACCGACGACGTGGCGTCGGCGATCGAACGGTACCGGCCGTCGACGGCGCTGTACGTCGGCGGAATGGGCGCCAAGGAGAAGAACTTTCACGCCGAGCTCTACAAGCGGATGGGCTACGGCGACGCAGTCGACGAGATCGTCAGCCTGTTCCTCAGCGGCAAGAAAGCCGAGGCGATGGCCGCCGTTCCCGACGAGATGGTCCGCGAGACGATGCTCGTCGGCACCGCCGACGAAGTCCGTGCACAGATCAAGGAGTGGGAGGCCGCGGGCGTCACGATGTTGATGGTCACCGCCCGCGACACCGACACGATCCGGCAGCTGGCGACGCTGGTGTAGCACTCGCTGCTCCCTTGGGCGTGGGACCTTTCCGCTCCCTGAGGTGCGGGCGACGGGTCCCCTCCGCTCCCTGAGGTGCGGGCGACGGGTCCCTCCGCTCCCTGAGGTGCGGGCGACGGGTCCCCTCCGCTCCCTGAGGTGCGAGCGGTGGGCCCCTCCGCTCCCTGAGGTGCGGGCGGTGGCCCCCTTCGCTCCCTGAGGTGCGAGCGCAGCGAGCCACGAAGGGCTGGTGACGTCATCGCACCAGGCCTTCGTGGCTCGTCGCTTGCGCTCCTCGCACCTCAGGCAGCGGACCTGGGCGCGTCGCGCTCCTCGCACCTCAGGCAGCGGACCTGGGTGCGTCGCGCTCCTCGCACCTCAGGCAGCGGACCTGGGTGCGTCGCGCTCCTAGCACCTCAGGCAGCGGACCTGGGTGCGTCGCGCTCCTCGCACCTCAGGCAGCAGGGGTGTGCGCGTTACTCGTCGAGGCTGTCCATGATTTCGGCGAGCGTCTCGTCGGCAAGCGGGAACGGTTGGTAGATGGCGACATCCGTGGCGATGTCGTGCGAGCGTGCGCGGATCGTCGCGGCCACATCGCGGGGGCTGCCGTGGGCGGCGATGAGTTCGAGGAGTTCGTCGTCGACGAGTCCGACCATCTCGGCCCAGCGACCCTGCTTCGACAGCAGGTTGAGTTCGGTCTGCAGGTCGCCGTAGCCGTGCATCTCGAGGACCGGACGGTAGGCGGGCGTCGAGCCGTAGAACGACAGCAGTCGCCGCGCTGCGCCGACCGAGGTCTCGAACTCCTCCTCGGTGCGACCGGTGGCGACGATGATCTCCGGAACCACCGAGAAGTCCTCGCGACGGCGCCCCGACGCCGACAGTCCGGCGTCGACGCGCGGCAGGATCGATTCGCGAACGAACCGGTCGGTGGTGAACGGCATGACCAGCAGGCCGTCGGCGTGTTCGGCGACTGCACGCGTCAGCCGCGGCCCGAGGGCGCCGACGAAGATCGGCGGGAACCCGTGCGGGTTCGGTCCCGGGTTGAACATCGGCGTCATGAGCCGATGTCGGTAGAACTCGCCGTCGAATTCGAGGCGGGTGCCGTTCTGCCAGCAGTCGAAGATCGCGCGCAGTGCGGAGACGAACTCGACCATCCGGTCGACCGGACGCTCGAACGGCACCCCGAACCGCTTTTCGATCTGCGGGCGGATCTGGGTACCGAGGCCGAGTGTGAACCGGCCGCCGCTGAGCAACTGGAGGTCGTTGGCCTGGTGGGCGACGGTGATCGGATTGCGCGGGAACGCGATCGCGACGTTGGTCATCAGCGCGACGTCGTCGACGCCGGCCGCACCGAACAGCGGACTGAAGACATCGTGCGGGCCGTCGAAGGTGAATACGCCGTCGATCCCGATGTCCCGGAGGGCCCGGGTGCGTTCGACCGCCTGCTGCGGGCCGAAGAGTGCGGTGTGGATTCTCACCGGGGGTCGGTGGCCCTCACTCGCCGGTGAACTCCGGTGTGCGCTTCTCGGCGAACGCACGGGGCCCGACCTTGGCGTCCTTCGACTTGAAGACCGAGACGCCGATCTTCGCGTCGAGCTCGAAGGCGTCGAGTTCATGCAGACCCTCGGTGTCACGGATGGTCTTGAGGATGCCCTGAACGGCGAGCGGGCCGTTGGCGGCGATCTTCTCGGCCAGCTCGAGCGCCTTGTCGAGGGCCTTGCCGTCCTCGACGACGTGGCCGATGAGGCCGTACTCGAGGGCCTCACGTGCGGTGACGTGGCGGCCGGTCAACAGGATGTCGCAGGCGACGGTGTAAGGAATCTGACGGACGAGGCGGACCGCACTGCCACCCATCGGGTAGAGACCCCAACGTGCCTCGGAGACACCGAACTTCGCGCTCTCGCCGGCGATGCGGATGTCGGTGCCCTGCAGGATCTCGGTACCGCCGGCGATGGCCGGGCCCTCGACCGCGGCGATCAGCGGCTTGGTCAGACGACGGCCCTTCAGCAGCGCCGGTAGCGACGCCGGGTTCCAGGCGCCGGAGTCGACGGTGTCGCCGGGGGCCTGCTTGTTCATGCTCTTGAGGTCGGCGCCGGCGCAGAAGTATCCGCCCGCGCCGGTGAGGATCGCGACCCGGATGTCGGGGTCGGAATCGACCTGATCCCAGGCCTCGGTCATGATCCGCATCATCTCGGTGGAGAGCGCGTTACGCGCCTCCGGACGGTTCATCGTGACGATGAGGATGTGTCCGCGCTTCTCGACGAGGCACTCGGGAGCCTTGTCGGTGACGGACTCGGTGGGGGTGGCTGTGGTCATCGCTGTCTCCCGGTCATATTCCGCACTTGCCCAGAACGATAACACGTTCTAATTTTGGAGCCATGGCCTATACGATCGCCGATCTCATCGAGCATGCCGTCGACCTGGTTCCCGAGCGCGTCGCGCTGGAATCCGGCGACCGCAGCCGGACATATGCGGAGCTCGAGGCGCGATCCAACGCGATCGCCCACAAGCTCCGCGAGCTGGGTGTGGAGCCCGGCGACCGGGTGGGTCTGTACAGCAGAAACACGATCGAGTCGGTCGAGGCGATGGTCGCGATCTTCAAGGCCCGGGCGGTCATGGTGAACGTGAACTACCGCTACGTCGAGGCCGAACTGGAGCACATCTTCACCGACTCCGGGATGAAGGTCCTGATCCACGAGCGCCGCTACTCGTCGCGCGTCTGCAACACGTTACCGAAATCGCCCTCCATCGAGTCCCGGATCGCCATCGAGGACGGGACGTCGGAGGACCTGTGCTGCGACGGGCACGGCGAGGCGATCCGCTATGAGGACGCCATTGCCGAGTCGTCGTCGGAACGCGACTTCGAGGAGCGGTCGAACGACGACCTGTACATGCTCTACACCGGCGGCACCACCGGGAAGCCGAAGGGCGTCGTCTGGCGCCAGGAGGACGTGTGGCGCGTCCTCGGTGGTGGAATCGACTGGTACACCAGCGAACCCATCCCCGACGAGTGGCACCTCGCGAAGACCGGCGCCGAAGGTGGCCAGCTGGTCCGGTACCCGATCCCGCCGTTCATCCACGGCGGCTCGCAGTGGGCGATCTTCCAGTCGCTGTTCGCGGGCGGAAAAGCCGTGGTGTACCCCGAGTTCAGCGGATCGTCGGCCTGGGAGATCGTCGAACGCCACAAGGTCAACGTCGTGTTCATCACCGGAGATGCCATGGGTCGCCCCATGGTCGAGGCTCTCGGGCAGGGCAAGGAGTACGACCTGTCGAGTGTCGTGTCCATCGCCTCGTCCGCGTGCCTGTTCTCGCCGAGCGTGAAAGAGCAGTTCCTGGAACGGTTCCCGAACGCGGTAATCGTCGACGCGATCGGCTCGTCGGAAACCGGCTTCGGTGGTCTGGGCATCGTCGCGAAGGGCACGCCGCACACCGGCGGCCCGCGCGTGAACGCCGACAGCGAGACCCACGTCCTCCGCGAGGACGGCACGCCGGTGGAACCGGGCAGCGGCGAGGTCGGGGTGTTGGCACGGTCCGGCCATGTGCCCCTGCGCTATCACAACGACCCGGAGAAGTCGGCGAAGACGTTCAAGGTCTTCAACGGCGTGCGCTACTCGCTCCCGGGCGACAACGCCGTGCTCGAGGCCGACGGCAGCATCACGATGCTCGGCCGCGGTTCGGTGTCGATCAACACCGGTGGCGAGAAGGTCTTCCCGGAGGAGGTCGAGGGCGCGCTCAAGGCGCATCCCGACGTCTTCGACACCGTCGTGGTCGGTGTGGCCGACGACCGCTGGGGTCAGCGCGTCGCCGCGGTGATCGCCGCCCGCGACGGAGCCCGCCCCACCCTGGAGAGTCTCAACGACGTCGTCCGCAAGGAACTGGCCGGCTACAAGTGCCCGCGCAGTGTCTGGTTCGTCGACGAGATCAAGCGTTCGCCCGCCGGAAAACCCGATTACCGCTGGGGGGCGTCGGTCACCGCCGAACGACCCGCCGACGAAGCGCTGTAGAGCCAAAAGTGACAGAGGCGCTGTAGAACGCCGGAAACGAGAAGAAACAGAATGCGTACAGAACTCGCCGACAAGTTCGGCATCGAGTACCCGATCTTCGGGTTCACCCCGAGTCAGGACGTCGCTGCGGCGATCAGCCGGGCCGGCGGACTCGGCGTGCTCGGCTGCGTGCGGTTCAACGAGGCCGAGGAACTCGACGAGGTCCTCGAGTGGATGCACGAGAACACCGACGGCAAGCCCTTCGGCGTCGACATCGTGATGCCCGCCAAGATCCCCACCGAGGGTTCGAAGGTCGACCTGGATTCGATGATCCCGCCGGAGCACCGCGCGTTCGTCGAGCGCACCCTCGACGACCTCGGTGTCCCGCCGCTGCCCGGTGAGGAACGCGTGAACTCGGGTGTGCTGGGCTGGCTGCACTCGGTGGCCCGCTCGCACGTCGACGTCGCGATGGAGCATCGTCGCAAGTACGGGCAGATCAAGCTGATCGCGAACGCCCTCGGCTCGCCGCCGTCGGACGTCATCCAGACCGCGCACGGCAACGGCGTGCTCGTCGCGGCTCTTGCGGGCGCGAAAGACCATGCGCTGCACCATGTCGAGGCCGGTGTCGACATCGTCATCGCGCAGGGTTACGAGGGAGGCGGCCACACCGGCGAGGTCACCTCGATGATCCTGTGGCCCGAACTCGTCGACGCGGTCGGCGACTCCGCCCCGGTGCTCGCCGCCGGCGGCGTGGGCAGCGGCCGACAGATCGCCGCCGCCATCGCGCTCGGCGCACAGGGTGTCTGGATGGGGACGTACTGGCTGACCGCCGCGGAGTACAAGCTTGGTGTGCCCGAGGGCTCCGACAAGCCGTCGACCGTGCAGCAGGCACTGCTCAAGGCGACATCGCGGGACACGGTGCGTCGTCGTATCTACTCGGGCAAACCTGCCCGTCTGCTGAAGACCGCCTGGACCGACGCCTGGGACGCCGAGAACGCTCCCGAGCCGTTGCCGATGCCGCTGCAGAACCTGCTCGTCGCAGAGGCGCACGCCCGCATCTCCGCGGCCGACAACCCCGACGTCGTCGCCATGCCCGCCGGCCAGATCGTCGGACGCTGCAACGCGATCACCCCGGTCGCCGATCTCATCGCGGACCTCGTGAGCGAGTACGAGGAGGCCGTCGGCCGGATGAACAAGACGCTCCACGGCTGACCCGCTGCACAAACCCACCCCTTTTCCGTAGACACGCCCCATCGACGTCGGGTGGGTTTACGGAAAAGGGGTGGGTTTGTGTCAGGGGCGGTAGGTGCGACCTTCGCGTCGCCAGGTCGGCGGGGTGGGGTCGGAGGCAAGCAGTCGCTTCACCGTCTTGAACGTGGCCGTCTCCGGAAGAGAGTCGACGATCCGCACGCGGTGCGGCCACTGCTTCGGGCCGAGATCATCCTGCGCGGAAAGGAACTCGGCGAAGTCGTCTGGGTGCAGGACGGAATCCGCGACGAGCACCGCCTCGATCTCGTCGCCGATCTCCACCGGGATACCGTGGACCGCAACTTGGCGAATCTCGGGATGGCGGAGCAGGATCCGCTCGATAGGGCCGGTGCCGAGGTTCTCACCGTCGACGCGGAGCCAGTCGCCGAGGCGCCCGGCGAAGTGCAGATAGCCGTCATCATCGACCCAGGCGAGGTCGCCGGTGTGGTAGACGCCGCCGCGCATACGTTCGCCGGTGGCGTCGGGATCGTTGTAGTAGCCGGCGAACAAGCCGGGGCCGGAGGTGTTCACGATCTCGCCGATCACACCGGGCGGCACGGGTTCTCCGGACTCGACGTCGACGACGGCCGTCGGTTCGCGTAGCGGACCGAGCGCATCGTGCGGGGTGTCCGGTGTACGGGTGATGGCGACACCGCCCTCGGTGGAACCGAAACCGTCGACGACCCGGCAACCGAACCGCTCGGCGAAGCGTTGCCGGTCCACTGCCGATGCCTCGTTGCCGTACATGATCCGCAACGAACTCGACGCGTCGTCGGGATGCGGGTCGGTGGCGAGGATGTAGTTGAGCGGTTTGCCGACGTAGTTGGCGTAGGTCACGCCGTAGCGGTGGAGATCGGCGACGAAGCCGCGTGCAGAGAAGCTGCGGCGCAACGCGATCGACGCTCCACCCGCGACCGCGACACTCCAGCCGGCGATCATCGCGTTCGAGTGGAACATCGGCATCGACAGATAGACGACGTCGTCGGCGCCGATCTCGAACCGGTCCGCGAGCATCGGTCCGCTGACCGCGAAGGTGCGATGTGTGCAGCGCACGGCCTTCGGGTCGCCGGTGGTTCCCGACGTGAAGATCAGCATCAGCAGATCGTCTGGCGCGGCGTCCACGACCGGTGCTGCTGAACCGGACGCAACCGCGGCCGACCACTCCGGACCGTCGATGTCGACGGCGCGGACATCGCCGAGGTCGACGTCGGTCAGCAGTTCGCGGGTGTCGTCGCCGTACAGCACGATCTGGCAGTCGGCGCGTGCGACGTCGGCGGTGAGCGCGGTACCTCGTCGGGTTGTGTTCAACCCGACGAGGACGAAGCCGTGCCGCGCGGCGGCCGCGAACAGTGCAGCGAATTCCGCTGTGTTGGAGAGCAGTACACCGACGTGCGGAGGCCGGTCGGATGACAGCCAGTCGAGCAGGACACCGCCGCGGACCGCGGCGTCGTGTAGGTGCCGCGCCCAGGGTGTGAACGACTCCTCGAAGTGCACACCACGATCGGTCACCTCGGACAGGTCGGCCAGCAGGCCGGCGACCGTGGACCGGTGGGTCACGGCTCCCGGAACGCTCACGCCGGGGTGGCGGCCAACTCGGTGCCGATGGCGCGCACCGACGCGGTCGCCGAACCGTAGGCGAACTCGTTGTGCTTGGCGCGCAGGAAATACCGATGAACCGGATGGCTGGTGTCGAGGCCGACACCGCCGTGGACGTGCACCGTCGTGTGCGCGACCCGATGGCCGGCCTCGGCGGCCCAGAACTTGGCGGTGGCGATCGCGTTGTGGATCTCGCCGGCATTGTCCGAGTTGGCCAGTAGCCAGGCCGCCTGCGTGGTGGTCAGGGCGAGACCCTGGGCATCGATGTACCCGTCGGCCAGACGCTGGGCGACGGCCTGGAACGAGCCGATGGCACGCCCGAACTGCTCACGCTCGCGGGCGTATTCGGCGGTCAGCTCCAGTGCGCGTTCGACGACGCCCGTCTGCTCGGCGCTGCACGCCAGCGTGGCCCGGACGTGCAGCGCGTCGGCCACGTCCGAACCCGCCAGCACGTCGTCGGAATCGACCGGCACGTCGTCGAATTCGACCTCCGCAGTAGGGATCAATCCGGTCGCCGGGGTGGCGGTGATCCGGATGCCGTCCGCGCTGGTGGGAACCGCCACCACGACGATGCCGTCGGGTCCGGTTGCGTTGACCAGCAACAGACCAGCGGCCTCGGCGTAGGGCACATTCACCTTGACACCGGACAGGCGCGAACCGTCGGAAGAGAGCTTGGTGATCGGGGAGTCGGCCGGCGAACCCAGGTCCTCCTCGATGGCCACCGACACGACGAGATCGCCCGCGGCGGCGGAGGCCAGCACCCGGTCGCGGAGACCGGACGAGCCGTGCGCGGCGATCACGGGCAGCGCGGCCACCGCGTGCTGACCGAACGGCACCCGCGCCAGCACGCGACCGAGTTCGGTTGCGACGAGGGTGTTCTCGATGACGCTCAGGTTGCCACCGGCATCGCCGACGGCCTCCGACGACAGTTCGAGCCCCAGCAAGCCGGCGGTGCCGAGTTGCTGCCAGAGGTCCGAGTCGATCGGCGCGCGGCCGGCTTCGAGGTCGGCGACGCGTTCGGGCGTGCTGACGGAGGTGGCGATGTCGCGGGCCAGGCCGCGGACGTCGTCACCGGATTCGGGAAGGGAGAAGTCCATGGTTGCGTCTCCATGTTCAGGGTTTGAGGGGTGTCGATACGCCGTGTGCTCGCTCGCTCGCTCGCTCCGGGCTACTCAACCAGCGAGCGGAAGGGATCAGCGACGCTGGTGGGGCAGGCCGAGGGCGAGCATGGCGATGATGTCGCGCTGGATCTCATTGGTGCCGCCACCGAAGGTGAGGATCAGCGAGGTGCGCTGGAAGCGTTCGAGGCGACCGTTGATGTGCGCGCCGGGGCTGCCGGCACGCAGCGTCGCGGCGGGGCCGACGACCTCCATGAGCAGGCGGTAGGCCTCGGTGGCGAACTCGGTGCCGTACACCTTGGTGGCCGAGGCGTCGGCCGGCGACGGTGCGCCGCCGGAGCTGGCCGCCGAGGCGATCTTCCAGTTGATGAGCTTGAGGAATTCGACCTTCGCGTGCACCCGGGCCAGGTTCTGCTGGACCCACGGGGCGTCGATGACGCGCTGACCGTCGCCGGTCTTGGTCTGCTGCGCCCAGGCGATCGTCTCGCGCAGGGCGGTCTGGATCGGCGCGGCGCTGCACAGGGCGACCCGCTCGTTGTTGAGCTGGTTGGTGACCAGTGGCCAGCCGCCGCCGACCTCGCCGACCACCGAGGACGTCGGTACCCGCACGTCCTGGTAGTAGGTGGCGCTGGTGTCGACGCCGGACATCGTGTGCACCGGTGTGTAGCTGAAGCCCTCGGCGGAGGTCGGCACGATGAGCACCGAGATGCCCTTGTGCTTCTTGCCGCCTTCCTGCAGCGTCGACGGGTCGGTGCGGCAGGCGAGCCAGATGTAGTCGGCGTAGGGGACCAGGCTGGTCCACATCTTCTGGCCGTTGATCACGTAGTCGTCGCCGTCGAGGACCGCGGTGGTGCGCAGTGCGGCGAGATCGGTACCGGCGCCCGGCTCGGAGTAGCCGATGGAGAAGTGCAACTTACCTGCGGCGATGCGCGGCAGGAAGAAGGACTTCTGCTCGTCGGTGCCGTAGTGCATGATCGTCGGCGCCACGGAGTTGATGGTGAGGAACGGGACCGGCGCACCAGCGATGGCGGCCTCGTCGGTGAAGATCAGCTGATCCATCATCGAACGGTTCTGACCGCCGAACTCGGTGGGCCAGCCCAGGGCGAGCCAACCGTCGGCGCCCATCTGTTCGACGACGTCGCGGTAGGCGTCGCCCTCACCGAGTTCGCCACCGTCACCGCCGGACAGGGCGGCCCGGCGGTCCTCGGTCATCAGGTTCGAGAAGTACGCGCGGAGCTCCCGCCGGAGCTCGGACTGTTGATCGGTATAGGCGATTCGCATCGAAACTCCATGGGTCTGTGGCTAGCGTCCGGACCCCGCTTGTGGTCAAGTTATGGGGGTAAGGCTCGTCTAGTTTCTGAAACACGTTCTAACCTGTTCTGGCAGCCCCGTCAACAGGCGACGAGCCGGTGAGGAGAAGGTTCTGATGCGTATCAAGGCAGATTTCGACCTGTGCGAGTCCAATGCCATCTGTGTGGGGATGGCACCGGACTTCTTCGACCTGGACGATGACGATTACCTGGTCATTCTCCAAGAAGAGATCCCTGCGGACCGTGTCGAGGAACTGCGACAGGTGGCGGCCAACTGCCCCAAGTCCGCACTCTCGGTCGAGGAGGACTGACTGAGCTGAACTCCCGTTCGGTTCCATCCGACCGGGAATCATGCTAGAACAGGTTCTAGTTTCGGCTCAGGAGGAATGTCGGGTGGGTAACTCGTTGGACGGGCGCGTCGCGGTCGTCACCGGTGCAGGTGCAGGTCTCGGTCGGGCGGAGGCCATCGGCCTCGCCGCGGAAGGTGCCACGGTCGTGGTGAATGACCTTCCGGCAGCGCTTGATTCGAGCGATGTCATCGACACGATCACGTCGGCCGGCGGCCTCGCGATCGCCGTCGGGGGTGACATCAGCGATTCGTCCACCGCGAGTGCCATCATGGCCGCGGCCACCGAACAGCTCGGTTCGCTCGACATCGTCGTGAACAACGCGGGCGTGGTCCGCGACAAGATGCTGTTCAACATGACCGACGACGAGTGGGATCTGGTCATCCGCGTTCACCTGCGTGGCCACTTCCTGCTCAACCGCAATGCGGCGTCGCACTGGCGTGCCGCGTCGAAGGCCGCTGGTGGACCGGTCTACGGCCGGATCATCAACACCTCCTCGGAGGCCGGGCTGCTCGGCCCCGAGGGGCAGGCCAACTACGGTGCCGCCAAGGCCGGCATCACCGCGCTCACGCTGTCCGCATCGCGAGCACTCAAGCGTTACGGCGTCCGCGCCAACGCGATCTGCCCGCGTGCGCGGACCGCGATGACCGCGGACGTCTTCGGAGACGCGCCCACCGACGGCGTCGATCCGCTCGATCCAGCACATGTGGTCCGGCTCGTGAGCTACCTTGCCGGACCCGAGGCCGACGGCGTCACCGGTCAGGTGTTCGTCGTGTACGGCCCCAAGGTCACCCTCATGGCGGCACCCACGGTCGACGAGGTGTTCACCGCCGACGGCGATGCGTGGGACTCGGAAGATCTCGCCAAGACCCTCACGGGCTTCTTCGCCGACCGCGATCCGGGACGCACGTTCTCGGCAAGCGCTCTGGTCAACTGACCTAATCGCCGGGTTTCTGCGTGATAGGTTTCGCGATGGTTCGAGGGTGAAGGGGGTCCGCTGGTGCTGAGCAAACTGGCCACGCCCCTCGGGGGGATCGGCGATTTCGTGGCACTCGGCGTCGAGTCGGCGCGCGAGTTGTTCCACCGTCCGTTTCAGTGGCGGGAAACAGTAGAACAGTCGTGGGCGATCGCCCGTGTGTCGATGGTGCCGACGCTGCTCGTCGCCATCCCGTTCACGGTGCTGGTCAGCTTCACGCTGAACATCCTGCTGCGCGAGATCGGCGCGCAGGACCTGTCCGGTGCCGGCGCGGCCCTGGGCACCATCACCCAGATCGGCCCCATCGTCACGGTGCTCATCGTGGCGGGCGCGGGCGCCACGGCCATCTGTGCCGACCTCGGTGCCCGCACCATCCGCGAAGAGATCGACGCGATGAAGGTGCTCGGCATCAACCCGATCCACCGCCTCGTCGTGCCGCGCATCGTGGCGTCGACAGGCGTCGCGCTGCTGCTGAACAGCCTCGTGTGCACCATCGGCATCGGCGGCGGCTTCATCTTCTCCGTGTACCTGCAGGACGTGAACCCGGGCGCCTTCGTGGCCAACCTGACACTGCTCACCGGCTTCGGTGAGCTGATAATCTCCATGGTCAAGGCCGCCTTGTTCGGCCTCTTCGCCGGGATGGTTGGCTGTTACCAGGGGCTCAATGTCAAAGGAGGCGCGAAGGGTGTCGGCGATGCCGTCAACGAGACCGTCGTGTACTCGTTCATGGCGCTGTTCGTCGTCAACGTCGTCGTCACCGCGGTCGGACTCAAAGCGACGGCGGGCTGAGCGATGGTACTTCCTTTCACAACACGCTTCCGGAGCGCGCGCGTCGCGGTGAAACGAGCCGGCGAGGACTGGGACCAGATCGGCGACCAGGCACTGTTCTACTGGGACAGCGTCGTGTCGATCCCCCGTGCGATCAAGCACTACAAGAAGGAGACGGTGCGGCTCATCGCCGAGATCTCCATGGGCACCGGCGCGCTCGCCATGATCGGCGGCACCGTCGTGGTCGTCGGCTTCCTGACGCTGTTCACCGGCGGCACCATCGCCGTCCAGGGCTACAGTTCGCTGGCCAACATCGGTGTCGAGGCGCTCACCGGCTTCTTCTCGGCCTTCATCAACGTGCGCATCGCGGTTCCGGTGATCTCCGGAATCGCCCTCGCGGCGACCATCGGCGCCGGTGCCACCGCGCAGCTCGGCGCCATGCGGGTGTCAGAGGAGATCGACGCCCTCGAGACGATGGCCATCTCCTCGATCCCGTACCTGGTCAGCACCCGCATCATCGCCGGCCTGATCGCGATCATCCCGCTGTACGCGCTGGCCTCGCTCGCCTCGTTCCTCGCGAGCCGCTCGGCGACGGTGTTCCTCTACGGACAGTCACCGGGTGTGTACGACCATTACTTCGACACCTTCCTGATCCCGTCGGACATCCTCTGGTCCTTCGTGCAGGCGATCTGTATGGCGGTGGCGGTCATGCTCATCCACACCTACTACGGCTACAACGCCTCCGGCGGTCCCGTCGGCGTCGGCGTCGCGGTGGGCAACGCGGTGCGTGCCTCGCTGGTCGTGGTCGTCGTCATCACCCTCCTCACCTCCCTCGCCATCTACGGCGCGGACGGCAAGTTCAACCTGGCGGGCTGAACCATGAGCAGAAAACAAGAACGGACACGGACCACCCGTCGCCTGGCGGCAGTCGCCATGGTCGCGGTTCTGCTGTTCCTGATCATCGGCGCCAGCGCATCGTTCCTCGGCGCGTTCAAGGGCACCCAGCAGGTCACGCTGGTCGCACCCCGCGCCGGTCTGGTGATGAACCCCGACGCCAAGGTCAAGCTGCGCGGGGTCGAGGTCGGTCGCGTCGGCAAGATCGACGAGCAGGGCGGCAACGCGGTCCTCACCCTCGACATCGCGAACGACTCGATGTCGAAGATCCCGGGCAACGTGGTCGCCGACATCAAGTCGAACACCATCTTCGGTGCCAAGGCCGTGAACTTCGTCGTGCCGGGCGAGGCCGAGGGACAGCTCAGCGCGGGCGACGAGATCTCGGCCGACCGCGTGGTCGTCGAACTCAACACCGTCTTCCAGCAGCTTGTCTCGGTACTCGCCGACCTGCAGCCGGAGAAGCTCAACGCGACGCTCGGCGCGGTCGACACCGCGCTGTCGGGTCAGGGAGAGGACATCGGTGTGGCGCTCGAGCAGCTGACCACCCTATTGGGCAAGACCAATCCGCATCTGCCGGCGCTGAACCGGCTGTTCCGCGAGGGCGCGACGGTCACCAACGTCTACGCCGACTCGATGCCCGACCTGATGCGCACCGTCGACAACTTCACCACCGTCGGGAACACGTTGGTGGACAACACCTCCAACCTCGACGCGCTGCTGATCAACGCCACCGGGATGGCCAACACCATCGACGGCGTCATCGCACCGACGAAGAAGACCCTCATCGGTGCGCTGTCGGATCTGAATCCCATTGCGGCGCTGCTCGGTTACAACTCGCCGGGCATCAAGTGCTTCCTCACCGCGGGCGCCATCGCCTCCGAGGTCGCCGCGCCGTTCATGGGCGGCCGCAACGGTATGCTGATGCTCGACGCCGGTCTGCTGCCCGGTAAGGACCCCTACGCCTACCCGTACGACCTGCCCGAGGTCGGGGTCGAGGCACCGCCCACCTGTGCGGGTGGCCTGTCCGACCCGGGCACCACCGATCACGCCCCGTTCTTCGTGGGCGACAATGCACCTCAGCCCTACCAGCCCAGGACCGAGCCGAAGGCGAACTCGAAGAAGCTGTTCCAGATCTTGTTCGGGGAGCCGCCCCGTGGATAACCGCGCACGCGCATTCCGCGCGACCCTCATCAAGCTCGGCGCGTTCACCGTGGTGATGATCCTGGTGTTCGTCGCGCTGGTCGTGGTCTTCAGCCGCTACCGCTCCGGGGCGTCGAACGAGTTTTCCGCGGTCTTCACCAGTGCCTCGGCCATGAAGTCGGGCAGCAAGGTCAAGATCGCCGGCGTCGAGGTCGGGGCCATCGGCGACGTGGGGCTGAACCGTGCCAACGAGGCAGTGATCACCTTCTCCGTCGACGAGCAGTACCCGCTCCCGAAATCCGTTCGGGCACTGATCCGTTACGAGAACCTCACCGGTGACCGCTATCTCGAGCTCCAGCAGGGGGCCGGCGACACCTCGACCTTCCTCGGCGACGGCGCGCAGATCCCGGTCACCCAGACCGAACCGGCGCTCGATCTCGACAAGCTCGTCGGTGGCTTCAAGCCGCTGTTCCGCACCCTCAACGCCGACGAGGTCAACGCGCTCACCAGCTCGCTGATCGCGGTGTTCCAGGGACAGGGCGGGGCGCTGAACACCCTGCTGTCCAACACCGCGTCGTTCACCGATGCCCTCGCCGACCGGGATCAGCTCATCGGTGACGTCATCGACAACCTGAACACCACGCTCGCGACGCTCGACGGCGACCGCGCGGGACTCGACACCAGCGTCGACCTGCTGCAGCAGCTGGTGACCGGGCTCGCCGAGCAGAAGGGCACGATCGGCAACGCCCTCACGCAGACGTCTCGGGTCACCAACGGTCTCTCCGACCTCCTCTCGACGACCCGGCCCACGCTGCAGTCGATGGTCACCAACACCGGCCGGGTGTCGGAGGAGCTGCTGGCTGCCGAGCCGTTCGTCCGGAACCTGCTCACGCGCCTGCCGGAGGACTACAAGACCCTGTCCAACCTCGGTTCCTACGGGGCGTGGCTGCAGATCTACTTCTGCCGCCTGCGTCTCCTGCTCCCCGCACCCGGTGGGCAGACGATCATCTACACCTCGAACAACGTGATGGGTGACACCACCCGTGCGGGCGGAAGGTGTGACGGCTCATGAGCCTTCCCTTCGGCGGCAT
This sequence comes from Gordonia sp. C13, assembly GCF_023218005.1. Taxonomy (NCBI): domain Bacteria; kingdom Bacillati; phylum Actinomycetota; class Actinomycetes; order Mycobacteriales; family Gordoniaceae; genus Gordonia; species Gordonia sp. C13. Next base: position 18,884 of record NZ_JALPSY010000002.1, read on the forward strand.
GTTCTCCAGCCGCAGAACAGAATCGGACCAGGCCGACATCGCGCGCGAGGAGAAGCACGGCGGACGCACCCGCGCCCAGGTCGGTGTCATCGGCATCGTCGTCATCGCCTTGGTGGTCATCACCGCGATGCAGATGGACAAGCTGCCCTACCTGGCGCCCATCAGCACCTACAGCGCGTACTTCGACGACGCCGGCGGGTTGGCCAAGGGCGACATCGTGTCGGTCTCCGGTGTGCAGGTGGGGACGGTCGAGGGCATCGAACTCGCCGGCACCGACCAGGGCACCAAGGTGAAGGTGTCCTTCCGGATGGACGACACCATCGAGATGGGCGACGAGACACAGGCCGCCATCCGCACCGAGACCGTGCTGGGCCGCCGCAACCTGACGGTCATCCCGCACGGCGGCGAACGCATCAAACCGGGCGGATCGATCACGCTGGGCAACACCATCGCGCCGTACTCGCTGCAGGACGCGCTCGAAGGTGCCACCGACACGATCTCCGGAACCGACACCGACCAGCTCAACACCGCGCTGAACACCCTCACGGTCACCTTCTCCGAGACCCCGGATCAGGTGCAGGGCGCGGTCGACGGCGTCGCCCGACTGTCGAAGGCCGTCGCCGACCGCGACGACGAACTCCGGGCCCTGCTCGCCAAGGCCAACCAGGTCAGCAAGATCGTCGGGGACCGCAACGACCAGATCAACCGACTGCTCATCGACGCCAACGCACTCGTCGGCGAGATCGAGATGCGCCGGTATGCGCTCGATCAGCTGATCAAGGGGATCGGCGACGTCACCACGCAGCTGCGCGGCTTCATCGCCGAGAACAACGCCCAGCTGACACCGGTGCTCGAGAAGTTCGACCGCGTGGCGAACATCCTCACCGACAACGAGAAGAACCTGAAGGAGACGATCGACCGGTTGGGTCCGTTCGCCAACACCCTCGGTGAAGCCGTCGCATCCGGTCCCAACTTCGATTCCCTGGTCGGCCTGAACACCTTCGGCGACTACACCGCCATCTTCCTGAACGCGCTGCGCGGCCGGTACCCGCAGGTCTGGCAGTCGCTGATGTACTCGGCTTTCCCGCTGATCCCGGACAACTACAAGCTGGGCCCGCCGGACAACACCGACACCCCGCGCGGTCCGCTGCCGTCCCCGACCTATCCCAAACCGGCACCGACCACGAGAGGAGGACGGTGACCATGACCATCGGACGCAAAGTCCTGCTCGGCGTGCTCGGCGTCGTGCTCGCCATCGCCCTGGTCGTCGTCGGGCGGACGGTCTTCCTGAAGTCCACGACCAACACCTTCACCGCCTACTTCGGCTCGGTCGCCAGCCTCTACGAGGGCGACCCGGTGCGGGTGCTGGGCGTCAACGTCGGCAGCGTCTCGAAGATCACGCCGCGCGAGAACGACGTCAAAGTCGAACTGCGCGTGGACAAGAGCATCGACATCCCCCAGGACGCGAAAGCGGTCATCGTCGCGCAGAGCCTGGTGTCGGGGCGGTTCGTCCAGCTGACCCCGGTCTACTCGGGCGGACCGACCATGCCCGACGGCCACGACATCCCGATGGATCGCACCGCCGTCCCGATGGAATGGGACGACATCAAGGCCCAGCTCACCAAGCTGACCGAGGCAATCGGTCCGGAGGGACCGGATCAGGGCTCGGCGGCCAAGGCGGTCAACGTCTTCGACGAGAACCTCGCGGGCAACGGTGCCGCGATCAACAAGTCGATCCGTGAGGTGTCCGATGTGATCGGCACCCTCGCGGCCGGACGCGGAGATCTGTTCTCGACCATCCAGAACCTGCAGAAACTGACCGATGCCCTCGCGGGCAGTCACGAGCAGCTCGTGCAGTTCAACGGCCGGATCGCCTCGGTCAGTTCGGTTCTCGCCGACAACACGACCGAACTCGACGAGGCGCTCAAGGGTCTGGACTCGGCCATGACCGACGTACAGGTCTTCATCGACACCAACAAGGATTCGCTGTCGTCGTCGGTGGAGCGTCTGGCGTCGACGACCAAGATCGTCGCCGAGAAGAACGAGCAGGTCGAGGGTGTGCTGCACTCCGCACCCAACCAGCTCGCGAACTTCTACAACATCTACAACCCGCTCTCCGGTTCCCTGTCGGGTGTCTTCGGCCTCGCGAACGGCACCAACCTGATCACGCTGCTCTGCGGCTCGATGGATGCCACCAACCGGCCGGGGACGTCCAAAGTGGACATCGACAAGTGTGTGGAGATCCTCGCGCCGGTGCTGTCGTCGATCTCGATGAATTACCCGCCGTTCCTCGCCAACCCGGTGCAGGGAGCGAATGCGTTGCCGAGCCAGCTGCAGTACCAGAACGCGGACGTGAAGGCCCGCGCCCAGGCCGGTGTGCGTCGCATCGACAACGAGACCCGGGGGGACAACGCCGGCTCTCCGCTCGGAAACCTGCTGGTGCCGTTCGGGGGTGACCGATGATGTCGTCCCGCCTGCGGGGCGGACTCGCGGCGGGTGCGGTGGCGCTCACGACGCTGCTCGCCGGATGTTCCTTCGACGGACCGAATTCGCTGCCCGTCCCCGGTGCGGCCGGAACCGGCAGCGGGTCGTACCAGATCACCGCGCTCATCCCGTCGGCCGCAGGCCTTGTCAACAACGCACCGGTCCTCATCGACGACTCGACCGTCGGCAGCGTCGGCGACATCGAGGTCCAGGACTGGAACGCACTCGTGACGATCCGCCTCAACGAGGGCGTCATCATCCCGCGCGGATCGCATGTGATGGTCGGGATGACCAGCGTGCTGGGGTCGACGCACCTCGAGATCGTCCAGCCCGCCGAACCGGAGGGCGGACGCCTAGAAGAGGGCGACGAGATCCCGCTGACCAAGTGCCCCGAGCAGTCCAACATCGTCACCGATCCGAAGGTGCCGGCGGTGCCCGACATCAACGCCGCACAACAGGTTGCGGCCTGCACCTACCCCAGCACCGAACAGGTACTCAGCTCGCTGTCGGTGGTCCTCAATGGCGGCGGACTGTCGCAGGTCGGCGACATCGTGCACGAGATGAGCGAGGTGTTCGGCGGACGCGAGGACCAGATCAAGAAGCTCATCCCGCGACTGAACACCCTCGTCGCGGATCTGGATGCGCAGAAGGACAACATCATCCGCGCCACCGAAGGACTCGATCGGTTGTCCCGCACGATGAACGAGCAGAAGGACACCATCGAACGCGCACTCGACGCCAGCCCGCAGATCCTGCAACTGCTCGTCGACCAGCGTCAGCAGTTCCTCGACACCCTCGCCTCGGTGTCGAAGCTGTCGAAGACCGCCAACGACATCCTCGACGCCAACACCGAGGACATCGTCACGATCGTCGAGGGTATCGAACCCGCCCTCGACCAGCTGCAGGCCTCGGGACCGGCGATGACGCAGTCGCTGAACATCCTGCTGACCTTCCCGTTCTACGAGCCGACCATCCGGACGATCGTCAAGGGCGACTTCGTGAACTCCGACCTCGTACTCGATCTCACGGTGGACCGCCTGAGCGAGACCATGTTCGCCAGCCTCGGCGTCACCGGACCCGAAGGCGTCTTCGGTAAGCCGGCCGGTGCGGCCGCCCGCGGACTCAATCCGTTCACCGCGCCGCTGATCCCCGGCGGGGAAAAGCTCCCGGACACCGCGGAACCGGTTCCGGCGAACCTCATCCCGCCGGTGCAGGTGCCTTCGCCCACCGCCCCGCCGACGGTGCCCGCCGATCAGAAGGGCGGCCGCTGATGAAGATCACCAGATTCGTCCGGATGCAGCTGATCATCTTCTCGATCGTCACCGTGGTCGCGATGGTCGTGATGGCGCTGTTCTACATCCGCATCCCGTCGATGTTCGGCGTCGGCAGTTATCGCGTGCAGCTGAACATGGAGACCAGCGGCGGGCTGTACCAGAACGCCAACGTCAGCTACCGCGGCGTCTACGTGGGCAAGGTCGACTCGGTGAAGCTCACCGACGACGGCGTGCAGGCCACGCTCGTCATCGACTCCGGCACCGACATCCCGGCATCGGCCAAGGCATCGGTACGCAGCGTCTCCGCGATCGGCGAGCAGTTCGTCGAGTTCACCCCGAACCCGGATCCGCCCGCCGATGCCCCGACCGGTTACCTGCACAACGACTCCGAGGTCACCGTCTCCGAAGTGCCCGTGGAGATCTCGACGATGCTGGACCAGGCCGATGCGCTCCTGAAGGAGATCGGCGACACCAAACTCCGCTCGCTCGTCGACGAGGCCTTCGTCGCCTTCAACGGCACCGGTGAGTCGCTGCAGCGCCTCCTCGATTCGATGACCCTGTTCATCGGCGAGGCCAACAAGAACACCGACACCACGATTTCGTTGATCGAACAGGGTGCACCTCTGCTGGGCACACAGTCCCGCACGGCCGACGACATCCGGGCGTGGACCCGCAACGTCACCGCGTTCACCGATCAGCTCCGGGCCGACCGCCCCGAGATCGGCGACATCCTCCGCAAGGGACCGTCGACGACGTCGAAGGCGCAGGACCTGTTCGAATCGCTGGGCGGTTCCTATCCGCTGCTGGTGTCGAACCTGGGCACGATCGCCGAGACCCAGGCGGTGTACCTGCCGAACTGGAAGCAGATCCTGGTGCTCTACCCGCGCCTGATCAACTCGTTGATCACCGCCCTGAACACCGGCACCAACAACTTCGGGCCGAACGTGAACTTCTCCCTGAGCTTCCAGGACCGGCCGGGGTGCAACATCGGCTTCCTGCCCAAGGAGGAGTGGCGGTGGCCGTCCGAACAGACCGCTCGCGAGCTGCCCCCGGGCATGCTGTGCCGCGTCCCGCAGAACTCCAACATCGCCGTGCGCGGCGCCCGCAACTACCCCTGTGCCGAGTTCCCCGGCCGCCGTGCGCCCACGCCGGCGGAATGCCGGACCGGGTACAAGCCGAACCCCGGCTCGGTGGATCCCTTCCAGAACGGCCTGCCGTTCGGCCTGAAATGGGAGCCCGCGTCCTCCGGTACCGTGACACCGGGCACACCGAAGGACTTCGAGGCAGAGCCTGCGGTGTACGCCACGACATACGATCCGGAGTCGGGCAACTTCATCGGACCCGACGGCAAGACGTACAACGCCGGCACGGGGCGTGAAGGGCAGGGACAGAGCAGTACATGGCAGACGATGATCAGCGGGACGGTCAGTCCGTGACCCCTGAGGGCACCGGCACCACCACCCCGGTCACCAGGAACCCGACCGACACCACACCGAACCGCACCGGCTCCACCGACCGTCGGGCGGCCAAGCGTCCGGTCCGATCGGCACCCATTCGCCGCGGCCGCTCGGGGGGAAAGAAGCCGTCACAGCGCTCAGCGGCAACCCCGGTGACCGAGACGGCCGTCGAGGACACAGCCACCCCGAATGCAGCCGCCCCGGATGCCGTGGAGACCCCGGCCGACCGGAACGCGGAGACCGCGACCGGTGCGGTGTCGCTCACGAAGCCGGACGCCGGGGAGGAGATCGCCCCCGATCCGTCAGAGGTCGAGAAAACCGTCAGCTACCGGGAGCGGCGTCGCAACCGACTGGCGTCGAAGACCCCGGAGAAGACGGGCAAGGGCAAGGTCCGCTACCGCGGCTCCGGCCGGCGTTCGTCGCGGACCGTGGTCGGCGTCGTCGTCGGGATCGTGCTCATCGCCGTCTGTGCGGTGGCCTCGGTGGTGTTCGCCCTCGGCATCGCCCGGCAGGACCAGCAGAACGACCTGCGGGCCGAGTACTCGGCATTCGCCTCGCAGGTGCTGATCAACCTGACGAGCATGAACCCCGACACCGTAGACCAGACACTGAAATCGGTGCAGGACGACACCTCCGGCAAGGTCAAGCAGGAGGTCCAGAACAACATCCAGCAGGTCGCCTCGCTCGTCCGCGACGGGAAGCTCGAGACCAAGTCGATCATCCTCAGCTCGGCGGTCACCAAGTCCGAACCCGACGAGGGATCGGTGATCATGGTGTTCGGCTGGCATCAGCAGTCGCTCGACGGCCAGACTCCCGCCCAGGACAAGGTGTTCCGCTGGCGCGTCGACATGACCCGCATCAACGGTGAGCTGAAGATGACCGACTTCGAGTGGGTGGCGTGATGGCCGACAAGAAGCCCGGGCCCGGCAAGGGACGCCTCGGACTGATCGTGCTCACGGTTCTCGTCGTCGCGGCTCTCGCGGCCACCGCGTTCCTCGGCTACCGGTACATCGAGGGTCGATCGGTGGAGGATGCGCGCGAGTCCTCGCTCGCCGCCGCACGCGACTACGCGAACACCATGTTCGGCTACAACGCCGAGAACGTCAGCGACCACATCGATCAGTCGATGAGCGTGCTGACCGGCCCGGCCAAACCCGAGTACACCAAGCTGATCACCGAGAACAACCTCGCCGCGGAGGTCCGCAAGCAGCAGGTGGTGTCCGAGGTGACCATCCAGGACGCCGGCGTGGTCACCAACACCGCCGACACCTCGAAGGTGCTGATCTTCATGAACCAGTCGGTCACCCGCGGTCAGAAGGAACTCGTCAGCATCAACCCGTCGCGGCTGACCTTCAACATGGAACTCCAGGGTGACCGCTGGATGATCAACAACATCGAGGTCATCACCGACGACACCTTCCGCTCCAAGCTCGAGGTCGTCGAGTCCCTACCGCCGGACGCCAAGCCGTTGCCCGGGCAGTCGCCGGCCCCGTCTAAGGCGCCGTCCGCACCGCCCGCGGCTCCGGCCCCCGAATCGGGCGCACCCGCGGTTCCCGTGCCCTGACACTCCTCCGAAATCCCGTTGCGGGACGCCGGAATCGGGCGTACTTTCGCGGGTACACAGGGAAGGAGGTGGTCTGATAGTGATTTCTCATCGGACATGTGAGGTGACCATCCGTTAGCAGCTGACCGTGTGGCATTCGTGTCGCCGGAGGTGGATCCCCGCCTCGTCAGCGCCGACGAATACCAGGTGGTCACCCGGCCCCCGCATCCCGACCCGGTCCGGTCGGCACGAGGCTCGTATGAGCGATGCGGGGGCCGTTCCATGTCCGGGCATCGTGTCCGGACATTGTCGTTCGGGTGGTGGACTACTCGAGAGTTCGGGGTGCGGGCGTTATGAACCGGAGCAGTCCGGCGATGTACCTGTCACGAATACCTGCCACAGGGGACACCCGCCCGAGGAGAGAACGATGGTCGCCACGAACGCAGTCCGCGAACAGTCGGTCGGTCCTGGTCTCGGAGGCGCTGTCGCCGACGACGCCGCTGCTCGCGACGGCCGGTGGGACGATCTGTACTGGGGTCCCGGCGATCCCGACTTCGGAACCACGACGCCGCCCCGCTTCACCTTTGCCGACCCCCACGAGGCCGGACTCTTCCATGCCGACGACGAACACGTGTCCATCCACAACCGGGGTGCCGGCCCCGCGGCCGCGCTGATCTTCTTCGTCGACGGCCGCGTCGAGCTCCGGCGTCTCGAACCCGGCGAGATGATCATCCTGCCCGACGAGGATTCGTTCACCTACGTGCAGGCGCCTCGACGCGCCGACGGTCGTCCGGTGGTCTATGGCGGGGTGTGGGTCCAGCAGGGGAGGGCGAGGCCGGTGACCATCCCGATCCCGACCGAGCGGGAGTTCCTCGCCCAGCGTTACCTGACCCCGTGGAGCACGGATTGGGTCGGCGGACTCGCCGGCTGCCGCCTACGGGACCCGGCGGAGGATCGGATCTCATACCAATACCGTTCCGGTGGAACGACTTTCACTGTTCGCAATGCCGGCGACAGCTGGGTTGCGGTCGTTCATCGGGCCGGGACGGAGTACAGCGTCGTCGAATGTGGTCCGCGTGAGCGGGTCGACTTCCCAGTCTCCCCGCACTCAGCGCAGAGCGACGTGTTCTCGGTGGTGGGACAACGGCAGACCGGTTCGCCCGGACGTGGCCCCTACGTCTCGGCGTCGGGAACCGTGCACCCCGGATGGGCGGGTCGCCCCGGAGCCGCCACGGCATACGGATCGGTTGTGGTCATGCTCGGATCGCTGGTGTACAGCGCGCTACCGAAGCGCAACCTGTACGTGGCGTTCTCGGATCGCCGACGCGGCTGCAGCCGGGTGCATCGCTGAGCGACGCCCGGAGCGCGCGTCGAGAAGAGTGCGGCCGGGCTCAGCCGACGTGGCGTCGTAGTTTGGCCGACAGTCGGGGGAAGAGGTCACCGTCGGTGCCGACCCGTTCTTCGACGTAGGCGAGGTCGCCGTCGGGAACCAGCCCGTAGAGACGCTTGGCGCCGCCCGCGCGACGGCCGGACTGGGACTTGATGACGACGTCGGTCGCCAGTTCCCACGAGGTCTGGTTGAGGGGTGTGCCGTAGAAGAGCTCCACCGATCCCTCGGCGTGGGCGAGAAGCAACTCGATGGTGTCGTCCTCGCCGATGCGCCAGAAACCGGATTCGCGGAGGTCGGGACGCTCGAAGGCGGCGTCGTCGTCGATGACCCACGAGCGCGACTCCCAGGTGAGAAAGTTCTGTCCGTCGTGCGAAACGACGATCTGCTGCGCGAAGTGGTAGTCGGTGTCGGTTTCGGCGTCGTGGCCTTCGCCCTCGCCGCGCCAGACGCCAACGAGTGGCAGCAGAGCCAGCAGGCCGGGATGGAGATCGGCGCCGAGGCGGAGGTTGGCGGTGTCCGCGGGCAGCGGGAGATCGTCCCACGTGGGGATGTTGCGCTCACGACTGCCGGACTCGATGGCACGTGCCTCGGCCTGGTTGATCGCCTCGTCGCCCGAACGATGGGTGCCACCGCCGGCTACGACGCCGTCGCCAGAGGGCACACCGTCGCCCGAGGGGGCGGCGCCGACTGGTTCGTCGCCGGCGTCACCGGCTCCCGGGTGGGACGTCACGACTCGTCGGTGACCAGGCGGTAGAGGGTGTAGACACCAAACCAGGTGATCAGCACGGCGGCCAGGATCAGCAGGATTTCGAAGAAAAGGACCACGAGGCAAATTCTAACCCGGGGATGTCCGACAGGTTCAGGGGGTCTCCCTTCGAGACGCTTCGCTCCTCAGGGAACGGGACGGTGCTCCAGCAGGCGCTCCTCAGGGAACGGATGTCTGGGCATTCACCCGATTTTCGGCCCCGGAAATGACGAAACCCGGTCACCGCAGCGCGGTGACCGGGTCGCGTCGTGAGGTCTCAGACGCCCACGACTAGGACTGCATCACTTGGAGACGACGATGTCCTGCTCGTGGATGCCGGGACCCTCCGGGCTGATCGACGCATCGCCGTTGCCCACAGAAGACAGGGCGCGAACCGTCCAGGTTCCGGGAGCGGCGAAGAATCGGAAGTCGCCGGTGGGCGAGGCGACGACCTCGGCGGTGAATTCACCGGTCGAGTCGAGGAGACGCACGAAGGCGCCGGCAACGGGGTTACCCGAGCCGTCGGTGACCTGTCCGGTGAGGACGGTCTCCTTCTCCACGTCGACGCCCGCAGGCAGCTTCTGTCCCTGCTTGGGTGCAGCACACATAGTTATTACTTTCCTTCTCCGAGTTCGATCGGCGCACCGACCAGCGAGCCGTACTCGACCCAGCTTCCGTCGTAGTTCTTGACGTTCTTCTTGCCCAGCAGCTCGGTCAGCACGAACCAGGTGTGGCTCGAGCGCTCGCCGATGCGGCAGTACGCGATGGTCTCGCGGCTGTCGTCGAATCCCTTGTCCGCGTACAGAGCGGTGAGCTCCTCGTCGGACTTGAAGGTGCCGTCCTCGTTGGCGGTGGTCGACCACGGGATGTTGATCGCACCGGGGACGTGGCCGCGCTGCTGCGCCTGCTCCTGGGGGAGGTGAGCCGGCGCGAGGATCTTGCCGGAGAACTCGTCAGGGCTGCGCACGTCGACCAAGTTCTTGGTGCCGATGGCGTCGATGACCTCGTCGCGGAAGGCGCGGATGCTGAGGTCGGGCGAGGAGGCCTTGTACTCGGTGGCCGGACGGGTGACCGCATCCGAGGACAGCGGACGGCCGTCGAGCTCCCACTTCTTGCGGCCGCCGTCGATCAGCTTGACGTCGTTGTGGCCGTAGAGCTTGAAGTACCAGTAGGCGTAGGCAGCGAACCAGTTGTTGTTGCCGCCGTAGAGGATCACGGTGTCGTCGTTGGAGACGCCACGCTCGGACAGCAGCTTGGAGAAGCGGTCGGCGTCGACGAAGTCGCGACGGATGCCGTCCTGCAGATCCTGCTTCCAGTCGAGCTTGATCGCGCCCGGGATGTGGCCGCCATCGTAAGCCGAGGTGTCTTCGTCGACCTCGATGAAGACAGTGTTGTCGGCGTTGAGGTTCTGCTCAGCCCACTCGGTGCTGACCAGGACGTCGGAACGTGCCATGTCTGGTTCCTTTCGGATGGATAACTGGTGGTGGGTGGATCTGGTGATGCGTAACAGCGGCGAGGCGCGGACAAACGCCCGCGGCTCTGTCTGTGATGAACGAGGAGGCGCATGGAGAAGACACTCAGGCCTCGGGAGAAACGCACCCCGTCGTCATCGGCGGTGCGCATGGCGCGGCTGCGGGGCAGCGCTTGTCATGGCACACCGTCAGCGGTGCGTGCGACAGCAACAATCGGCGACACGACAGAAGTCGATCGCCCGGCGACGTGTGAGCATGTACTCACGGCGCTGTTGCATGCCAACGAGGGTACAACAGTGCCGAACAGAGTCCGAAACCCCGGGTGGATTGCACTCTGACCTGCGAGAAAAGGCTGCGAACGGAATGTGCGCGAGTCTGGTCGCGGCGTCGGGTCAGAACCGGTCCGGACGCACGTCGGTGACGCCCGATTCGGACACCAGCTGGACGTCACCGCCGAAGCTCTCCGCGCGCTGGGCGACGAGCCCCCAGGCCATCGGGAGTCGGGGGAGGACCATGCTGAACCGGTCGAGCACGGCCGCGCGCATGTCCTCGCCGACATCGGCGTCCACGTGACGTTCGGGTCCGGTGTAGAAGTCGGTGGCCCGGATCTGCAGCGCACCGTTGGTCACCGAGAGGTCGACCGCGACGCTGACTCGAACCTTCGGACCGGTGTATGCCGACGCGGACGGCGGATCGTCGGCGTCGCGGCCGTCGTCGGGCGGCAGTGCCACCGTCCCGGTGAAGACGACCCCCTCCGACCGTGAGACGACCCCGTCCTGGGGGCCACCGCTGCCGGCCTTCCCGTCGGGGCCGGGCGTGCTGACGGTCAGGTCGGTGATGCGCAGATACCGCGCCAGGGTGACCGCATCGAGGCGGGTGTAGGCCGAGATCGAGTCGGTGTGCAGAACATCACTCGCGGAGAAATCGCCTCGTTCGGGACCCCGGAATCGGCCGAGTACGGCGCCCAGTTCGCCGCGACAGACGCCGCGTACGGGTTCACAACCCGGGAGTTCGACGCCGCGGGCGGCGATCGTCACACCCGGGTAGTCTCCCGTCCTGGCCTGGGTGAGGAACGGGAACCCGGCGAGGGTCACCTCGGGATCGGATGGGACGCGCGGTGATTCGGCGAGGGCCACCGACAACCGGTGTTCGCCGCGGATGGCCGCGCCGACGTCGACGAGCAGGATTGCCGCCGCCGCGACCATGACGATCACCGCCGCGATGACGAGGACTTTCCGGATGCCCGGCATGCTCGGAAGACCACCCTCTCCATCGTGTGCACCGACGGCTTCGACTCGCCTAGTTAACAGCGGTGTGCGTCGGTGGCGCTATTCTGTCACCTATCTCGCACACGTTGGTAAGGCAGCGTAAACAATCTTCGACGATGTGCGCGGAGGCGTTCACAGCGTGGTGAGCGGATTGGTTGGTCCGGAACCGAACGAGATCGGAGTGCTAGGTGGATCTCTTGTTGTTGACGGCCGATCCCAATCCGGAATCGGTCTTGCCGTCGCTGTCGCTCCTCGCCCACAACGTGCGAGTCGCCCCGACGGAGGTCTCCTCACTCATGGAGGCGGGCAACGCAGATGTGGCCCTCGTCGACGCCCGCGCCGACCTGGCGGCAGCACGAGGACTGTGCCGTCTGCTGGGTAGCACCGGTTCGTCGGTGCCGGTGGCGGCTGTGCTGACCGAGGGTGGCTTGGTCGCGGTCAATGCCGACTGGGGCATCGACGAATTCCTGCTCCCGGGGACGGGTCCGGCAGAGCTCGACGCGCGGTTGCGATTGCTGGTCGTGCGCACCCGGGGGGTGGCCGCCGAGGAGACCTCGGGCAAGGTCACCCTGGGGGAACTGGTCATCGACGAGGGGACGTACACCGCGCGACTGCGTGGGCGTCCCCTCGATCTGACTTACAAGGAATTCGAACTGCTGAAGTACTTGGCGCAGAACGCAGGTCGCGTGTTCACGCGCGCCCAGCTGCTCCAGGAGGTGTGGGGCTACGACTTCTTCGGCGGCACGCGCACGGTCGACGTGCACGTCCGTCGACTCCGCGCCAAGCTCGGGAGCGAACACGAATCACTGATCGGTACGGTCCGCAACGTCGGATACAAGGCAGTGCGGCCCACACGCGGCCGGACGGCTCAGCCCGACACCGGGGATGCCTCGGAAGACGGTGTGCCGGATGTCGATCCGGCCGATTTCGACGACACGATCGACGGTCCCGGTCCCTTCGACGAGGAGTTCAGTGCCAGCGCCGGAAGCTGACGATGTCCAGGTACGACGAGGGGCCGCTCCGGCGGAGGTGATCGCCGAGGCGCATCGCCTGGTGCGTGCCGCGACAGTCGCCGACGGCGTCGCTCCACTCTCCGACGAGGCGGTGAAAGCGATTGACGCCGATGCGGATTCGCCGATCGTCCAGGTGTGGTCGACGGGGGCGTACGCCAACATCGTCCCCGGTCGGGACGGCGAACCGTCGATGATCGAGGCGGTCGTCGACCCGGATCAGCGGCGCCAGGGCAAGGGCCGTCGGCTGCTCGAGGCCGCGTTCGCCGAGGCGCGACAGGGCGGTCTCGACGCCCGTGTGTGGGCGCATGGCGACCTTCCCGGAGCGGTGGCGCTCGCGTCGGCGATGGGACTGCAGAAGCGTCGTGAACTGCTGCAACTGCGGCGACCGGTCGGGGAAGGGCACGAACTCCCCGAGCTCGCAATCGATCCGGGGCTCACGCTCCGGACCTACGACGGATCGGCGGACGACGCGGAGATCCTGCGCGTCAACAACGCCGCCTTCGACTGGCATCCCGAACAGGGCGGCTGGGAGCTCGATCAGATCACCGAGCGGGTCGCCGCCGACTGGTTCGACCCCGAAGGCCTCTTCCTGGCCTTCGACACCGAGAACCCCACGAGGCTTCTCGGGTTCCACTGGACCAAACTGCACGACGCCGAACTCGGTGAGGTGTACATCGTCGGGGTCGATCCGCAGGCCCAGGGACGCGGGCTCGGCAAGCTGCTGACGCTCGCCGGACTCCACCACCTCGCACGGCGCGGCGTCGCCGAGATCAACCTCTACGTCGAGGGTGACAACACGGCGGCGCTGCGGACGTACGAACGTCTCGGCTTCACCAGGTTCGCCGTCGACGTCGCCTACGGCTGAGTCCCCTCAGCCGGTCGTCGCGAGCCCGACGTGCCGGGTTCACCTTCCGTTCATCTTCTGTCGGGGATCAGGCCACCCGGCGCGCTTAGCTTTCCTTTCGGACACTCCGGACACCCGGTCCTCGGGACGGAGCACGAAAAGGAAAGGCAACACCTGCGGTGAGAATCAAGCGGAACGGCGCTCTGGCGGCGGTGTCGGCAATCGCGGCACTGACCCTGGTGACGGCGTGTGGTGGGGGAGACAGCCAGACGGTGAGTGGCGAGGGCTCCACCGCCCAGCAGAAGGCCATGGAGCACTTCAGCCAAATCCTCTCGGACGACAGCGACATCGTCCTCGACTACACCGGCAGCGGCTCCGGTGACGGCATCAAGAAGTTCATCGCCGGCGACGTAGACTTCGCGGGTTCCGACTCGGCACTCAAGGCCGACGAGGTCACCGCGGCCAAGGAACGCTGCAACGGTAACGATCCCTGGCATCTGCCGCTGGTCGTCGGACCGGTTGCGATCGCCTACAACCTTCAGGGCGTCGACAACCTCAAGCTCGATCCCACCGTCATCGCGAAGATCTTCAACGGCAAGATCACCAAGTGGAACGATCCGGCGGTCGCCGCGCTCAACCCGGGCGCGCAGCTGCCCGGTGACGACATCGTCCCGGTCTACCGCTCCGACAGTTCGGGCACGACCGACAACTTCCAGCGGTTCCTGCAGAACTCGGCGCCGAACGACTGGCCGTACGAGCACAGCAAGGAGTTCGCCCCCAAGAACGTCGGCTCCGGCGCGTCGAAGTCGACCGGCGTCGGCGACACCGTCAAGAAGACGCCGGGCTCGATCAGCTACGTCGAATGGGGATTCGCCACCGAGAACGACCTCGGCGTCGCCGACATCGACTTCGGTGCCGGCCCGGTTGAGCTGAACGCGGCGAGCGCGGGCAAGGCCCTCGACGCGCTGGCGTTCAAGAACCCGGACAGCAAGGACCTCGTCGTCGACACCGACGCGCTCTTCGCGTCGAAGGCTCCGGGCGCCTACCCACTGTTGCTGACCCCGTACTCCATCGTCTGCTCGGCGGGTTACTCCGATGAGGCGACCAGCACCACCCTGAAGGATGCGTTCACCAAGATCCTCGACGACGGTCAGACCGGCCTCGAGGAGATCGGCTACGTGCCGGTGCCGCAGAGCTTCAAGGCCAAGTTGCAGGGCACCGTCGATGCGCTCGCCGGTAGCGGCAACGCCTGACGTGAGACAACAGAGCAGCGCGTGCGGGGCCGCCAGGGTTTGCGGCCCCGCGCTCGCGGTTGACACACTGACACGACTCTTCGCGTGTCGCACGGACTGTGAGCGGTGGACCGGGAAGTGGCCCCAATGACCAGAGCGGAAGCACGAGAAGGACGCATGACGTCGCTGAGCAAACAGGATGGTGCGGTCCCGCCGGATTCCGACCGGACGAGCCTCCCCGAGGCATCGCCCGACGGCTCGTCCTCGGGCAGCCTGCACTCTGCGGCCCGTCACCGCGTGGCCGACCAGATCTTCCGCACGCTGGCCGTCGGTTCGGGGTTCGTCGTCTCGCTCGTCATCGGGCTGATCGCGCTGTTCCTCGTCGCGCAGGCCGTCCCGTCGCTGCTGAAGAACGAGGAGAACTTCTTCACCTACACCGGTGACTGGATCACCAGCGGCAACCAGCTCGCCTTCGGCATCCCGCAGCTTTTCTATGCGACCGTCGTCGTCTCGGTCATCGCACTCCTCATCGCGATGCCGGTGGCGCTCGGGATCTCGATCTTCCTCACCGAGTACGCACCCAAGCGTCTCGTCGGACCCATCACCTACACCGTCGACCTGCTCGCCGCGGTGCCCTCGATCGTCTACGGCCTCTGGGGCATCCTGGTGTTGGGGCCGGCGCTGGTACCGGTCAACGAGTGGGTCGTCGGGCACCTCGGTTTCATGCCGTTCTTCCAGCAGCCCACCCAGGTCGCGAACATGTCCACCGGCGGCACGCTGCTCACCGCGGGCATCGTGCTCGCCGTCATGATCCTGCCGATCATCACCGCGGTCACCCGCGAGGTCTTCATGCAAACCCCGAAGGGACACCGGGAGGCGGCGCTCGCCCTGGGCGCCACGAAATTCGAGGTCGTCAAGCTCGCGGTGCTGCCCTTCGGCTTCTCCGGCTACATCTCCGGTTCGATGCTCGGCCTCGGGCGCGCGCTCGGCGAGACGATGGCGCTGCTGCTGATCATCTCCACTGCCGGGCCGATGAACTTCAACCTCATGGAGAGTGGTGAGACCTTCGCGACCAAGATCGCGAACAACGCCGCCGAGTTCGACTCGCCGGCCAAGACCGGCGCGTACATCTCCGCAGGCCTGACCCTCTTCGTCCTGACCTTCATCGTCAACGCCGCCGCTCGTGCGGTCGTCGCCGGAAAGAAGTGAGCATGACCGCCATCACCCCGTCGCCCACGGCCGACCCGGTCAAGAAGCCCTCCGGCTTCACCCCGCTGGCGAAGCGTCGACGCGTCACCGATCACGTGGTCCGGATCGCGGTCGTCGCCGCGCTCCTCGTCGCGCTGGTGCCGCTCGTGTGGCTGGTCGCCACCCTGGTCATCCGCGGCATCGAACCGCTGCTCGACATCGACTGGTGGACGTTGCCGGAACGCAAGGGCGGCGCTGCCAACGCCATCGTCGGCACGTTGATCCAGACCGCGCTGGCCGCCGTCATCTCGATCCCCCTCGGTATCTTCGTGGCGATCTACCTCGTCGAATACGCCACCAAGACGTCGGTGCTCGCCCGCGTGACCACCTTCATGGTCGACATCCTCTCCGGTGTCCCGTCGATCGTCGCGGCTCTGTTCGTCTATGCGGTCTGGCGCACCACGCTCGGGTTCCCCCGGTCGGGTTTCGTCGTGGCGATCGCGCTGGTGCTGCTGATGGTCCCGCTGGTGGTCCGGGCGACCGAGGAGATGCTCAAGATCGTCCCGCAGGACCTGCGTGAGGCGTCCTACGCGCTGGGCATCCCGAAGTGGAAGACCATCGTGAAGATCGTGCTGCCGACGGCACTATCCGGCATCGTGACCGGCGTGATGCTGGCCATCGCGCGTGTGATGGGGGAGTCGGCGCCCGTGCTCATCCTGGTCGGTTCTACCCGCGCGATGAACTGGAATCCCTTCGACGGCAATCAGCAGTCGCTGCCGCTGATGATGGTGCAGCAGTACAACAACGGGCCAGGCGCCTTCGACGAGGTCTGGGGTGCGGCCCTCTGCCTGGTCGTCCTCGTGGCCATCGTCTACTTCGGGGCCAAGGTCGTGTCGAAGATCTTCGCGCCCAAGACCTCCTGAAACATCTCTGTAGAAACGGAACAGTCATGGCAAAGCGCCTCGACATCAAAGACCTGAACATCTACTACGGCGACTTCCACGCGGTGAAGGACGTGACCCTCGAGGTGCCGCCGCGCTGCATCACCGCCTTCATCGGACCGTCGGGCTGCGGTAAGTCGACGGTGCTGCGGACCCTGAACCGCATGCACGAGGTCACCCCGGGTGCGTACGCGGAGGGCAGCGTACTGCTCGACGGTGAGGACATCTACGGTCGCAACGTCGACCCGGTCAGTGTGCGCGCCACGATCGGCATGGTGTTCCAGCGGCCCAACCCGTTCCCGACGATGTCGATCAAGGACAACGTCGTCGCCGGACTGCGCCTGCAGGGCGTGCGCAACCGGGCCGAACTCGACGAGGTCGCCGAGCGCAGCCTGCGCGGCGCGAACCTGTGGGACGAAGTCAAGGACCGCCTCGACAAGCCGGGCGGCGGCCTTTCCGGCGGCCAGCAGCAGCGGCTGTGCATCGCGCGGGCGATCGCGGTCTCGCCGGACGTGCTGCTGATGGACGAGCCGTGCTCGGCGCTCGACCCCATCTCGACGCTGGCGATCGAGGATCTGATGGGCGAGCTCAAGAAGGAGTACACGATCGTCATCGTGACCCACAACATGCAGCAGGCCGCCCGCGTGAGCGACCAGACCGCCTTCTTCAACCTGGAGGGCGTCGGTCAGCCCGGGCAGCTCGTGGAGATCAACGACACCGAGACGATGTTCTCGAATCCGACGAACAAGGAGACCGAGGACTACATCTCGGGTCGGTTCGGCTAGAGCCTCGGCAATCACTCCGACAGGGTCCTTCCCACGATGGGAGGGACCCTGTCTGCTTCTCACATGTTGATGAGAAGGATGACGAGTAGAGCGATGAGCGAGGCGATGACACCGAGATAGGTGATGATCTGCCGGCGGTGAGCGGCGGCTGCCGCGTCCTCGTCGGTCATCGCATTGAAGTCGGGTTCGACCGGCTGATTCTGGCCCATGCCCGCCACCATAACGGGGACAGGTGGAGCTGCGAAATCGGTTCCGGTCGCTGACGGCTCTCCATGTTCACTGACGTGAAGACGGGGGGCGTTCGGTTCGTCGAACTGAATTCTCGGCTTCTTCGGATGTGTTCCCTCGCTCGCCTCGGGGAGGCGAGCGAGGAAGATCACCCGACGTTCTGGAACTGCTCGGGGGTCTTGCCGGTGGCGGTGAACACCACCCGACGGCCGATCAACACGGCGTGATCGGCGAACCGTTCGTAGTAGCGTCCCAGCAGTGTCACATCGACCGCGGCAGCGACCCCGTGCTGCCATTCGCGGTCCATCAGGACGGTGAACAGGTGGCGGTGGAGGTCGTCCATCGCGTCGTCGTCTTCTTGCAGGCGCAGCGCGGCTTTGGGATCGCGGGTTACGAGGACCTCGTGGGCGCTCTTCGCGAGGGTCACCGCGAGCCGGCCCATTTCCGCGAAGTAACCGTTGACCTCCTCGGGGAGGGCCTTGGCGGGATGGCGTCTACGGGCGACCTTCGCGACATGGAGGGCGAGCGCGCCCATCCGGTCGGCGTCGGCGACGATCTGGAAACCGCTGACGACGCCGCGGAGGTCACCGGCGACCGGGGCCTGCAGTGCGAGAAGGGCGAAGGACTGTTCCTCGGCACGTGCCGACAACTGCGTCATCCGCTCGGCGTCGCCGATGACCTCTTCGGCAACGGCGAGGTCGGCCTGCAGCAGTGCCTGGGTGGCTCGCGACATCGCGGTCCCCGCGAGTTCACACATCTCACCCAGGACGTGGGTCAGCGCCTCGAGTTGCTCTTGGTAGGCGGTACGCATGTCCCCAGGATACGTCGGGGATCGGTCCACTCCGCCCACGACCGATGAACGCAGCATGAACGTCCGGTGCAGAGACTCCGACGCCGCTCGTCCGGACCGGCCGGACTAGGTACAGGTGGTGTCGCCCGCGTTGGTGACGGCGAGGTCGTTGGGCAGGTCACCGGTGTTCTCGGCCGGCGCGAGCTGCTCGACGTTCACCGTGGCCCCGGCATCGGGCACCGATCCCAGGTCACCGGTGAAGTCGGACCCGAGGATGAGTTCGACACCCGACTTGACCGTCCGGTCGAGCTGGATCTCGGCGCCGGGGAACATCGCGGCCAGTGTGGCGGCCGCGTTCTGCTGTCCCGGGCCGTACCGCACGACGGTGTCGTCCCGGTTCTCCGACGCGTCGGCGACGCCGCGCACATCGAAGCCGTACGGGGTCAACTGCTCGGAGACCTCGGCGGCCAGGCCGGTGGTGGGCGTGCCGTTGAGTACGCGCACACCGACGTTGCCGGGATTCTGCGCGGTGGCGTTGATGCGCCCCGGGGTCTCGGTCGAGTTCCGCGAGCTCGGGGCCCGCGACGGCGCCTTGGACGTCGGCTTTTTCTTCTCGACCTTCTCACCGGGCAGCGGCAGGTCGTCGATGATCGCGTTGAAGATCGCGTCGACGTCGTCGGTGCGCGGGATCTCGTTGTTCATACCGTCCTCCGAGGTGCCGGAGGTGGGAATGGTCAGGAAGGAGACGCGACCGGCCTCGATGCCCTGCATCGACTCGGCGAGCTGGATCAGCGACTGGGTGTCCACACCGTCGACGTAGCTGTACTCGATGAAGGTGTTGACGATGCCGTTGAGCTTGTTCGGGTTGGACAACACATTGCCCGACAGTGTCGAACGCAGCAGCGACGACATGAACAGCTGCTGGCGCTTGATGCGGCCGTAGTCGCCATTGCCCTCCGAGGCGATGTTGCGGGCCCGGACGTAGTTGAGGGCTCGGCGTCCGGTCAGCTTCTGCTTGCCGGGCTTACGGAGGATGTGGCCGATCTCGTAGTCGTAGAGCGGCGCTGTGGAGCAGACCTCGACGCCGCCGATCGCGCGGACGACCTTCTCGAAACCGTAGAAGTCCATGCCGATGAAGTGGTTGATGTTGAGACCGCTCATCTGGGTGATCACACGGACGAGGCACTGCGGGCCGCCGTAGAAGTAGACGCTGTTGAGCTTGACCCCGTCTTCGGCGGGTAGCTCGGCGCCGTATTCACCGGTCTCGTTGTCCCAGGAGTTGCACGCGGGGCGATCGACCTGGAGGTCGCGGGGGAAGGACACCGCGACGACGCGCTCGCGGTTGGCCGGCACGTTGACCAGGATGACGGTGTCCGAGCGCGCACCCTCGGCGTCGGCGACGGTACCTGCGCCGACCTTGGAGTTGTTGCCGCCGCGGGTGTCGGTGCCGACGATCAGGTAGGTCTCGTCACCGTGCTGGGCGTCTTTGTTGCGGATGTTCTTGTCTTCGGCGTCGACGGCGGTGACGTTGCGCCAGTTGCCGTTCCACGACTGCAGGTAGTTCCAGACGAAGCCGGTGCCGACGAGGGCGGTCACACAGGCGATGGCCACCAGGATGCGCCCGGTGGCAGTGGTCTTGCGGAGGAGGGAGCCGCGCGGATCATCGCCGCGGCCGGGATGACGCCGGGGACCCTGACGGAGTTGCAGCGGACCGGTCAGGTCGGGGGTGCGCTCGAGCGGTGCGCGCGGCGGACTCGGGGCCACCGGCGGCACCATGGCGTCCTGGGCGCGCGACTCCTCGATGGCCCGCTTCGCGGTGGCCTGGTCCGACAGGTCGGGCGCGGGAGCGTCGGGTTTGTCACCGATGGTGCGGATCTTCTGGGTGACGTCGTTGCCGAAGTGGTGGATCTCGGTGGGACGATCGTCTGCCGCGGGTTGCCCCTGATCGCTGCGCCCGAGCGGAGGCCGCGGGGGCCGCACCTGGTCGGATTGCGCCGGATCGAAGCGGCGCGACCGGTCGCGGGTCGTCGGCGGGATGTTCGTGGGCCGACCGGCCGGGGGTGCCTGGTCGGTGGTGTCGGCGCGGAAGCGTCCGCGGCGTGGGGCGTCTGTCGGAGGTGTCCGCGGTTCCTCCGCGTTCATCTGCTCCATGAGCTCGCGGACGGTCAGGCGCGTCCGCCCACGTACGAAGCGGTCACTCGCACGCGGTTCCCGCAGACTCGGGTGTGCACCCCAGTCTGGGTTCTGGGCGCGGGGATCCACCGGAGGACGGCGGTCGTTGCCATCGTCCGGGCGTCCGGCACGACGGCCACGACGAGACCTGTTGGCCTCGTCGCCCGCCTCCGGTTCGTCCGGTCCCGATGTCCAACGACTCAATGCACGTTCCTCCGAGGTCTACAAGACGCCAACCGCGCGTCGGGGCTGGTCGACGCGGTGCGCAAGCACGTAGGGACCCGGCAGGCCGGGACCTTCGCGCCATACTACTGATCGCACCTGAGAAGCAGCCTCAGCCAGCGGTGCGTTGTGACGGTTTTCGCAGAATGTGTCAGCCGCCGGAGTGCATGATCTCCGCGCCGGCGGGCACGACGTCCTCGTCGGGATCGTCGAGCCAGCCGTCGGGCAGTGCGACCTTCGCCGGCGAACCCTGGCGGCCGCGCGGACCGTGGCCGTCGCTGGGGAACGGCGCGTCGGCAGGCAGCTCGGACAGCAGTTCGCGTAGCTCGTCGACGCTGCCGACGAGTGCCATCCGCCGCCGGATCTCCGAGCCGGCCGGGAATCCCCGTAGGTACCACGCCACATGCTTGCGGATCTCGCGGCAGCCCTTCATCTCACCGTGGTGGTCGACGAGGAGCTGGCAGTGCCGGACCATGATCTCGGCGACCTCGCCCAGGTTCGGGGGAGTGGGGGCGTCGAAACCGTTGAGCTCCGCGGCGAGCTCGGCGAACAGCCACGGACGTCCGAGGCAGCCGCGGCCGACGACGACGCCGTCGCAGCCGGTCCGGTCCATCATCGCCACGGCGTCGGCGGGTTCGAAGATGTCGCCGTTACCCAGGACCGGAACCGAGGTGACGTGTTCCTTCAGGCGCGCGATCTCGTCCCAGTCGGCCTCGCCGGAGTACCGCTGCGACGCGGTCCGGGCGTGCAGGGCGACCGCCGCGGCACCCTCCTCGGCGGCGATGCGGCCGGCGTCGAGGTGTGTGCGGTGGTCGTCGTCGATGCCGATGCGGAACTTGACGGTGACCGGGATGTCGGTGCCCTCGGTCGCCCGGACGGCGGCCGCGACGATCTTGCGGAACAGAGTCCGCTTGTAGGGGATGGCCGAGCCACCGCCCTTACGCGTCACCTTGGGTACGGGGCAGCCGAAGTTCATGTCGATGTGGTCGGCGAGGTTCTCGTCGACGATCATCTTCGCGGCCTGGTACGTGTACTCCGGATCGACGGTGTAGAGCTGCATCGATCGCGGGTTCTCATCGGGGCCGAAGGTGGTCATGTGCATCGTGACCGGGTGGCGTTCGACGAGCGCGCGGGCGGTCACCATCTCGCAGACGTACAGGCCGGAGACGGTGCCGGTGCGGGCGAGCTCGAGTTCGCGGCACAGCGTGCGGAACGCGACATTGGTGACGCCGGCCATCGGGGCGAGCACGACGGGGCTCGCCAGTTCGATGGAGCCGATGCGCAACTTGGCGGACGCCCCGGAACGACGTTCCGCAGACGACGCAGAACCGGCGCCTTCGGAGGTCGAAGGCGCCGGGCTGGTGGAGAGGGTCGTACTCAGGATGCCTGCTGCTCCCGCTTCTTGGCCTCGCGGGCGAGCGAACGATCGCGCATCTCCTCGAAGCGGATGGTGTCCTTCTCGAGCTGCTCGAGGAAGGCGGCCAGCTCCTCGCGGACCTTCTCGCCCTCGGCGGTGAAGTCGTCGCGCTCGAAGACGTTCCACTTGCGCAGAACCGGCATGACGACCTCTTCGAGGTGCTGGCGGAGGTCGTAGATGCCGTGCTTGGCCATCAGCACACCGTGGCGGCGGAAGTTGGGCATACCGGCGCCGGGCATCTGGAAGTTGGTGACGATGTCGGTGACCGCGCGCAGCGTCTGGTCGGGGGCGATGTCGAAGCCCGCACCGCAGATGTTGCGGTAGAAGATCATGTGCAGGTTCTCGTCGGCCGCGATGCGCTGCAGCATCTTGTCGGCGATCGGGTCGTTGCAGGCCTTGCCGGTGTTGCGGTGGCTGACGCGGGTCGCGAGCTCCTGGAAGGTCACGTACGCGACCGAGTGGAGGAGGCCCAGCTCGTCGGCGTGCTCCTCGAGCTCGTCGACGCGGCCGGCGGCCGCCAGCATCGGGTCGTAGCCGTTGGTCATGTGGATCATCCGGGCCTCTTCGAGGGCGACCGGATCGACACCGCGGGTCACGACGAGGTAGTCGCGCATGACGATGCCGTGGCGGTTCTCCTCGGCGGTCCAGCGACCGACCCAGTGGCCCCAGGCGGAGTCCATCGAGAAGTTGTCGGCGATGACCCGATGATACGAGGGCAGGTTGTCCTCGGTCAGCAGGTTGGTGATCATCGCGGCCTTGGCGACTTCGTCGAGCTGCGACTGCTCGGGGTCGTAGTCGACACCACCGAGGGCGGCGAAGTTGCGGCCCTCGTCCCACGGGACGTAGTCGTGCGGGTTCCAGTCCTTGGCGATCTTCAGGTGACGGTTGACGTTGTCCTCGGCAACCGGGGCGAGCTCCTTGAGGAGCTCGAGTTGCGTCAGCTCGCGTGCCATATAGATGTCCTCCGAAACGGTGTCCGCGTATGTCGTCGTACGTGTGTCGTCTTGTCAGCCTCGCGGCGGTGCCACGAGTGTGATCGCGACGTCGTCGTGGGCGGGTCGCGCCCACCCGGGCGGACCTTGGGTGGTCTCGGACACGCGGCCGCGCAGCCCTACCCCCACTGGTCAAAGCTCTAGCCTACGGCACTCGGGACCACGTCCCAAGTCCGTCTGGAATGCTGTCGTGTCCTGACGGTGCCGACGTTACGACCCTGCCCGGTGGTGTCGGTCACGGTCGTCGTGGCCTGCCACCCGGCGGTCGCGACGCAGGTGGGCGGGGTCCCTGCCGGGGTCAGTCCGTGCTGTGGGGCCGGGCGAAGAAGGCGCCCGTGGTCGTCATCCACTTCTCCGCGGCCTCGTCGAGGTTGCCGAATTCGCGGGCCTTCTCACACCACGTCATCGCCGCCCGGCCGAACTCCATCGGGTTGTAGACGTCCTCCTCCTTGCTCCACAGGCCGTCGCCGGCATAGGTGAGGATGGTGATGTTCGTGGCGGTGATCAGGCTCTGATCGCCGGGGTCGCGCATCGGGTTGTCGACCTCGCAGATGACCCGGCTCGTCGGGGCGTCGACGACGTGCCACAGCGAGGGGAACAACGTCATGTGGCTGCCGGGGAAGGCCGTCATGGTGCGCCAGGCCCAGGCCCGGATCTCCTCGCGGCCGCGCATCGTCCCCAGTGCGTGCTCGACGAAGTCGGCGTCCTCGGTGAACATGTCGGCGTAGCGGTCCCAGTCCCCGCTGACCGCGACCTCGGCGACCGTGCGCTGGAAGCCGGCGAACGCCTCGTTCAGTTCGTCGACGCTGAACGTCCCGGTGGTGTCGGTGACTTTCTCGGTGGATTTCATCGACGCCGATCCTAGGGTTGCGACGATGTCCTCCGGCCTTGTTTCGCGACACTCGGTAGCATTCGGTGCCTACGCATCCGCCCGAAGGCTCGGGTGCAAGGGGTATCGGTGAGGACGTCATGTACCAGGTAGGGGACCTGATCGCGGGGTACCGCGTCCTTGACGTGCTCGGACGGGGCGGCATGGGTGACGTCTACAAAGCGACCCATCCCCGGCTCCCGCGGTCGGACGCGCTCAAGGTCCTGCGGTCGGGGCATGCCACCGATCCGGTCTTCCGTGCCCGGTTCGAGCGCGAGGCCGACATCGTCGCGCCGCTACACCATCCCAACGTCGTCACCGTCTACGACCGCGGGGTCTTCGACGGGCAGCTCTGGATCGCGATGGAGTACGTGCCCGGTATCGACGTGGCGCGAATGCTCGCGGCGGCGGACTCGCCCCTCGACCCCCGGTTGGCGTGCACGATCGTCACCGGCGTGGCGGCCGGGCTCGACGCCGCCCACCGTCGCGGGATCATGCACCGCGACATCAAACCGGCCAACATCCTCGTCACCCCCGGGGTCGGGGGCGGTCCCGGCAACACCGGGTCCCTGCCGCCGGAGGCGGTGAAGGTCACCGACTTCGGCATCGCGCAGGTGCTCGACGAGGTCACGAACCTGACCGGCACCGGCATCACGATCGGGACGATGCACTACGCGTCGCCCGAACAGATCGAGGGCCGTCGCGTCGACGCCCGCAGCGACATCTACTCCCTCGGGGCGACCGCCTACGAACTGCTGACCGGCGCACCGCCTTTCGACTCCCCGTCGCTGCACGGCCTGATGACCGCGCACATGTACCACGACCCGCCGGCAGCGACCAGTCGCAACGGGGCGTTGCCGGCCGCTGTCGACGCGGTGCTCGCACGGGCGATGGCCAAGAACCCCGACGGTCGGTTCCCGACCGCCGGTGAGTTCGCCGACGCCCTACGCGATGCCTTCGACACCCGTCAGACCCTCGTCGGGCCGGGCCCGCAACCGAATCCCGGTGGCCATCAGTCTCCTTCGCGGACTGCTTCCGCGGTGCCGGCCACGGGATACCCGACATCGTCTGCGGCGCATGATCAACCGACCGATCCGACGACCCGTGCGCGACTGGGACTCCCGCCGATGGTCTCGGCGGAGACCCTGCACGGGTGGTCGCCCGCGCCGGCCGCGGAACCGGCCCGGCCCGTGCGACGGAGTGCTGCGACGGTGGTCGCGATCGGGGCGGCGCTGGCGCTGATCGCCGGAATCCTCGGCGCCGGAGCCGCATTCGTGAGTACGTCGGCGGGCAATCTGGAGACCCCCAATCCGCCCGATGCCGAGGTGACGACGACCGCCGTCGAACTGTCCTGGGATCATGTCGACGATGCGACGAGTTACGTCGTCACCCAGAACGACGAGGTGATCTACTCCGGTCCCGACACGACCTTCACCGCACCGCGTCCCATACCGGGGACCTACACCTATCAGGTCGCTGCGCAGGACGAGGACGGCCGGACCTCTGAGTTCTCCCGCAACTCCGAGGCCGTCGACGTGTTCATGACGTGGGGCGAACTGCAACCCATCGCCGATCTGTACCACGACCTGGTCCCGGCATCGCCGTTGAGCACCAACGGTTTCGACGGTATGCGGTGCTGGGGCGAGGACGGCGACCTCGCGTTCAAGTCCTCCAAGCGCACCGTCTGGTGCACCCGCTACCTCGACGACGAGGGCAACGACGCCGACTACCAGGTGATCGTCGACGTGTACGACACCCCCGAGGAGGCACGGGCCGCGGCAGACGTGACCGCGTACAACCTGCGCGGGACCGGTTACACGACGGCCCAGGGCCACACCGGGACGCTGTATCTCTCGGACAAGCAGCGCGATCAGGGGCAGGCCATCCTCGCCCACGACACCGGTGACCGTGCGAAATCCGTTGTGTGGGTCGTGGTTCCCGGCAAACCGGCCGCCGCTGCGGCCGATCTGCTGAAGAGGCTGCCGATCTGATGGCACAACCGGTCACCACCCAACCCGCGGGCCCACCCACGACCCCGCCCCGCACGTCGACCGCCCGGTCGTGGACCATCGCGGTGATCGTGGTCGCCGTGCTGCTGGTGGCGGTCGGCTCGTTCTACGCCGTACGCGCGTTCACCAGCGTCGCCGTGCCGGACGCTCCTACCGGCCTGACACTCGACGCCGGGACGGGACGCCTGGTCGCGACCTGGGAACCGGTTCCGGGCGCGACGGGTTATCAGCTCGTCCGCGACGACGGGTTCGTCGTGTACCGCGGTACGGACACCGAGGTCGTCGACGCCGCGGTGCCCGTGGGCGAGCACACCTACCGGGTGGCCGCCCTGGACGGTGATGCCGTCTCGCCGCCGAGCCCGCCGCAGTCCGTGCGCACCGGCGCGAGCTGGGGTGTCTACGCGCCGCTCGTCGCGCAGTTCCCCGAACTCCTCCCGCAGACACCGGACACCGCCGCGAAGTGGAACAACGCCGAGTGCGTCCGCCGATACGCCGGCGGTCGCGACGAGGTCGGACCGTCGGAGACCGGAAACGGCAAGGTGCGCACCGTGTTCGTGGTGCGCTGTGCCGCGGGAGCCGTCGACCGGCCGTTCGGCGTGTTCTGGTTCGCCTCCAAGGACGCGCTCAACGCCGAGTACTCGCGCTCGTCGGCGACCTCGCGGCCGGTGCGGTGGAAGCACGGCACCGGCCTCATCGACGAGAACGGTCGTGGCGTCTTCAAGATCACCGACGACCCGGCGCGGGAACTCGCGATGATCGTGGTGTTGCAGACCCCCGCCCAGGACGTCCTCGAGATGGTCGATTCGATGCCGATCTGAGTCCTGGCCAGGGGGCCGGTGACAACCTGGTCAAGCGACCGAGACGAACACCCATCCCGAGTCTCCCGCGTGCGGCATGATGGCGTGGGGGCTCGTGAGGCCGAGAACGAAAGGCTGGTGCCATGCAGCGGTTGAGTGGTTTGGATGCGTCGTTTCTCTACCTGGAGACCCGCAGCCAGCTGATGCACGTCATCGGTCTCGTGGAGATCGATCCGAGCACGATGCCGGGCGGGTACGACTTCGCCAAGCTGCGTGCGGAGATGCAGCGTCGCGTCGCCGCGATCCCGGCTTTCCGTCGCAAGCTCGACAACTCCGTTTTCAACATCGACCACCCGGTGTGGATCGAGGACGAGGACTTCGACATCGAGCGTCACGTCCATCGGGTGGCCGTGCCCGCGCCGGGCGGCGCCGGTGAGGTCGCCGAACTGTGCGGGCATCTCGCCGGTCAGACCCTCGACCGGGGTAAGCCACTGTGGGAACTGTGGATCATCGAGGGCCTGTCCAACGGTCGCATCTGCGCGATGCTGCGGATGCACCACGCCAGCACGGACGGTGTCACCAGCGCCGAGATGCTCGCCAGGATGTGTTCGCTCACACCGGAACCGCCCGAACTCGACGCAGAAAAGGTCCGCGAGACGGCGGGCCCGCCGTCGCGTGTCACCATCGCCGCGACCGGTGCGATCAACTACTTCGTCCAGCGCCCGCTTGCGATGGCCAAACTGCTGCCGAGAACGGTCAGCGTCCCCGTCGGCTGGCTGCGGCGCGCGCAGCAGCAATCGGCCATGCCCGCGCCCTTCATGGCGCCGCGGACCCGGTTCAACTCGGCGATCACGCCCCACCGCAGCATCGCCCTGAGCCAGTTGTCCCTCGACGACGTCAAGCGGGTGAAGAACCACTTCGGGGTGAAGATCAACGACGTCGTGCTCGCGCTGGTCGGCGGTGCGATGCGCACCTACCTCCTCGAGCACGACGAACTGCCGGAGAAGCCGCTCGTCGGGATGGTGCCGGTGTCGGTGCACGATGCCGACGAGTCCGACCTGGTCGTGGAGGGGACCAACAAGGTGACGGGCATGTTCACCCTGCTGTCCACCGACGTCGACGACCCGGTGATCCGCCTCGAGAAGCAGGCGGAGTTCAGCCGGAAGTCGAAGGAACACCATGCCGAGATCGACGCCAACATCCTGCGCTCCTGGGCACAGTTCGCACCGGGGACCACCCTGTCCACGGTGATGAAGGTGTACGGCAACCGGAAACTGGCGTCGGCGCATCCGCCGATCTTCAACGTCCTCGTGTCGAACGTCGCGGGCCCCGACTTCCCGCTGTACTTCCTGGGTTGCCGGGTCACCGCGGTCTACCCCCTCGGCCCGATCTTCCACGGACTCGGCTTGAACATCACGGTGTTCTCCGCGGACGGGAACCTCAACATCGGCATCTTGGCGTGCACCGATCAGACGCCCGACCCGTGGGAGATCGCCAACGCCTTCGACGATCAGCTCAAGCAGCTGCTCGCCGCCTGCGACTGAGGTCCTGTCTACGCGCCGCCGCCCGCGAGCTGGTCGAGCCAGACCCGTGCCGACGCGTCGGACGGCGAGCGCCAGTCGCCGCGGGGCGACAGTGAACCGCCCGAACCGATCTTGGGGCCGTTGGGCATCGCGGTGCGCTTGAACTGGTTGCCCATGAAGCGCTTCAGGAAGATGCCGAGCCAGTGCTCGATGGTCGCGGTGTCGTATTCGTTGCGCTTGTCGTCGGCGAGCAGCTCCGACCACGGCCCGCGGGAGCGGTCACCCCACGCCTGACGGGCGAGGTAGGCGACCTTGGTCGGCCGGTACCCGAATCGGGTGACGTAGTAGAGAAAGAAGTCGTGCAGCTCGTAGGGTCCGACGGTGTCCTCGGTGGACTGGATCTTGCCGTCGTCGCCGGCCGGGACGAGCTCGGGGGAGATGACGTCGTCGAGGATCTCGGCGAGCACCTCGGTGGTCTCCGCCGAGTGGTGGCTGTTGCTGATCATCCACCGGATCAGGTGCTGGATCAGGGTTTTCGGCACCGAGCCGTTGACGTTGTAGTGCGACATCTGGTCGCCGACGCCGTAGGTGCACCAGCCGAGCGCGAGTTCGGACAGGTCGCCGGTACCGAGGACGATGGCGCCGTGGTGATTCGCCAGCCGGAAGAGGTGCGACGTACGCTCGCCCGCCTGCACGTTCTCGAACGTGACGTCGTAGACCTTCTCGCCACGGGAGTAGGGGTGGTCGAGGTCGGCGAGCATCTGCTCGCACGAGGGCCGGATGTCGATCTCCTGGCCGCTCACGCCGAGTGAGTTCATCAGCACGTGCGATCGGCGCAGCGTCGCGCCGCCGGTGGCGAAGCCGGGCATCGTGTAACCCAGGATGTTGGTGCGGGGCAGTCCGAGTCGGTCGAAGGTGTCGACTGCGACGAGCAGGGCCAGGGTCGAGTCGAGGCCGCCGGAGACCCCGATGACGATCTTGTCGATGCCGGTCGAACGGAGGCGCTGGGCGAGTCCCTGCACCTGGATGTGGCGGACCTCGGCACACCGTTCGTCGAGATCGACGGAATCGGCGGGGACATAGGGAAACCGGGGCACCACGCGGCGCAACACATCGTCGTCACCGCTCAGTTCGCCGAAAGAGAAACCGATGCGGCGCAACGACTTCAGTCGATCGGAGTAGTCGCCGGCCTGGTCGCGCAAGCTGATCATCCGCATGCGTTCCTGCCGGATGCGGTCGAGGTCGATGTCGGCGGAGATCACCTGATCGGTGGTCGCGAACTGTTCGCTCCGGGCGAGCAGGGATCCGTTCTCGGTGATGAGGGCGTCACCGTCCCAGGCGAGATCGGTGGTCGACTCGCCGTAACCCGCCGCGACGTAGACGTGCGCGGAGATGGTGCGTGCGGAATGGCCGGTGCACAGGTTCTTCCGGTAGGACTCCTTGCCGACGGTGACCGGGCTGCCGGAGAGATTGGCCAGCACGGTCGCGCCGCCGAGTGCGGCCCAGGTGCTCGGAGGGATCGCCACCCAACCGTCCTCGCAGATCTCCACGTGCAATGCGAAACCCGGCAGATCGGCGGCCTCGAAGATCAGATCGGCCCCGAACGGGACCTCCTCGCCGTCGATGGTCACGGTGTCGGGCACCGCGTCGCGGGCGGCCGAGAAGAACCGCTGCTCGTAGAACTCGCGGTAATTCGGCAGATACGACTTCGGGACGACGCCCATCACCGCACCGTCGCGGATCACGGCGGCGCAGTTGAACAGTCCGTCGCCGACGATCATCGGCAGGCCGACGACCACCAGCGGTCGTAGACCCCGGCTGGCCGAGATGATCTCGCTGAGGGCGACGCGGCAGCCGTCGATCAGCGCATCCTGGTGGAACAGGTCGTCGATGCTGTAGCCGCACAGCCCGAGTTCGGGGAAGACCACGAGCGCGGCGCCGTCGTCGGCGGCCTGCCGCATCAGCTCGATGGTGCGTGCGGCATTCGCGGCGGGTTCGGCGATCGTGAGGACGGGCACCGCACCCGCGACCCGAACGAAGCCGTTTGCGTAGACAGACACGTCGACAACATTAAACGGCCCGGTGTCCGGCGAGCGCGTTGTCTGTCGTCAGGCCCGCCACCAGGTGTCGTCGAGTTCGACCGGCGTCGTGCGCTTGTGGCGATTACGGTGCCAGGCGGCCTCGATCTTCTCCGCCGCCTCGGTCGGTACCTCGCGGCCCTCGAGGTAGTCGTCGATGTGCTCGTAGGTCAGGCCCAGCTCGTCCTCGTCGGTCTGCCCCGCCTTCTCGTCGAGCAGGTCGGCGGTCGGGACCTTCTCCCACAGTTGTTGCGGCGCACCGAGGTGGCGCAGCAGCGACCGGCCCTGGCGCTTGTTCAGCCCCGACAGCGGCAGGATGTCCGCGGCACCGTCGCCGTACTTGGTGAAGAAACCGGTGACGTTCTCGGCGGCATGGTCGGCGCCGATGACCAGCAGCCCGCGGTCGCCGGCCACGGCGTACTGCGCGACCATGCGGTGGCGGGCCTTCGCGTTGCCCTTGGTGAAGTCGGTGAGAGCGGCGCCGGTCGCCGCGGAGATCTCGTCGTTGAGTGCGTCGACGCCGGGCGCCACGTTGACCGTGAAGACCTCGTCGGCCGCGACGAATTCGGCGGCGGCCGCGGCGTCGTCCTCGTCGTGCTGCACCCGGTAGGGCAGACGCATGCCGACGAACACCGCCTCCCCGCCGTCGGCCCGGACCCGCTCCACCGCGATCTGGGCCAGTCGCCCGGCGAGGGTCGAGTCGACGCCGCCGGAGAGTCCGAGCACGTAGCCCGCGGCCCCGATCGTGCTCAGGTAGTCGGCGAGGAACTGCACCCGGCGCTCGACCTCCTCGGCGGGATCGATCGAGGGTTTGACCCCCAGGGCGTCGATGATGGTCCGCTGGGTCTCACGCATTCGCGCTCCAATGCTCGCTCGAGGTCTGCCGTCGAGCAGCCGAGGTCACTCCTCGCGCGGTACCCGGACGCCGACGAGGTGCGCGTCGGGGTCCGGGGTCATGCCGAGGCGATCCCAGGGCTGCGACACGGTGAGTACCGCATATGCGGATGTCGGAAACCGATCGATGAAACCGCAGGGGTCGAGCGTCAGTGCGGTCTGCGGCATCCCGGGTTCGTGACCGACGACGAGCAGCGTGGCCGCCTTGGCCGGTGCATGGATGCGGATGGCCTCCAGCACGTCGTCGGGATCACCGCCGTAGATGTCCTCGACATAGGTGACCGGGGCCCGGACGCCGGTCCGCTCGAGGGTCTGGCGGGTCCGGGTCGACGTCGAGCACAGCACCGCGTCGACGAAGAGGCCCTCGTCGGACATCCACCGTCCCGCGAGGGCGGCCTGCCGTTCACCGCGTTCGGCGAGGGGACGGTCGTGGTCGCGGGTCGCCGGGGGATAGCCCGACTTCCCGTGACGCATCAGGATCAGCGTGTGTGTGCCGCTCATGTGGTCCCGGTACGCCGGGACTCGACCGGATAGGCGTCGGGGTCGGCGGCGATGGTGCGCAGGAGGCGGACGGTCGCGCGCCAGGCCGCGGCCTCCTGGCGGAGGTAGGCGGTGTGCTCGTACTCGTCGCGCGCCTCGGCCTCGTCGGCCAGCGCATCGAACTCGAGGTGTTCGTCGACGGCACACCCGATGAGTTCGTCCAGGGTCGTGCAGTCGGCGCAGGCCCGCTCGATCGCGGCTGCATCGAGGGTCGCCAGGCGTTCCAGATCCGACCGATACCGCATGGTTGTCGAATGTACGCCCCCGGCGCTGGTCGCCGACGTTGCGACACCGGGTGCGACGGCTCCGACCGGTGCCCGATTCGGGCGCGGGGTACGCGACGCCTTTACCCTTGTGGACGTGCACACCTGGGTACCCGCGCTCCTGGCGGTGCTGGCGGCGTTGTTGATCGCGGCCGGCACCGTGCTGCGGCAGCGTGCGTCGCGGGTCAACGGCGCGATCACCGCCGGATGGTGGGTGGGCGCCGTCATCGCGCTCTGCGGCTTCGGCCTGCAGGCGTCGGCGCTGGGTCTCGGGTCGATCCTGCTGGTGCAGCCACTCGTCGTGCTGGCGGTGCTGTTCGCGCTGCCGCTGGAGGCCTGGGCCGATCACCGGCATCCCGCGCGTATCGAATGGGCCTGGGGTGGCGTGCTGGTCGCCTGCGTCGCGACATTCCTGCTCGTCTCCCGGCCGGAGCCGTCACTCCGACGACCGGATGCGCTGCTGCTGTGGGGCACGGTCG
The DNA here is from genome assembly GCF_023218005.1 of Gordonia sp. C13. Lineage (NCBI taxonomy): Bacteria > Bacillati > Actinomycetota > Actinomycetes > Mycobacteriales > Gordoniaceae > Gordonia > Gordonia sp. C13. The sequence goes on from NZ_JALPSY010000002.1 coordinate 51,792, forward strand.
GGGCCGTCGTCGGGGTCGTCGTCGGCCTGGTGCTGTTGGCACGCCGCTCGAGTCCGCACTACAAGGCGTTGTTCTACGGACTCGTCGCGGGCACGCTCTTCGGGGTTTCGGCACTGCTGATCAAAGCGGTGATCTTCCAGGTCACGCACGAGTTCTGGCGCACCTTCCTCCAACCGGAGATCTACCTGTTCGTGCTGGTCGTCGTGTGCGCGGTGATCGCCCAGCAGCTGGGTTTCGGTGCCGGCGACCTGCAGACGTCGTTCCCGTCGATGACGGTCGCCGAGCCGGCGGTCGCGATGGTGCTCGGCGTGCTGCTGCTCGGCGAGAACCTCAATGTGTCGGTGCCCACCGCGATGTTCCTCGGCATCGTGCTCGCGATCATGATCCGCGCGGTGTGCGAGCTGGCGAAGCTGTCCGCGGTCCGGGGATACGAACAGGCGGTCGCCGCAGAAGCAGAGATGCCGCCGACCGCGGGGCGGTCGGCGGCATGATCGAGCCGTGATCAGGCGGTTCTGAGCCCGCTTGGTCGGGTCAGCCCTCGACCAGCTCCGCGATGCCCTCGGCCCATTCCTCGGCCTGCTTGGCGGGCTTGATCGACGACGAGTTGTCGTGGCGGGCGTGCTCGCCGACCTGGACCGCGCCACGCTTCGTCAGCATCTCGGCGACGATCTCGCCGCCGCGGTTGAAGGTGTCGTAGATCGAGTCGCCGAGCCCGAACACGGCGAAGCGCAGTCCGCTCAGGTCGGGGTTGACGCTCTCGAGCTCCTCGGCGAAGGGCTCGGCACCGGTGGGCAGCTCGCCCTCGCCGTAGGTCGAGCAGACGATCACCAGGAAGTCAGCGGGGTCGAGGTCCTCGACCGCGTACTCACTCATGTCGTAGATCGAGGGATCGTGCTGGTTGAGCGCGTCCGCGATCGCGTCCGCGACGAGCTCACCCGTTCCGGTCTCGGTTCCGTAGAGGATGACGACCGACATATGCAGAACTCCTCTCGACGTCGGCATTTACGCCAGAGAGGCTAGCCTAACCCGCTCGCTGGAACTAAATCGCAGGTGGGCGGGGGGTTGGAAGAAATACTTGGATGTCCTACTATGTGGTGACAGAGGACATACCCCGGGCCGATCGTGTCGGGGTGCTCGATCTCGGCCCAGTCGCCGGCGACCAGTCCGCACATCCCGAATACGCGCCACGACCCCGAAGCCCCAGAACCCCCCGAGAAGAATCAAGGTGATCTGAAGTGTCCGCTCCCGCAGTCCCGTCCATCCCGCACTTCCTCAACGGCAAGCGCGTCACCGCCGAGGGTGGCCGCTTCGCCGACGTCTTCAACCCCAGCACCGGTGCCGTGCAGGCCCAGGTGCCGCTCGCCTCGACCGACGAGGTCGCCGCGGCCGTCGCCACCGCCAAGGAAGCCCAGAAGGGATGGGCCGCCTGGAACCCGCAGCGACGTGCGCGTGTCCTGATGCGCTTCGTCGACCTGGTCAACAAGAACGCCGACGAGCTCGCGACCACCCTGTCGCTCGAGCACGGCAAGACCCACGCCGACGCCCTCGGTGACATCCAGCGCGGCATCGAGGTCATCGAATTCGCCATCGGCATCCCGCATCTCATCAAGGGTGAGTTCACCGAAGGCGCCGGCAGCGGCATCGACGTGCACTCGGTCCGTCAGCCGCTCGGCGTGGTCGCCGGCATCACCCCGTTCAATTTCCCGGCGATGATCCCGCTGTGGAAGGCCGGTCCTGCGCTCGCATGCGGCAACGCCTTCATCCTCAAGCCCAGCGAGCGGGACCCCTCGGTTCCGGTCCGCCTGGCCGAATTGTTCACCGAGGCAGGGCTTCCCGACGGTGTGTTCCAGGTCGTCCACGGCGACAAGGAGTCCGTCGACGCGCTGCTGACCCACCCGGACGTGAAGGCTCTCGGCTTCGTCGGCAGCTCGGACATCGCGCAGTACATCTACTCGACCGCAGCCGCACACGGTAAGCGTTCGCAGTGCTTCGGTGGCGCCAAGAACCACATGATCATCATGCCCGACGCCAACCTCGACCAGGTCGTCGATGCGTTGATCGGTGCCGGCTACGGCAGTGCCGGTGAGCGTTGCATGGCCATCTCGGTCGCGGTCCCGGTCGGTGAGGAGACCGCAGATCGTCTGCGCGCCAAGCTGATCGATCGCGTCAACGCGCTGCGCGTCGGCCACAGCCTCGACCCGAAGGCCGACTATGGCCCGCTGGTCACCGCGGCTGCACTCGAGCGTGTCCGCGGCTACATCACCAAGGGCGTCGAGGAGGGTGCCGAGCTGGTCATCGACGGCCGCGAGCGCGCCAGCGACGAGCAGACCTTCGGCGACGAGGACATCTCGAAGGGCTTCTTCATCGGCCCGACCCTGTTCGACCGTGTCACCAAGGACATGACCTCGTACCAGGAGGAGATCTTCGGTCCGGTGCTGCAGATCGTTCGTGCGGCCGACTACGAGGAAGCCCTCGCGCTGGCCACCGATCACCAGTACGGCAACGGCACCGCCATCTTCACCCAGGACGGCGACGCGGCCCGCGACTTCGCCGCACGCGTCGACGTCGGCATGGTCGGCGTCAACGTGCCGATCCCGGTTCCGGTGGCGTACTACACCTTCGGTGGATGGAAGCGCTCGGGCTTCGGCGACCTCAACCAGCATGGTCCGGCGTCGATCCAGTTCTACACCAAGACCAAGACCATCACGACGCGCTGGCCGTCGGGCATCAAGGACGGCGCCGAGTTCGTCATCCCGACGATGGACTGAGTGCGGCCACAGATATGACCACACTTGCCGAGGCCGCAGTCGCGCGGCTCGACGGTGACGAGCGCGTCATCGTCGAGACCGCCGCGGCTTTCGCGGCCAAGAAACTGGCGCCGTACGCGCTGGAATGGGATGCGTCCAAACATTTTCCGGTTGCCGAACTGCGTGAGGCGGCCGAACTGGGGATGGGTGCCATCTACTGTTCCGAGGAAGCCGGGGGCAGCGGACTCCGCCGCCTCGACGGTGTGCGGATCTTCGAGCAGCTGGCCTACGCCGATCCGGCGGTGGCGTCGTTCCTCTCCATCCACAACATGTGTGCCTGGATGGTCGACCACTACGGCACCGACGAGCAGCGCAACAAGTGGGTGCCGCGGCTGGCGACGATGGAGACCATCGCGAGTTACTGCCTGACCGAGCCCGGTGCCGGCTCGGATGCGGCGGCACTGTCCACCCGCGCCGAACGTCAGGGTGACGAGTACGTCCTCACCGGGGTCAAGCAGTTCATCTCCGGTGCCGGGTCGTCGGACCTGTACGTGGTGATGGCCCGCACGGGCGACGCCGGCCCCAAGGGCATCTCCACCTTCCTGGTCGAGAAGGACGCCCCGGGACTGAGTTTCGGTGCGCAGGAACACAAAATGGGCTGGAACGCCCAGCCCACCGCGCAGGTCATCCTCGACGAGGTGCGGGTCCCGGCGTCGAACCTGCTCGCCGAGACCGAGGGCATCGGCTTCGGCATCGCGATGAACGGCCTCAACGGTGGCCGGCTCAACATCGCGGCGTCGTCGCTCGGTGGCGCCCAGGCGGCCTTCGACAAGGCGGCCGCCTACGTCTCGAGTCGTCGTGCGTTCGGCAACTCGCTGCTCGACGAGCCGACCATCCGGTTCACGCTCGCCGACATGGCGACCTCGCTGCAGACCTCACGGCTCATGCTGTGGCACGCGGCGACCGCCCTCGACGACGGTGCCCCGGACAAGGTGGAGCAGTGCGCGATGGCCAAGCGATTCGTCACCGACAGCTGCTACGACGTCGCCGACAAGGCACTGCAGTTGCACGGCGGCTACGGATATCTGTCCGAGTACGGAATCGAGAAAATCGTCCGCGACCTCCGAGTGCACCGCATCCTGGAAGGGACCAACGAGATCATGCGGGTCGTCCTCGGCCGTTCGATCGCGTCCCGCTACCGGGAGAGCTGACGCGAACTCGCGCCCAACGCATTGGTTTTCGCAGGCAAACACTTTAGGGAGCAATGACAATGACGACGATCGCTTTCCTCGGCCTCGGCAACATGGGTGGCCCGATGGCCGCCAACCTGGTCAAGGCCGGCCACACCGTCCGCGGATTCGACCTGTCCCCCGAGGCGATCGAGACCGCCAAGTCCAACGGGATCGAGACGTTCCCCGCGGCCATCGAGGCGGTGTCCGGGTCCGAGGTCGTGATCACCATGCTGCCCAACGGCGGCATCGTGAAGAAGGTCTACGACGAGGTCCTGCCGGCCGCCCAGACCGGTGCGCTCTTCATCGACTCGTCGACCATCTCGGTCGACGATGCGCGGGAGATCCACCGCCGGGCCGTCGATTCCGGTTTCGCCCAGGTCGACGCCCCCGTCTCGGGCGGCGTCAAGGGCGCCACCGCGGGCACGCTGGCCTTCATGGTCGGCGGCGAGGATGAGGCCTTCGCCGCGGCGCGGGGAACCCTCGACCCGATGGCCGGCAAGATCATCCACTGCGGTGCGGCGGGTGCCGGCCAGGCGGCGAAGGTGTGCAACAACATGCTCCTCGCTGTCCAGCAGATCGCCGTCGGCGAGGCCTTCGTCCTGGCCCAGAAGCTGGGTCTCGACGAGCAGGCGCTCTACGACGTCGTCACCGGCGCCACCGGCAACTGCTGGGCCATCGAGACCAACTGCCCGGTCCCGGGCCCGGTCCCGACCTCGCCGGCGAACAACGACTTCAAGCCGGGGTTCGCCACCGCACTGATGAACAAGGACCTCGGTCTCGCGATGGACGCCGTCGCCAGCACCGGTTCCCGCGCCCCGCTCGGTTCCCACGCCGCACAGCTGTACCGCGGCTTCGCCGAGCAGCACGGAGACCTCGACTTCAGCGCGATCATCACCTCGCTGCACTAGGTCGCAGCACCTGCCGTACGGCTCCTGAGATCCCGTTGCGTTTTGTCCCGGTTAGCGGGACAAAACGCAACGGGATCTTTTAGCGTCCACACGGATGGAACCGGGGTGGTGCGCGCTGCGTCGAACTTTCGTGATCGATCTCAACGAGCTCATCATCCGACAGGACGGCGTGCTGACGACGTCGCAGGCGCAGGCAGCCGGGTTGAGCCGGTCCGCTGTCAGTCGACGCAGGGCCTCGGGGGAGTGGACCGCGGTCGCTCCGTCTGTCTATTTGGTGTCAGGGCACCTTCGTTCGGCACGGGCGCAGGCCCGGATCGCGGTGCTCTCGGTCGGTGAGGATGCGGTGCTCGGCGGGGTCGCGGCGTGCTGGTGGCATCGTCTGCATCTCAAGGAGCCCGCCAAGCACCATGTGTTCACCGGACGTCACGGCCGGCACGCGAGATCCTCGGCGACCGCTGTCGTCCGACACCGCGATCTCGCCGACGAAGACGTGACCGTGGTGGATGACCTCCGCATCACCACGCTCGCCCTATCCGTCCTGGACGCCGCAGCCGGTCTCGGGATCGGCATCCTCGATTCAGCGCTGCTCTCCGAGGACGTGACGCTTGCGGACCTCAGGTCCGCACATGGACGGTACCCGAACCGTCGGGGAGCGGGACCGGTGTCTCGGTATCTGGATCAGTTGGAGGACGGAACCAGGTCCGAGGCAGAACGGCGAACCGCGGAACTGTTCCGCGACGCGGGCATCGACGGCTGGACGGCCAACGTCCCGGTGTGCGGATACCTGCTCGACTTCGTATTCCTTCGGTCCAGGCTTGCCGTCGAGATCGACGGCTTCGCCTTCCACCGCGACGCCGACACATTCCAGCGGGACCGGACCAAGCGCAATGCGCTCGTGGCCGACGGGTGGACAGTCCTGAACTTCACATGGGCGGACCTGACCGAACGGCCGGAGCACGTTGTCGAGGCGGTTCGGAGTGCTCTACTGCGGGCCGCGTCGTGACGACGTTGCGTTTTGTCCCGCTTACCGCGACAAAACGCAACGGGGCGTTAGGTCAGAAGTCGCCGTTGTGCTTCCGCAGCGATTGGATGGCCCCGACGAGGCCGGCCATCTCGTCGTCGGTCATGCCGACGTCGGCGAAGACCTTCTCGTTGAGGGTCTTGGTGGCGTCTTCGACGGTGGAGCGGCCCAGGTCGGTGATCTCGACGAGGGTGGTGCGGCCGTCGGTGGGGTGGGGGACGCGGCGGACGAGGCCGCCCTCCTCGAGGCGCCGGATCGCGTGGGTGACGCTGGTGACGTGAACTTGGAGACGGTCGCTCGCCTTGGTGATCGGGAGTGCGCCCTGGCGTGAGAACGCGAGCAGTCGGAGAAGCTCGAACCGGGAGAAGCTCAGATCGAAGGGGCGCAACGTGGCCTCGACGCGGGCCAGCAGGATCTGGTGGGCACGCATCACCGAGGTCACCGCGACCATGCCGTCGGCGACGTCGCCCCACCCGGCCTCGGTCCAGTTGTCCCGTGCCTCGGCGATGGGATCGAAGTCCATGCTGCGCCCTGCCATGAACACACCCTAATCGGGTTGTCGCGTCGCCGATCGATGGCGCGCCAGCCGTCGCCGCCCGCGTGCGATGCCGTCTGGGGCAGCTCCGGCCGGGCAGGAGAGGGGGCCGCGGAACAGATCCGACGACGACGCGGCCGCGATCCGCGTCGGCGGAATCGACTCGGCGCACCGTGGGTGCCCATGACCAACGGCCCCTCCCGAGTGACAAAGGTCCCTACGGAAGTGACAAATGGCCTCCGCGGCAACGAAACAAAGTGTTTGTCATCTCGAGAGGATCTCTTGATGCTTTGTCGTTTCCTGGAACGACAACCCCCGAATCGAGACCATCCGGGCCAACCGGGAATGAAGGTGTAGCTCGAATATCGAAAAGGTCACGGCGTCGTTAGCTGGATTCTCCATACCCATTAGCTAATCTCTCTAATTAAATCGCGGTTTGGGCACTATGGGCGATTCGGGAGTCTTGTCCCAGTTCATGGATCAACCGAAAACCATGCCCTTGCAAACGGATTCAGCACCATACCCGGTTGGATGTGAATCTGGATCCGAATCTGCTTCTGTAGCACGCGACATGCAGAGATATCCGCGAAAAACACTGTGTCTGGCGAATGTCATCCGATCGGACCAATTGCCGAATGTCATCATTCCGAGACCTTTCTCTCCCGGGTCGTACGACTGATCTAGCTTCTCGGAAATCGTTGTGGCGGAAAGTTTCGCGAGAGTACGGTCAGTTCTTGTCGGCGGGGCGACAACTATCCAGGGGGGCTGCATTGCCCATTCTCGCTTCAGGCGCGAGACGAGCAATTTGTGGTCTGACGATTCCGTCCGGGTTATGCCCCCAGGCCCGGTGGACGCAGTCGATGAGGACGCATGGGGAGGCCGCGTGACCATCTCAGAGAGAAATTTCGAGTCAACCTTCGACGACGAGTCGGGTGCTCGGTCACGGGTCGGCACCTTGCCGCTGTCCGCGGCGCAGCGGGGCATCTGGTTCGCGCAGCACGTGGCGGGTGACCTGCCGATCTCGGTGGCGCAGTATGTCGAGATCGAGGGCGACCTCGACACCGACGTGCTGGAGGACGCCGCACGGGCGACCGGAAGAGAGTTCGGTTCCGGGTATCTGCGGCTGATCGAGGTCGACGGCGAGCCGCGGCAGTACGTCGACGAGGCGTACGGCGCCCCGGTGTACAGCGTGGACCTGCGTGAGGATCCCGACCCGATCGGGACCGCGCATCGTCTGATGACCGAGGACTATTCGCGGCCGCTGGACCTTCTCGTCGACCACCTCATGACGAGCATCGTCTATCAGGTCGGGACGAACCACTACTTCTGGTATCTGCGCGCGCACCACATCGCGCTCGACGGATTCGGTGCGGTCACGATGGTCCGCCGGATCACCGAGCGGTACAACGCCGGCCTCCGCGGTGAAGAGCCGCCACCTTGTAAGGCAAGCGATCTCGCCGACATCATCGAGCAGGACGCGTCCTATCCCGGGTCGACCCGCTACGAGAACGACCGGAAGTACTGGAGCGAACATCTCGACGGTGCCCCTCCGGTGGTCAGTCTCGCCGGCCGGCTCGGCAAGCCAACGCTGCACCCGACGCTCGTGTCCACGCCGCTGCCGGAGGAAACCGCACGTCTGCTCGACGACGCGTCGCACGACGGCGGGGTCACCCCGGTGATCGTCGCGGCCTTCGCCGTCTACCTCGCCCGGATGGCCGGGAGCCCGGAAGTCCTCCTGAGCCTGCCGGTCTCGGGCCGGCACTCGGCCGTGCTGCGCCGCTCGGGCGGCATGGTGGCGAACGTCGTGCCGTTGCGCGTCCCGGTCGCGGGCCGCACGCTCGACGAGGTCGTCACCGCAGTGAAGGGTGAGCTGCTGAGCGCACTCCGGCGGCAGCGCTACCGCCAGGAGGACATCTTCCGCGACATGGGGATCGCGCGCGACGAGGCGTCGTCGTTCGGTCCGGCCGTGAACCTGATGATGATCGACAGCGAGGTCGTGTTCGGCGACGTGGCGGGGCGCCTGCACGTGCTGACGTCCGGTCCGACCTCCGACCTGTTCGTGAACATCTACCCCGGTGCGGGACACGAAAGCACGCACATCGACTTCCAGGGCAACCCGAACGTCTACACGCCCGCCGAGCTCGCCGACCATCACCGTCGGTTCCTGATGTTCCTGCACGAGTTCCTCGTGGGCGGCTCGGATGATCAGGTGGGTCTGCTCGAGCTGCTCGACGCGGACGAGCGGAATGCTCTCCTACCGGTGCGCGGTTCGGAAGGTGTTGTGCCGCGGCTTCTCCCGGACATCTTCGCCAACAGTGTGGCCCGTCACGGCGACCGTGTCGCGATCTCGTCGGACGGTCGCCGGCTGACGTATCGGGAACTCGACGCCGTCTCGTCGCGGATGGCGCGCCGCCTGATCGACTTGGGCTGCGGGCCCGACACGGCGGTGGCGATTCTTCTCAGACGGTCCGCCGAGTCCGTCACCGCCGCGTGGGCGGTTGCGAAGTCCGGGGCTGCCATCGTCCAGGTGGACCCGGACTACCCACGCAAGCGTATCGAGCACATCGTCGCCGACAGCGGCGCCGACGTGGCGATCACAGCCGACGAGTTCACCGACCGACTCCCGGAGTCGATGCCCACGGTGCTCGTCGACGGCGAGGGCGGTCTCGGGGAGGGGGCCGCCCTCGCCCCGGACGAGGTGATCACCGACCGCGACCGCACTCGTCCGCTGCGTGCGGACAACGTGGCGTACATGACCTACACCTCGGGCTCGACCGGTGTCCCGAAGGGTGTCCAGGTCACGCACAACGGGCTCGCGAACCTCATCTCCGATCGGTCCGAGGTTTACGGCCTGGACTCGGGATCACGGGTGTCCTATGCCCTTTCGCCGAGCTTCGACGCGTCCATGGAACAGCTGCTGACCTGCTTCGCGAACGGTTCCGCGCTGATCGTCGTGCCGCCGGACGTGATCGGCGGGGAGCGGCTCACCCGACTGCTGGCCGACGAGGGTGTCACCCACCTGACGCTGACGCCGGCGATGCTGGCCACCGTCGAGCCCGAAGCCCTGACCGACCTGCGGGCGGTCATGGTCGGCGGCGACAAGACCGCGCCGCGCATCGTCGAACGGTGGACGCGGTGTGCGCGGATGATCAACGAGTACGGACCCACCGAGGCGACGATCACCGCGGCCAGCGGTGTCATCGACCCCGCCGAGGATCTGACCGTCGGCCGGCCGGTGTGCGGTGCGTCGATGATGATCCTCGACCCCGCGCTGCAGCCGGTCCCGGTCGGCACCGCGGGGGAGCTGTACCTGGCGGGGCGGGGTCTCGCACGCGGCTACGCGAACCTGTTCGGCCAGACCGCCGGCCGGTTCGTCGCCAACCCCCACGGTGAACCCGGTGAGCGGATGTACCGCACCGGCGATCTGGCGCGCTGGGTGGGGAAGCCCTCCGCGCTGTCGCTGGAACTGCTGGGTCGCACCGATTTCCAGTTGAAGATCCGTGGCTACCGGATCGAGCCCGGCGAGATCGACGCGGCTCTCATCGGCCACCCCGACGTCGAGGCGTCGATCACCGTGCCGGTCCGCAACAACGCCGGCGCAACCGTTCTCGCCTCCTACGTGTCGCCGGTCCGCGACCATCGGATCGAGGTGCCCGACCTGACCCGGTTCGCTCGCGAATCGCTTCCGCCGCACATGGTCCCGGCGGTGATCACCACGCTCGACGCGTTGCCTCTCAACGCGTTCGGCAAGGTCGACCGGAAGGCACTGCCCGCTCCGGTCTTTGCGTCCGCCCGCACCGGACGGCCGCCGTCGACGCCCGCGGAATACCGGCTGGCACAGCTGTTCTCCGAGGTCCTCGGTGTCGACGAGGTCGGTGCCGACGACAGCTTCTTCGTCCTCGGCGGCGACAGCATCTCCTCGATCGAACTCGTGGGCCGGGCCAAGGCCGCTGGACTGGCGTTCTCGACCCAGGACGTGTTCGAGTGCAAGACCGTCGCGGCTCTCGCGGTCCGGGCGACCGAGGCGTCGACCGACGACACGCTGCACGAGCTCCCCGGTGCCGGTGTGGGTTCGTTCCCGCTGGCGCCGATCATGCACGCGATGCTCGAGCGGGGACACATCGACCGCTTCGCGCAGGCCGCGCTCATCGAGCTCCCCGACGACCTCCGTCGCGCCGACCTCGTGCGCGCCCTGGGCGCGCTCGTCGACCGTCACGACATCCTGCGTGCGGTCCTGCGCGACGACCACGCGGGCGAGGGGTTCGTCGAGGTCCGTGAGCACGGCTCGGTCGACGTCGAGGAGACGCTGACCGAGGTGTGGCTCGAACGTCGCGACGCCGACGAGATCGATCAGCAACTGCAGGCGGCCGCCGATCTGCTGGACCCGCGCGCCGGGCTGCTCACGCGCTTCGTCTGGCTGCGGGACCGCACCGGCACGAACCCGGACCTGCTGTGGCTCGTGATCCACCACCTCGCCGTCGACGGCGTGTCGTGGCGCATCCTGCTGAGCGACCTCGCGGTCGCCCACGGTCAGATCGCTGCGGGCGGAGACCCGCAGCTCAGCACGCCGACGACCTCCGTGCGTCGCTGGGTTCACGGCCTGGTCGAACGGTCCTCGGGCCGTACCGCCGCCGAGCTCGACCTCTGGTCGAACACCCTCGCGGCCGGCGATCGTCCGCTCGGCGCACGGGCGCTCGACCCCGACCGGGACATCACCGCCACGGCGGGACGAGTGCGGATGCGCATCCCCGCCGACGTCACCGAGACGATCGTCACGACCATCCCCGGCCGGTTCCACGGCAGCCCCAACGACCCGCTGCTCGCGGCCCTGGGACTCGCCCTCGCGCGCTGGCGGTCGCTGCACGGCGACGCTCCGGGCGGCGAACTGATCGCGCTCGAAGGACACGGCCGCGAGGAGTCGGCCGTCCCCGGCGCCGACCTGACCGCGACGGTCGGCTGGTTCACCTCTCGGTTCCCCGTCCGGCTGGACCTCGACGACATCGACCTCGACGACGCATTCGCCGGCGGGGCGGCCGCCGGTACGGCGATCAAGCGGGTCAAGGAGTTCCTGCGCGCGGTGCCCGACAACGGCATCGGCTACGGCATGGTCCGGCACCTGGACCCGGTCGGTTGCAACGAACTCCAGAACCGTCCCGAACCGCAGATCAGTTTCAACTACCTGGGCCGCGCGGGTACCCGCGATGTCTTCGGACCGTGGACGCCGTCGCGCGAGTTCGACGCACTGGCCGGCACCGCCGACCCGTGGATGGCCCTCCCGGCGGTCCTGGACATCAACGCGATCGCCGAACCGGGCCCGGACGGACTCGAACTCGACGCCGTATGGGAGTTCGCCTCGCTGGTGCTCGATCGCGCCGAGGTCGATGAACTGTCGCAACTGTGGGTGCAGGCCCTCGAGGCGCTCGCCCGCCATGCCCGGGCCGACGATGCCGGCGGGTACACCCCGTCGGACTTCCCGCTCGTGGAGACCACACAGGACGAGATCGACGGCTGGCTGCGCGATCATCCGTCGATGGTCGATGTCTGGCCGCTGACGGCGCTGCAGGCCGGGCTCCTGTTCCACGCCACCTACGACGGCATCGACACCAATGCTGCCGGCGGTGTCAGTGACGCCGACGGTTACGTCGTGCAGGCCGAACTGACCCTCGGCGGCTCGCTGCAAGCGGAGCGGATGCGGCGCGCCGCACAGGCTCTCGTCGACCGTCACGACAGCCTGCGCGTCGCATTCGTCGAGACCGCGGCCGGTCCGCGTCAGATCCTGCTGCGTGACGTGGCCGTCGACTGGACGGACTCCGACCTCACCGGCATCGCCGATCGCGAGGAGCGGCACCGTGAGCTGCGTCGACTGATCACCGACTCGGCGACCCCCTTCGACCTGATGCGGCCGCCGCTGATGCGGTTCCACCTCATCCGCGTCGACGACGACGAGTTCATGCTCCTGCTGACCAACCACCACATCGTGCTCGACGGCTGGTCGATGCCGCTGGTCGTCCAGGAACTGCTCGCGCTCTACATCACCGAATCGACGGACGGTGCCGCGGCGGGTCTGCCCACGCCGCGTTCGTTCCGGGAGTACCTGCAGTGGCTGGATTCCCAGGACCACGCCGCGACGGTGGAGGCCTGGGAGGAGATGCTGGCCGACATCGAGAGCCCGACCCGGCTGGCCGGCAACCCGGAGCGGGTCGCCACCGCCGAGGTCGCACAGGTCGACCTCGACCTCGACGCCGCCACCACCGACGCGGTCCTCGGACTCGGTCGTGCGCACGGCGTCACCCCCAACACGGCCATCCAGGTGGCCTGGGCGCTGCTGCTCTCCACGATGACCGGCCGGTCGGACGTGGTGTTCGGCAACACCGTCTCCGATCGCCCGGCGCACATCGCGGGGATCGAGCGGATGATCGGTCTGTTCATCAACACCCTGCCGGTGCGGGTACGGCTCGACCCCGACGAGACGGTCACCGAGTTGCTCACGCGGGCACAGGCCGAGCAGGCCGCCATGCTCGACCACCGCAACATCGGTCTCGCCGAACTCCAACGGGCCGCGGGGATGGCCGACATCTTCGACACCGCAACGGTTCTGGAGTCCTATCCCATCGACGCCGAGGGAGTGGCGGGTGCGCTCGCGGACGCCGGGCTGCAGTGGAAGGGCATCGTCGCCCACGATGCGACGCCGTATCCGGTCAGCCTCCAGGTCACGCCGCCGCGGCCGTCGCGGGCCGGGAGTGAACCGGGACATTACGAGCTCATCCTGAAGTACGCATCCGATCGGCTCGACGCCCAGTCCGCGGGACTGCTGCTCGAGCGCTTCGCGATGCTGCTGGGTCAGATCGCGGCGGACCCGGGCCGAAAGGTCGCGACGGTCTCCCCGTGCTGGGACACCGAATGGGCGGAGCTGGCCCGCGTCGAGGGGCCGCCGGCCATGACACCGCGCACGCTCCGGGGCATCCTGTCCGACACCGCACGCCGGTATCCGGACGCCCCGGCCGTGCGGTCGGGCGGGGACACCCTGACATTCCGTGAACTCGACGAGCGGGCCGATCGCGTCGCCTGCGAGCTCGTTCGCCGTGGCGCCGGCCCCGAGCGATTCGTCGCGCTGGCCGTCCCGCGGTCGGTCGAACTCATCGTCGCGATGTGGGCGATCGCCAAGTCGGGTGCGGCCTTTGTCGCCCTCGATCCCGGCAACCCCGCCTACCGGCTGGCCGAGTTGCTGGCCGACTCGCGGTGCGTGCTCGGGGTGACGGTCGAGGAGGTCACGAAGAACCTGCCGGATTCCGTCGACTGGCTTGTCCTCGACGCCGCCGGCCGGTCGGATGACGAAGGGGCGACGGCGGACCGGTCGACGATCCCGGTGGAGGCCGACAGCAGTGCGTACCTGATCTTCACCTCCGGATCGACCGGACGGCCGAAAGCGGTCCACATCGCCCATCGGGGGCTGCGGGACCGGGTCACCGCACTCGCCGACTACTTCGGGGTACAGCCGGGTTCGGCAGTTCTACAGGTGGCCTCCCCGGGCTTCGACGCCTGCGTCTCCGAGGTCCTGCTCGCCCATGGCAACGGGGCCTGCCTGGTGGTGGCGCCCCAGGATGTCTACGGCGGCGTCGATCTCGAGGAACTGGTTCGCGCGGAACAGATCTCCCACGCGATCATCACCCCGACCGCCCTCAACACGATGGACCCCGCACGGGTGCCGTCGCTGGCGACGATCGCAGTGGTCGGCGAGGCCACCGGCGCCGACATCGTGAACCGCTGGGCACCCGGCCGTCGGCTGATGAACCACTACGGACCGACCGAGACCACCATCTGGGCCACTGCGGCCGACGACCTGCAGCCCGGGGAACCGGTGACCATCGGCGAACCGGTCCGCGGAGTGTCCGCGGTGGTGCTCGACGCGTGGCTGCGTCCGGTCCCGGTCGGCGTGGCCGGCGAACTGTACCTGGGCGGACCGGGTCTGGCCCGTGGCTACTTCGACCGGCCCGGCCTCACCGCCTCCCGGTTCGTGGCGGACCCGCGGTCGGCGACCGGCGAACGCATCTACCGCACCGGTGATCAGGTGCGATGGATCCACGGACGCGACGGACTCGAACTGGACTACCTGGGTCGCAACGACCAGCAGGTCAAGATCCACGGACTGCGAATCGAGACCGGGGACATCGACGCCCACCTCGCACGGCACGACGCCGTGGCGCAGGCCGTCACCCTGGTCCAGCCAGGACCGACCGGCCAGCCGGTCATCGTGTCCTATGTCGTCGGCACCCCGGGGGAGCAGCTCGACGTCACCGCGCTACGAGCCGATCTCGCGGAATCGCTGCCGCGCTACATGGTCCCGACCGCCATTCTCGAGCTGCCCGCGATGCCGGTGACCCGCACCGGCAAGGTCGACCGGAAGGCTCTCCCCGCGTGGGACTTCCGCGCCGAGAGTGCCGGCGGCCGAGCGCCCTCGACACCCACCGAGGAGCTCATCGCACGATTGTTCGCCGAGGCCCTGAACCTCGAGACGGTGACCGCCGACGACAACTTCTTCGCCCTGGGCGGCGACTCCATCGTCTCGATGCAACTGGTGGCCCTGGCCAAGTCGGCCGGACTGAACATCACCGGTCGCCAGGTCTTCGAGGCCAAGACGGTCGCCGCGCTGTCAGCGCTCGTGGATCCGGACGACGCCGGACACGACGTCGCGGGCCGGCCGGGCGCCGCGGTGGAGGCCCGTCTCGCGGATCACGAGGCGCTCTCCGCCGACGACTTCGCCGACGTGTGCGACTCCGACGCGGAAAACCTCCGTCATCGGTACCCGGACCTGTCGGAGATCTGGCCACTGTCGTCGACGCAGTCCGGCATCCACTTCCACTCCACGCTCGACCCCGACTCGGCGGACAACTACACCGTGCAGTCGACGATCAGGTTGTCGGGCCATCTCGACGGAGCACGGTTGCGTCGGGCCGCGCAGGCACTGGTCGACCGGCACGACATCCTGCGTGCAGGTTTCGTCGAGACCTCCCGCGGCCCACGCCAGGTCGTGGTCGGCCACGTCGAGGTCGCCTTCCGCGAGATCGACCTGTCCGACCGGTCCCGCGAGAGTGCGCAGGCGGACGCCGAGCGAATCGCCGCGGAAGACGCGGAGGCAGGATTCGACCTCAGCGTCCCGTCGCTCATCCGGTTCACCCTGATCCGTCTCGACGCCGAGGCGTTCGAACTGCACATCACCAACCACCACGTCATCCTCGACGGCTGGTCGATGCCGCTGCTCATCGGTGAACTCCTCGAGTTCTACGGCGAACCCGAGCGGATCGAGCACGCCGGGTCCGCACCGTCGTACCGCGACTACCTGCGCTGGCTGGCGCAGCAGGACCACGAAGCGTCCCTCGCCGCATGGACACGGGCCTACGCCGACGTCGACGGGCCCACCCGCGTCAGCCGGCGCGATCCGGCGATGTCGGGCGACCTGGCCGGCGAGGTCGGTGCGGAGCTGCCGGCCCAGGAGTACCTGCGGTTGCGTTCTGTCGCAGCCGATTCCGCGGTCACCGTCGGCACCGCGGTGTCGACTGCGTGGGCACTCGTCCTGCGGATGCTGACCGGCGAGACCGACGTGATCCTCGGCTCGGCCGTCGCCGGGCGACCGCCGGAACTGCCGGGTGTCGAGCGGGCCCTCGGGATGTTCCTGAACACCGTCCCGGTCCGCGTCCGCCTCGACCCTGCGGCCTCGCTGCGCGACCTGCTGGTCGGTGCCCAGGACAGCAACGCCGAACTGCTCGACCATCACTACGTGGGCCTCCCGGCCATCCACCGGGCGGTGGGTCTCTCGGAGATGTTCGACACCGCGCTGGCCTTCCAGTCCTTCCCGCTGCGCGAGTCGACCCTCCAGGAGCTCGTGTCCTCGGCGGGACTCCGCGTCGACGGGATCACCGGAGTCGACGCCACGCCGTATCCGCTGAGTCTCGTCGTCGCTCCGAAGAACGATGTCGGAGACGGGGAACCGGGGCTGTCGATCACGTTGCGCTTCCGCCGCGGCGACTTCGACCCCGCCCGGGCGCGGGAGATCCTCGACCTCTTCGTCGAGTGCCTGGCCCGGATCGCCGACGACCCGGACACCCGGGTGGGCGTCCTCGCGCACGGCGGCGGTGCTCTGGATCTGCCCGCCTCGCCGCAGAACCTCCGGCCGGCGACGATGCCCGAGATCCTCGCTGCTTCCGTTGCCCGCCACCCGAACGCCATCGCGGTGACGTGCGGCGCGTCGGTGTCGTACCGCTGGCTCGACGAGCGGTCGAACCGAATGGCCAGACTCCTCCTGCGCCGGGGAGTCGGATCACAAGATGTGGTCGCCTGTGTGTTGCCGAGATCGCTCGACGCGGTCGTCGCCATCTGGGCGGTGGCCAAGACGGGCGCGGCATTCCTGCCGGTGGACCCGACCCTGCCTGCTGAACGGATCGGATACCTGCTCTCCGATGCCGATGTCAGGCTGGGTCTCACGCACGCCGGGACCGCTACCCTGGACGGTCCCGGCGTGCCCCCCGGCATCGAGTGGCTCGAACTCGACGACGAACGGCACCCGTGCCTGCTCGACGCCGAATCGGACGCACCGATCACCGATGCCGAGCGCGGGGGTCCGATCCGGATCGGTCAGACCGCCTACGTCATCTACACCTCCGGCTCGACCGGCATGCCGAAGGGCGTGATCGTCAGTCATCGCGGCCTCGCGCGGCTCGTCGAGGCGCAGCACCGCGTTCTCTTCGCCGACGACACCGCGAGCGTTCTCCAGGTGGCCTCGCCGAGCTTCGACGCCTCGGTGTTCGAGCTGCTGATGGCCCACGGCGCCGGCGGCCGCCTGGTGGTCTCACCACCCGACGTCTACGGCGGTCCCGAACTGGCCGAACTGATCCGGCGCGAACACGTGACGCACGCGGTGGTGACGCCGTCGGCTCTGTCGACGGTGCCCGAGGCGGGTCTCGACACGCTGCGCGTGCTCGCTCCCGCCGGTGAGGCCGTCGGTCCGGAGCTGGTCGCGCGGTGGGCGCCGGGACGCAAGATGATCAACATCTACGGCCCCACCGAGATCACCGTCTGGGCCACGGCGAGCGAACCGCTCGATCCGCAGGGGCCGGTGACCATCGGCCGCACGATCGGACCGGTCGCCGGAGTCGTGCTCGACACGTGGATGCGCCCGGTGCCCCAGGGCGTCGTCGGCGAGCTCTACCTCTTCGGGCCCGGACTGGCCGACGGTTACGTCGGGAAGCCGACGACGACCGCGGCCCGGTTCGTCGCATGTCCGTTCGGCGACACCGGTGAGCGGATGTACCGCACCGGCGACCTGGTCCGGCGGACCGCCGACGATCAGCTGGAGTACCTGGGACGCAACGATTTCCAGGTCAAGATCCGCGGCACCCGCATCGAGATCGGAGAGATCGACGCGGCTCTCGGTGGCCGGTCCGACATCGCCTACGCGGTCACCATCGCCCGCAGTGACAACGGGATGCCGCAGATGCTGGTGTCCTACGTGGTGGCCACGCCGGGCGAGGAACTGTCCGGCGACGAGCTGCGGGATTTCCTCTCGCAGAGCCTGCCCGCGTACATGGTCCCGGCTGCGGTCGTCGTCCTCGACGAGGTCCCGCGGACCCCGACCGGCAAGTTGGACCGGGGACGGTTGCCCGAACCGGTGTTCGCGGCAACGGAATTCCGCGCACCGTCGACTCCCGCGGAGTCCGCGGTGGCCACCGCCTTCGAAGAGGTGCTGGAGATCGACCGGGTCGGCGCCGACGACGACTTCTTCGCCCTCGGCGGCGATTCGCTGAGTGCTTCGGTGGTGGCGGCGCGGGTGGGTTCGGCGCTGGGAGTTCGTGTCCCGGTGCGTGCCCTGTTCGAGGCGCCCACCGTGTCGGCCCTGGCCGGCCTCGCCGGATCGCTGCAGGAAGGGCAACGTGCACCGCTGGTCGCCGGCCCGCGACCGGAGCGGATTCCGCTGTCGCTCGCACAGCAGCGTATGTGGTTCCTCAACCGCATGGAGCCGGAGTCACCCGCCTACAACATCCCGGTGCTGCTGAAGCTGACCGGACGCCTCGACATCGCAGCACTCGAGGATGCGCTCGCCGACGTGATCGGCCGGCACGAGGTGTTGCGGACGATCTACCCCGACGACGCGGGTGAACCGCATCAGGTGGTGCTGGACCACGTCGCGGCTGCCGTCGAGGTGCGGTACGTGCCGGAGAGCGCGGTCGAAGAAGTGGTGACCGAGTTCGTCCGACGCGGTTTCGACGTGACCACCAGGGTGCCGATCCGGGTGGGCCTGCTGCGTATCGACGAGCCCGGCATGCCGGCCGGCGGTCGGTTGGACCAGGCCGGAGAATTCCTGCTGGTCCTCGTCGTCCACCACATCGCGGGTGACGGGCAGTCCATGGCGCCGCTGGCCCGCGATGTCATGATCGCCTACGCAGCCCGGCTGGAAGGACAGGAACCCGCCTGGGAGCCGCTCGAGGTCCAGTACGCCGACTACGCCCTGTGGCAGCGGCGGGTCCTCGGTGAGCCCGACGATCCGCAGTCCCTCATGCACGCCCAGCTGGACTACTGGCGGTCGACGCTGGCAGAGATCCCGGATGTCCTGGATCTGCCCACCGACCGTCCGCGCCCCGCGGTCGCGAGCCTGTCCGGCGGCCACGTCCCGGTGGAGATCGGCGCGCAGCTGCACGACCGCCTCATGGACCTCGCACGCTCGCGGAACGCATCGTTGTTCATGGTCCTGCACGCCGCGCTCGCAACGCTTCTCGGCCGCCTGAGCGGTGGCGACGATATCGTCGTCGGCACACCGGTCGCCGGCCGCGGTGAGCCCGGACTCGAACCGCTGGTCGGGATGTTCGTGAACACCCTCGCCCTGCGCACGTCGCTCGACCGTGAGCAGTCCTTCGTCGATCTGCTGGGTCAGGTCAGGGACACCGACCTGCACGCCTACGAACACGGCGACGTCCCGTTCGAGCGCATCGTCGAAGAGCTGAATCCGCAGCGCTCGACGGCACACCATCCGCTGTTCCAGGTGGCGCTGGCCTTCCAGAACCTCTCGAAGACCGACGTGGTGCTGCCCGAGGTGACCGTGTCCCGGGCGCAGGCCGACACCGGTGTCTGCCAGTTCGACCTGCAGCTCGTCGTCGCCGACTCGTACGGCGAAAACGGCACTGCGCAAGGTATCTCGGGCGCGATGATGTTCGCGAACGACCTGTTCGACCCGGCAACGGTCCAGGGCTTCGTCAAGCGACTGTGCCGGATGTTGGAGGCGATCGTCGACGATCCGGAGACCCCGGTCGGCGAGATCGATTGGCTCGACGCCGCCGAACGTACCGACCTGCTCTCGCGCGTCGGTCGTCCGCGTCTCGTCGCCGAGGGACCGTCGCCGGTGCTCCTACCGGAGGTCTTCGCCGCTGCAGTCCGCCGCAACCCGCGCGGACCTGCGGTGATCGCCGGCGGCGTCGAGCTGACCTACGCCGAACTCGATCGTCGTTCGAATCGTCTGGCACGCCACCTCATTCGACTGGGCGCGGCGCCGGAGCGGCCGGTGGCCGTCGCGGTCGAGAGGTCCCTGGACTCGGTGATCGCCTGGTGGGCCGTGGTCAAGTCGGGTGCCGCCTACGTTCCGGTCGACCCGCACTACCCGACCGCACGCATCGACCAGATGGTCACCGATTCCGGTGCGACGCTGGGCATCACGACGCTCGGGGCACGCGCCGGGCTCCCCGGGACCATCGACTGGGTCGTCGTAGACGATCCCGCCGACGCCGAACGCATCGATGCGCTCGACGACGCCGAGATCGGGCAGGCCGAACGCATCCGGCCGGTACGTGCGGAGAACACGGCATGGGTGGTCTTCACCTCCGGATCGACCGGCGTGCCCAAGGGCGTCGCGGTCAGCCACGCCGGTGTCGCCGACTACCTGTCCTCACTGTTCGTCGATCCCGAGAGCGGTCCCACCTCCCGGGTCCTGCACTTCGCGTCTCCGTCCTTCGACGCCTCCCTGCTCGAGATCCTGCTGTCGATCAGTTCGTCCTCGGCACTCGTGGTGGCGCCGACCGACGTCCGCGGCGGCAACGAGCTCGGCGACTTCCTCCGCGATCAGCGCGTCACCCACGCGTTCGTGACGCCCGCCGCGCTGGCGTCGGTCGACCCTGAGGGCCTCGACGACCTGCGCGAGGTCATGTCCGGCGGTGACGAGGTGCCGACCGATCTGATCACCCGCTGGGTGGGCGACGACCCGGCCCGGGCCCGCCGATTCCGGGTGCTGTACGGCCCCACCGAGACCACGATCGTCGCGACCGCGACCGAACCTCTGGACGCGGGGGAGCGTTCGACCATCGGCACGCCGTTGGCCGGGATGCAGGCACTGGTTCTGGACCCGCGGATGCAGCCCGTGCCGGTCGGTGTGGCCGGTGAGCTCTACCTGGCCGGCCCGGCACTGGCCCGGGGGTACCTGAACCGCCCGGGCGTCTCCGCGTCGCGGTACGTGGCCCATCCCTTCGGCGAGCCCGGCGAGCGGATGTACCGCACCGGCGACGTCGTCCGCTGGAATGCCGCCGGTTCGTTGGAGTTCCTGGGACGCAATGACTTCCAGGTGAAGATCCACGGATTCCGGGTGGAGCTCGGCGAGATCGACTCGGCGCTGGGTGATCATCCCGGGGTGTCGTACGCGGTCACGGTGCCGCGGCGCGACAGCGGGGTGGGCATGCGCCTGGTCTCCTACGTGGTGCCGGCTCCCGGCGAGGTCATCTCGGGGGAGAAGCTGCGGGCCCTGCTCCTGGACTCGCTGCCGCCCTACATGGTCCCGGCGGCGGTCATGGTCCTCGACGAGATCCCGCTGACGCCGAGCGGCAAGCTCGACCGCAAGGCTCTTCCCGCGCCGCTCATCACGACCCGTCGCTTCCGCGCCCCGGCATCCCCGGTGGAGGAGATCGTGGCCGGTGTCTTCGCCGACGTCCTCGGGATCGAGGGCGGCGTCGGTGCCGACGACGACTTCTTCGACCTCGGCGGCAACAGCCTCGCCGCCACCCGTGTCGTGTCGAGGATCGGCGCAGCGCTGGGTACCAACGTCCCGGTGTCGATGATCTTCGAGGCGTCGACCGTGTCGAAGCTGGCGGCTCGGGCCGAATCGCACACGGCCATCGGCCGGATCCCGCTGGGATCGCTGGACCGGCCGGAACGCATCCCGCTGTCGTATGCGCAGCAGCGGATGTGGTTCCTCAGCCGCATCGAACCCGAATCACCTGCGTACAGCATCCCGATCGTCGTCCGGCTGTCCGGGCACCTCGACGTCGACGCCCTGCAGGCGGCGATCGGCGACGTCGTCGACCGCCACGAGATCCTGCGCACGGTGTACCCGTACATGGATGCCGAGCCGACACAGGTGATCCTGCCGCCGGCCGCCGACCGCGTCCCGGTGGTCGTCACCTCGGTGCCCGAGTCGGAGATGCCGCGGGCGATGTCGAAGCTGCTGGCCCAGCCCTTCGACGTGACGGCGGAGGTCCCGGTACGGATCAGGCTGTTCTCGCTCGGCGACGACGAGTGGGTGCTCGCGGTGGTCATCCACCACATCGGCGCCGACGGTTCGTCGTTGACGCCGCTCGCCCGGGACCTGATGAACGCGTACGCGGCCCGCACCAACGGTGGCGAACCCGGCTGGGAACCGCTGCCGGTGCAGTACGCGGACTACGCGATCTGGCAGCGGGTGGTCCTCGGTGCCACCGACGACCCCGACTCGTTGCTCCGCGCGCAGATCGACTACTGGACAAAGCAACTGGCCGACGCGCCCGCCCTGCTGGAACTGCCTGCCGACCGCCCGCGACCGCCGGCGCAGTCCTACACCGGCGGCAATGTCCCGCTGACCGTGGACGCCGACCTGCACGCGGCGCTGCAACAGGTCGCCCGTGCCCACAACACGACGCTGTTCATGGTCGTCCACGCGGCGCTGGCCGCACTGCTGGCGCGGCTCGCGGCCACCGACGACGTGGCAATCGGCACCCCGTACGCCGGACGCGGTGAGCGCGAACTCGACGATCTGATCGGCATGTTCGTCAACACGCTGGTCCTCCGCACGCGGTTGCGCCAGGACATGACATTGCGCGAACTGATCGACGACGTGCGGGACACCGATCTGGCGGCCTTCGGGCACGCGGACGTCCCGTTCGAGCGACTCGTGCAGGAGCTCAACCCGGTCCGGTCCGACGCCTACAACCCGTTGTTCCAGGTGATGCTGGCGTTCCAGAACATCTCCTCGGCAGACATTGAACTGCCGGATCTGTCGGTGTCCGCCGTCGAACCCGACACCGGGATGTCGTTGTTCGACCTGCAGGTCACGGTGTCGGACACCTACGACGCGAGCGGCGCGCCGGCCGGACTCCGCGGCGGGATCACCTTCGCGACCGACCTGTTCAACGCATCGACGGTCGCCGGTTTCGGTGAACGCCTGGTGCGGATGCTCAGCGCGCTCGCTCAGGACCCGGCACGCCTGGTCCACGAGGTCGACCTGCTCGACGACGACGAACGCGATGCGGTCCTGGTGCGGTGCAACGAGACCGCTCACGCCATCGACCCCACCGCCACGCTGGCGTCGCTCTTCGCGGACTCGGCAACCCGATTCGCCGACAGCCCCGCGATCACGGCAGGCGACGTCACCCTCACCTACGGTGAGTTCGCCGGTCGCGTCAACCGGTTGGCGAGGTGGCTCGTCTCCCGCGGGGTCGGGCCGGATTCGCTGGTGGCGCTGCGGATGCGGCGTTCGCTGGATCAGGTCACCGCGATGTACGCGGTGCACGCCGCCGGCGGCGCCTACGTGCCGGTCGACCCCGATCACCCGACCGAGCGGATCGACTACATGCTCGAGTCCGCCGATCCGGTCGTGGTCCTCACCTCGCTCGACGGCGTCGATCTCGACGCTTTCGACGACGCGCCGCTGACCGACGCGGACCGGCTCGGCCCGCTGACCCCGGCGAATCTCGCCTACGTGCTGTTCACCTCCGGGTCCACCGGCAGGCCGAAGGGCGTTGCGGTGTCGCATCGTTCAGTGGTGAACCAGGTGCTCTGGATCAGCGACGAATACGACCTGAACGTCGCGGACGTCGTCCTCCAGAAGACCCCCGCCACCTTCGACGTCTCGGTGTGGGAGCTCTTCGCCACCCTCATGGTGGGAGCCCGCCTGGTGATCGCACGGTCGGACGGGCACACCGACCCCGACTACCTCGCCGGCACGATCGCCCGTGAGCGCGTGACCATCACCTCGTTCGTGCCGTCGATGCTCGCGGTGTTCGCCGACTCCGCGAGAACCGTTGCGCTGGAATCGCTGCGGGCGCTGCTCGTGGCGGGCGAGGCGTTCGGTCCGGACGTGGTGGCCGCGGCGCGGCGGATGCTGCCGGGAGTGGAACTGCACAACCTCTACGGTCCGACGGAATTCACGGTGCACGCCACCGCGTACGCCGCCCAACCCGGCGACACCGGTGCCGTGCCGATGGGCAAGCCGGTCTGGAACGCCCGGGCCTACGTCCTCGATTCGCGGTTGCAGCCCGTGCCCATGGGGGTGACCGGAGACCTGTACCTGTCGGGGACCCAGGTGGCCCGCGGTTACCACGGACGGCCCGGTCTGACCGCGGAACGGTTCGTGGCCGACCCGTTCGCACCGGGGGAGCGGATGTACCGCACCGGCGACCTCGTGCGTCGACGCCCGACCGGTGACCTGGAGTATCTGGGCCGCAGCGACTTCCAGGTCAAGCTGCGCGGTCTGCGCATCGAGCTCGGGGAGATCGAGGCGGTGTTCGCCGAACACCCGAAGGTCGCCCGCGCGGTCGCCACGGTCACCTCGACCGAGACCGTCGAGTTCCTCGCGGTCTATCTCGTGCCGGCAAACGGCGATGCAGAATCGCTCGACACCGACGAGGTGACGGCGTTCGCGTCGACGGAGTTGCCGGGCTACATGATGCCGACCGCAGTGCTGGTGCTGGAGACGGTCCCGCTGACCGCGTCGGGCAAGCTCGACCGCAAGCGACTGCCCATGCCGACGCTGAACACGGCGGAATTCCGCGAACCGTCCACGTGGCTGGAAGGTGAGATCGTCCGCACCTTCGAACACGTCCTGGGCGTGCAGCGGGTGGGAGTCGACGACGACTTCTACGAACTCGGCGGCAACTCGCTGAGGTCGGTGCAGGTGGTCAACGACCTGAAGAGCGAACTGCACATGGACATCCCGGTCCGGTGGATGCTCTCCGCCTCGAGCCCGGCCGATCTGGCCCGGCGGATCGAGGACTGGATGGGCAACGGCGAAGGCGCCGACGCGTCGATGGAGTTCGATGCGCTGCCGCCGCTCGGGTTCGACGTCCTGCTGCCCATCCGGCCGGGTGGGGAGAAGCCGCCGCTGTTCTGCGTCCATCCCGCATCCGGTCTCTCGTGGGCCTACCACACCCTCGGCCGGCACCTCGCGTCCGGACGGCCGGTGTACGGTCTGCAGGCACCGCAGATCGGTGGCGAGAAGGACGGTCCCACAACGGTGTCCGGTCTCGCGCGTCGCTACTTCGACGAAATCCGGACGGTGCAACCGCGCGGGCCGTACCACCTGATGGGGTGGTCGCTGGGCGGCACCATCGCGCACGCCGTGGCCGCCGAGATGCGGGCCGCCGGCGAAGAGGTCGCGCTGCTCGCGATGCTCGACACCGAGGCCGACGCCGTCGACACCGACGCGATCCAGACGATCACGGCCGGTGAACTGATTAGCAACCTCGGCCCGGTTCTCGGCATCGACTTCGTCAGTGCCGACGCGACCGCGGAAGAGGCGGCCGAACAGATCGCCGAGCGTCTCGGGAGCGGCCTCGGCATCGACGCCGAATCCATCGAGAACCTCACCGAGACATACAACATGCTGCTCCGGGCACTGGGTGACTGGCAGCCACCGGCCGTCGACGTCGACCTGCGGTACTTCACCGCGGTTCGCGATCGGCGCGCTGATGCGGTGGGTCACGACGGGTGGGCGCCCTACGTCCGCGGCGACATCTCGAATGTCGACGTCGACGTGCACCACCTCGGGATGACCGAGAACGAGGCGATCATCGCGATCGCAGGGATTCTCGACGAATACATGACTCGCGCAAACGGTCACGAAGCCGGCCGTTCCGGGTCTAGCGTTTTCAACAATGGGAGATTCACCATCCAGAAATGAGGTAGTCCATGAGCAGGTCAAGGACTTCGACCGAGCTACGCCGAACGCGCCTCCAGGGCTTGCGTGTTCGACGCCCAGCGGTCGCGATGTTGGGGTGTGCGATGGCCGCGTCGTTCGCGGTGACCGTGCCTTCCCACGCCGCCACTCCGGCGGCCGGCCCACCGACACCGGGTTTGCCGTCGGTCGGGATTCCGACGGTCGCGCTGCCGGTGGGGTCGATGCCGGATCTCCGTCCGGTGTCCCAGGTGGTGGTGTCCACATCGCTTGGCTCCGAACGTGAATCGGTGGTGACATCGGCCTGGCCGCGGGTCACGGCGGGTGAACGGACGTTCCGTCCGACGCCCCTGGGGCCGGCCCGCCCGGTCGCCGATCAGACCGCGGCATCCGGCGACGTCGTGCGGATCGGAAATCTCGAGCTCCGCCGCCCGCGTGCGGTGTCCAAGCAGCTGGCCGCCGACATCAGTGCCGGCTCGGGTGAACTGGTGGCCGGTATCTCCGATGTCCTTCGGAGCAACGGGGTTTCGACCGCCCGTGCGGACAAGGTCGCCGAACAGATGGTCGGCGACGCCGCGGTCGGTGGCGTGATCGGCGTCGGCGTGGCAGCTCCGCTGGCCCTCGCCGTCGGCGGTGTGGTCGGTGGCGGACTCGGGCTCCTGTTCGGAATCCCGTTCCTGCCGACCGGTCTCGTCGTCGGGCCGCTGGTCGGAACCGCTCTCGTCGCAACGCTGGTCGCCTTGCCGGCGGTGGCGGCCGGTGTCGCCATCGGCGCGGCACACGGCTACGACAAGGGATGGAAGGTGCCGCTGAATCGCAAGCCCGCCAAGCGGCCTGCGCCGACGTCGGTCTCGCTCGACCGGGCGCCCGCGCAGGTGGCTCCGCCGGTACCGGCGGGCGCAGTCAAGCGGCTGACCCCGCTGCCGGCCGTCAAGCAGTTGGCCCCGGCTCCCGCGGTCAAGCGCGTGACGCCGACGCCGGCGGTGAAGCAGATCGCGCCGTCCCAGCCGGCTCGTCGTGATGCGGTGCCGTGCACCTGGGGACGGATGGCCGAGGTCGCACTGCAGGGAGGTGTCATCGGCAGCTGCTGAGCGCACCCGACAAGAGCAGCCCCGGCGTGGTCACCGACCACGCCGGGGCTGACATCTGTTCAGGCCCGGTGTTCGATCAGCATCCGGATCGCGCCGACGATCGTGTCGACGAGCCCCTCGGCGGTCTGGCCGCCGAGTTCGCCGCGCTGTTCGTCGGCGCGCATCATGATGACCGACTCCACGAGGCGGAACGGCAGCAGACAACGCTTGTCCGCCGGATCGCCGAGTGCCGTGGCCGTCAGTGCGGCATATGCGGCGGCGAGTTCCTGTCGCGCGGCCCGGAACTCGACGAAGCGGGGTTCGCCGACCTCGGGGAGCAGGTACAGCGCCCCGAGGTTCCAGCGGGCACGGGCGAGCTGTTCCACGTCGTAGCGCGCCAGGGTGAGGAGCCGCTCGAGTGCCGGCCCGTCGGCATCGAGAAGGGCACGTGCCTGCTCGACCGAGCCGAGGACCGTCGTCTCCAGGAGGTGCGCCAGGATGTCGTCCTTGGTGCCGAAGTAGTGGTACATCGACGCCTGGCGGATGCCCACCGCCTCGGCGATCATCCGCGTCGACGTCCCGGTGTAACCGTGACGCGTGAACAGTTCGGCCGCGGCGTCGAGGATCTCGTCGCGGGCGGTCTCGCCACGGCGTCTCGACGGGACCAGACGCGGGCGTCCGGGACCGCCGGATGTGGTGGCCGTGCGCGTGCCGGTCGCCATGATTCCTCCTGCTGTGGTGGATGTTCTCGACATAGTTGACCATGCCCGAGAACTCCCGGATGTCGGTGCGATCCCGCGACCTGGGCCGATTAACGCAGTCGTTACCCACGTTTTCGTGGACGGAACAAAACTGTCAACCGAAAGAAATGTGCGTTCGCTTATCTGTCACCTGACAGATACGCGCTCAACGAGGAGCTCCTCGACAGAAAGAACGCATCATGACCACAACCCCGGAAAAGACCGTCGTGCAACCGGTCACCGCTCCGGCCGGCAACCACGACGCCGACGACCTCTCCGAGTTCGGCTACGACCAGCAGCTTCACCGGTCGCTGGGCAAGTTCGCCTCCTTCGCGGCCGGTTTCTCCTTCGTCTCGATCCTGACCACGGTCTTCCAGTTCTTCGGCCTGGGTTTCGGGTTCGGCGGCCCGGCCTTCTTCTGGACGTGGCCGATCGTCTACGCGGGCCAGTTCCTGGTGGCCCTGTGCTTCGCCGAAATCGCTGCGCGGTACCCGATCTCGGGTGCGATCTACCAGTGGTCGCGCCGCATGGGCGGTGAGGTCATCGGCTGGTTCGGCGGCTGGTTCATGATGATCGCGCAGGTCGTCACCGCCGCCGCGGCGGCCATCGCCCTCCAGGTGGTGCTGCCCTCGGTGTGGATGGGCTTCCAGCTCGTCGGCGACGATCCCACGCTGACCAGCACCAGCGGCGCGTCGAACGCGGTCCTGCTGGGTTCGATCCTGCTGGTGATCGTCACCGCCATCAACTGCGTCGGTGTCACCTGGATGAGCCGCGTCAACAGCATCGGCGTGGTCTGCGAACTCGTCGGCGTGGTCGCGGTGATCCTGGCGCTGTTCACCCACGCACAGCGCGGTCCGGGCGTCGTCTTCGACACCGGCGCCCCCGGTCAGCAGCCCGGTTACATCTGGGCGTTCATCGTCTCGGGCCTGATGGCCGCCTACGTCATGGTCGGATTCGGTTCGGCCGGCGAGCTCGCCGAGGAGACCCGCGACCCGCGTCGCGTCGCACCGCGCACCATCCGTATGGCACTGACGGTCTCGGCCATCGGCGGCGGCCTGATGCTGCTGGGCGCTCTCATGGCCGCGCCGACGCTCAGCGAGGAACTCGCCATCGGCGGCCTGCCCTACGTGCTCGACTCGGTGCTCGGAAGCTTCTGGGGCAAGGTCCTGCTCTGCGACGTCGCGGTGGCGATCTTCATCTGCACCCTCGCCATCCAGACCGCATGCTCCCGCCTGATGTTCTCGATGGCCCGCGACGGCCGCCTCCCGTTCTCGAAGCAACTGGCACACGTCAACTCGCGGACGGGCACCCCGATCGCACCGTCGATCCTCATCGGCGTGCTCTGCATCGGCGTCCTGGTGGTGAACGTCGGCAACTCGGCGATCTTCGCGACGCTCGCCAGCGTGTGCATCATCCTGATCTACCTGGCCTACCTCGCCGTCACCGGTCCGATGCTCTACCGCCGGTTCCAGGGCTGGCCGCAGAAAGGCGGCGTCGACGCCGGTGGCCGGAAACTGTTCAGCCTCGGCCGTTTCGGGATCGTGGTGAACCTCCTCGCCGTGCTCTACGGCGCGCTGATGGTCGTGAACCTGGCCTGGCCGCGTGCCGAGGTCTTCGACCCGGCCGGTGACATGCCGGTCCTGCGCTGGGCCGGACCGATCGTCATCGCGGTCACCGTCCTCGCCGGCATCGCGTGCTTCCCGCGCGGCAAGGAACACCCGAAGCCCGTCACCTTTGCTGCCTGAGGTGCGAGGAGCGTTAGCGGCGCCCCCCTTGCTGCCTGAGGTGCGAGGAGCGTTAGCGACGAGCCTCGAAGGCCCGGTGACCCGAGCTCCCCTACCGCAACCACAACCACATCCGAGGAGACATCCGACATGACCATCACCGCCACCGGCACCGGCACCACCGCGGGAGCCCGTGAACACGCCCGGTCGCAGGCCGGTCGCATCACCGACAGCATGCCCGTCGTGCCGGCGTCGAACTGGCCGAACCCGCCCGCCGACGTCGACCCCGCCGACCTCACCTGGGCCGAGACCGTGCCCGGTGGGCGGTACACGAGCAAGGTCCTGGCCCGTGGCACCCGGCTGCGCCTGCACGACGTCGCCGGATCGGCCTGCGCGCACCTTCTGCTGTGGCGCGCCGACGCACCCTGGGAGCGTCTGAATGTCGCCGACACCGTCAAGGTTCCGTGGCAGGCCTACCTCGGCACCGGGCACCCGCTGCTGAGTGACCAGGGCCGCGTCCTCGCGACGATCGTCGCCGACGGCTCCGGACACCACGACGCCCTCTGCGGCACCACGACCCTTGCCGCCAACACCGCGAAATACGGGGACGGACACGTTCATTCGGCCAGCCCGGCCGGTCGCGAGATGTTCACCCTCGCCGCGGCGAAGCACGGCCTGACCCCGACCGACGTTGCCCCGTCGGTGTCGTTCTTCCACGGGGTGAAGGTCGACGACGACGGCTCGTTGCGCTCCACCGGGTCAGCTGGTGCCGCCAAGTCGGTGGACCTGATCCTGCACCTGCCGTGCGTCGTGGCGATCGCGAACACCGCACATCCCGTAGATCCGTCGCCGACCTTCGACACCACCTCGCTCGAGGTGCTGGCGTGGAAGGCCCGGCCCGATCTCGACGCCCTGCTCGCCGGCGTCGCCGACACCGATCCCGAGTACCAGCGCGCCGTCGCCAACTCCGAAGATGCCTGGGCCGCAGCTCTTCTCTGAGCGTCCCGACCCGAGAGGAACACACTCATGACCACCACCATCGACTTCGCCACCGCCTCTGCCGCGGAACTCGCGCTCGTGTCCGGAACCGTCGTCTACGACGGACTGGTCGGCGAACGCGGCCCCTGGTCGGGAGTCGTCGCCGCCGGCGACGTGCTCACCATCGTCGACCTCTACGGCAACCAGGCCGTCGACACCCTCTTCTACGGTGCGGCCGACCACGCCAAGCGCTACTCGGCGCAGGCCACGATCGCCGCGCAGGGCAACATCTTCCTGACCACCGGCACCGTCATCCGCGACCAGGAGGGCGAACCGCTGATGACGATCGTCGCCGACGAGGTCGGCAACCACGACACCGTGGGCGGCGCCTGCTCGCAGGAATCCAACACGCTTCGCTACGGCCACCACACCAAGCATCAGCACGCGTGCGTCGAGAACTTCCTGATCGAGGGCAGTCGCCACGGACTCGGCAAGGCCGATCTGGTCGGCAACGTCAACTTCTTCATGAACGTGCCAGTCGATCCCGACGGCTCCCTCGGCATCGTCGACGGTCTGTCGGCGCCCGGCAAGCGCCTCGCCCTGCGGGCCGACGTCGACACCCTGGTTCTAATCTCCAACTGCCCGCAGATCAACAACCCCTGCAACGGATTCGACCCGACCGCGGTCCGCGTCATCGTGACCCGACCCGCGGCCTAGGGCCGTCGCGCCGAAACCCTTACCGCACACCGACCTGCGAGGAACCACACCATGTCTGCCGCCACCGGGGCCGCCACGCCCGCCCCCGTCACCGTCCTGCGGTCCGGTCCGCTGACCACCATCCAGGACTGGCCCGGTCGTATCGGGTACTGGAAGGTCGGGGTCCCGCCGTCCGGGCCCATGGACGACCTGTCATTCCGTCTGGCCAACCTCGCGGTCGGGAACCCCGAGACGGCAGCCGGTCTCGAGGTCACCCTGATGGGTCCGGCGCTGCGGTTCGACGCCGACGCCGTCGTGGCGGTCACCGGCGCGCCGGTGACCGTGACCCTCAACGGAAAGACCGCGCCGCAATGGGTTCCGCTGACGGTGTCGGCCGGTGACGTCCTCGACGTCGGGACGGTGGGGGCGCTCGGCATGCGGGCGTACATCGCGGTGTCCGGTGGTCTCGACGCCGAGGATTACCTCGGGAGCCGTTCGACGTTCACGATGGGTCGATTCGGCGGTCTGGCCGGCCGTCCGCTTGCGGCCGGTGATCGGCTCGCGCTGCTCGGCGCCCCGTCCGGCCCGGCGCGGCGCATCCTCGGTGACGAGCAGCCGGCATTCACCAACACCTGGCAGCTGGCGGTGACCGTCGGTCCGCACGGCGCACCGGAGTTCTTCACCGAGGCCGACATCGCCGACGTCTTCGCCACCGACTACGAGGTGCACTTCAACTCCGATCGGACCGGCATCCGACTCATCGGTCCCAAGCCACGGTGGGCGCGCAACGACGGCGGCGAGGCAGGTCTGCACCCGTCGAACATCCACGACAACGCGTATTCCGTTGGTGCGCTGGACTTCACCGGTGACACCCCCATCCTGCTCGGTCCCGACGGCCCCAGCCTCGGCGGGTTCGTGTGCCCGGTGACGGTCGTGACCGCCCAGCGCTGGAAGCTCGGCCAGCTCAAGCCCGGTGACACGATCCGCTTCGTGGCCGTGCGCAGCGAGGAGACCGCGTCGCCCAAGGAGACCGGTCTCGGCCGGCGTGCCAGCTTCGTCGACGTCCTGTCCTCGGGCGGCGACGCCGACAACGGCATCCTCGGCTCGACGACGACCGCCGACGGGACCACCTCGGTGACCTACCGGCGTTCCGGTGACGACAACATCCTCGTCGAATACGGCGACATGCAGCTCGATCTGGCCCTGCGCGCCCGTGTGCACGCACTGAGCGAACGCATCGCCGCCGAAAAACCCCGTGGCCTCATCGATCTCACACCGGGTATCCGGTCGCTCCAGGTCAAAGCCGACCCGGACGTGTGGTCACAGTCCCGGATGCTCGAGTGGCTCAACGAATGTGAGAGCCAGCTGCCCGCGGCCGAGGATCTCGTGGTGCCCAGCCGAACGGTGCATCTGCCGCTGTCCTGGGACGACCCGGCCACCCGTGAGGCCATCGAGCGCTACATGCTCGGCGTCCGCTCCGACGCTCCGTGGTGCCCGTGGAACATCGAGTTCATCCGCCGCATGAACGGACTCGACTCCGTCGACGACGTCTACCGGACCGTGTTCGACGCCAGCTATCTGGTGCTGGGCCTGGGGGACGTGTACCTCGGTGCGCCCGTTGCGGTCCCGTTGGACCCGCGGCATCGGCTCGTCACCACGAAGTACAACCCCGCCCGGACCTGGACCCCGGAGAACGCGGTCGGCATCGGCGGCGCCTACCTGTGTATCTACGGCATGGAGGGCCCCGGCGGTTATCAGTTCGTCGGACGCACCACGCAGGTGTGGAATCACCGCCACCCGCAGCCGGCTCCCGGCTTCGATCCCGAGCATCCCTGGCTGCTGCGCTTCTTCGACCGCATCTCCTGGTACCCGGTCAGTGCGGAGGAACTTCTCGACATGCGTGCCGATGTCGCGGCCGGCCGAGGGGACAGCACGAAGATCGCCGACGGTGTCTTCTCGCTGGCCGAACACCAGCGGTTCCTGGACGACAATTCCGACGACATCGCCTTCCGGCGGGAAAAAATGGAGATCGCCCGCGCCGAGGAACGTCAGAGATGGTCTGCGCAGGGTGAGTTCGTCGCCGACCTGAGCACGGTCGGGGCCGAGAACGAGGAGCGGGTGGCATGAGCAAGATCGACGAGATCTACACGCGGATCGCCGAGGCGGACCGTCCGGAGGTCTTCATCACGCTGCGTCCGCAGGCGGAGGTCGCTGCCGAGTTCGACGCAGCCCTCGCAACGGGTGGAGCCCTGGCCGGCACGGTCCTCGCGGTCAAGGACAACGTCGACGTCGCCGGGCTGCCGACCACGGCCGCGTGCCCGGGCTTCGCCTACACACCCGCCACCGACGCCCCCGTGGTCGCGGCACTACGGGCCGCCGGTGCGGTGGTGATCGGCAAGACGAACCTCGACCAGTTCGCCACCGGCCTCGTCGGGACACGCAGTCCGTATGGCGCAGTGCGGGATGCACGACGACCCGACCGCGTCTCGGGCGGTTCGAGCTCCGGTTCCGCGGTGGCCGTCGCACTCGGGTTCGCCGACATCGCGATCGGCACCGACACCGCCGGATCCGGCCGCGTACCCGCCGGATTCGCAGGGCTTGTCGGGGTCAAGCCGACGGTCGGGGCGATCTCCACCGACGGCGTCGTGCCGGCCTGTGCGAGCTACGACGCCGTGACCATCTTCGCCGCAGACCTGCCGCTCGCCAATCGGGCGATGGCCGCGATGGCCGCCGCGCAGGGCCCCCGGCCGTTCAAGTCGTCGGTGCCGCTGGCCGCGCCGGAACGACCCGTCGTCGCCGTGCCCGCCGTACTGCCCGAGCTCGACGAGGCGTGGCGTGCCGCGTTCGCCGAGGCGGTGATGCGGGCCGAGGCAGCCGGCTTCGTGATCAAGACCATCGATCTGTCGCCGTTCCTGGCGGCGGCGAAGCTGCTCTACGAGGACGCGCTCGTCGCCGAACGGCACGACGCCGTCGGCGACTTCTTGGACTCGGCGGACCCGGCCGCCGCCGGAATCGACCGCACCGTCGCCGGGATCATCGGTGCCGCTTCGCGATTCAGTGCCGTCGACCTGCTGCGCGCCCGACGCCGCCTCGCCGAACTCCGGGCAGAGGCCATGGGGGAGTGGGGCGACGCCACCGTGCTGATGGTCCCCACCGCGCCTGCGCACCCGACGATCGCCTCGGTCGCCGCCGACCCGGTCGGCGTCAACTCGCGGATGGGTACGTATACGAACTTCTGCAACCTCTTCGACCTGTGCGGACTCGCCGTGCCGAGTGGTGAGGTCCCCGAAAGCGATGGTAGCCGAGCGCAATTCGGTGTCACCTTCCTCGGCGCTGCGCACGAGGACGCGGTTCTCGTCGACGTGGCGGCCCGGTTCCTCGGCGTTCCCGATGTCGGGGCCTCGTGGGTGGAGACCGAGGAATCGATCGAGCTCGCGGTCTTCGGTGCGCACATGCGGGGCGGCCCGCTCACCCATGAGCTCAGCGAGCGGGGTGCCCGCTGGGCGGGGGAGATCACGACGACCCCGACCTATCGCCTGGTCGCGCTCGACACCATCCCGCCGAAGCCGGGACTGATCCGCGATCCCGCTGCGGGACGGGCGATCCGGGGCGAGGTATGGCGCCTGTCCCCGGCCGCGCTGGGGGAGTTCCTCGCTGCCCTGCCGGAACCGATGATGCTGGGCAAGGTCGAGGTGACCGCCGGGGAGACGGGACCCGCGCGGTGGATCGTCGGCTTCGGCTGCGCGGCCGACGCCGGTGCTGCGGGAACGGAACTGGATCGCGACCGCTGGTAGAGCGCGTGTCCAGGTGAGTTCCGTATGACGTCGAACCCGGAAACCGGGCTCGGTGTCATACGGAACCGGGTGCCTTCCAGCGCGCCCACCTGGTCGTTTGTCCAAGGGGACGGTTTTGTGCACGTGTCTCGTTCCGGCTACCAATTTTCGATTTCCGATGCTTAACTTGCTCAGCGCAAGGGGTGGGAAGAAAGAAAGTTGGACGAGTGACCAGCTTGGGGCGGAACGGAACTCAGCGTTCGGAGAAGGTCGCGCGACGCGCGGACCGCAAGCAGAAGCGACAGCATCGCGTCGTCGCGGGTGCTGCCGCGATCGCCACGGTGGCCGCGATCGGCGCCGGGCAGGCGATGGAACCGGCGGCGGCCGAGGCGGCGTTGCTCCCGGATTCCATTCAGAAGCTCGAGACGTGGTCGAAGGGCTTCAACACGGGTAACCCTCTCGGGGAACTGGTCAGCGGTATCGGCAACGGTGCGCTCGCGGACATCGCCGAAGCCTGGCGTATCGAGTCGTGTGTCTCCGGCGGCTCCCGCGATGGCGCCGACTGCTCGCAGTCGAGCACCGATCTCGGTGGCATCGGTATCGCCATCGTGCTGCCCGACCGGATCGAGGTCGTGCCGGTCGGGATCTACGACCCGGTCAAGGGCACCATCGAGTCGATCTCCAATTCGATCCTGGGCGACATCGCGCGTTGGATCGGGCTGGACGTCCCGCGCTCCATCGCCGACGCGCCGGGTACCGATGGCTCGGCGAAGGTCATCGGCAACGGCTTCCAACTGGCGGTGGCGTTCCGCGACGGCGACGCGACCGCAATCTCGTACCTCCCGCTCAGCATCGCGACCGCGGGGGCGAGTGACGGCCGCACGGCGAAGTCCTTCGCTCTCCTCGGCATGGCGCACGCCTGGAACACCGGCGCGCTCGACGTGACGGTTCTCGGCCAGAAGGTCACCACGATTCCCGGCATCAAGGGCGTCGGTTGTTACGGCGGTCTCACCGGTGCCTACGCCGATGGCGTCGGAGCGTGTGCGAATGTGCTGGGCACCTTCGACTTCCGCTACCAGCAGCCCAACGGCGAGGTGCAGTTCGCGCTCACCGATCCGACGGCACTGTTCTCGGATCCGACGGGTGTCCTCGGTGACGCCGGACAGGAAGCGCTGCAGGGAATCCTGGCGGCGATCCTCAGCGGTTCCGGCATCGACTTCGACGGCGACTGGATGTCCCTCTCCAAGGACTTCGCCCGCCTGAGCATCGGCGGCGACTACGGCTTGCTGAGCGGCAACTTCCTCCGTCTCACCAGTGATTACGGCTTCACCGGTCCGATCACCGTCGACTGGCTGGGCTCCCAGGTGGCGTTCCGTCCGCTGGTCGAGGTGAACGGCGAGTACCGCCCGAACCGCCTCGGCCTCCCGGTCATCACGTTCGGGCAGCTCGACACCGGCGAGATCATCCCGGTCATCCACATCCCGAGCTACGAGTTCCCCTTCGGCATCCCGGCAACCGACGACGCCGTGATCCCGCAGTCGAACACCGTCGCCCGGGTTGCGGCCTCGGCTCCCGCCGAGTTCGCGGCGTCGACCTTCGCGGAACCGGAAACCGCTGAGTTCGTGGGCCCCGATCACGAGGCGTCCGAGGTCGTATCCGACGACTCCGGCAGCAACATCGTCGAGGAGTACGTCGGCAAGCATCGCGCGGCCGACGACGGCTACGAGGGCAAGCACCGCGCCCCCGAGGCGCCCGCCGCCGGGGATTCCGACGCCGGCTCGGACAACGACTCTGACAACAGCAGCGGCGGTGATTCGGGTTCGGGCAGCGGCTCTGACTCCGGCTCCGACGCCGGCAGCGGTTCGGACAGCGGAACCGACTCGGCCGGCGGCTCCGGCTCGGGTAGCGGTTCCGACAGCGACTCCGGCTCGGGCAGCGGTTCCGACAGCGACTCGGGTTCGTCGAGCGGCTCCGGCGCAGAAGCGGCCTGACACCGGCCGCCCACAGACCGGCGCCCCGGCACTGGACTTGATTCGTGCCGGGGCGTCGACCATCTTCCGACCCCCACCCCTGAGCTCGGGGGCTCACCGTCGGTCGACGGATCGGCCTCCGGCGGGCGCGCGTGGGAAGGAACTACCCTGGACGCAACCGGAGCTGGACCAACGGAGCCGAGCAGGGAGGCCGTGATGGCGATCGATCGCGACAGAAGCAGAGCAGTGTCGGAGGTCGTCCGGCAGCATCCGGTGATGAGCCTGGTCGCGGTGTCGCCGGGTATCGCCGTGTTCGTGGTCCTGCTGTTGCTCGACCAGACGTTCCTGGCGATCCTGTTCGCCATCCTGGCGGTCGGCGGCGGGGTGTACCTGCTGTCCCGCAAGCGCTGAGCACGACGCCCGCGCGGTGAACCCCGACTCGACGATCGGCGCGGCTACAGTGGTGGCCAATGAGCGCGACCGCATCGCTGCGCGGTGCCGGCGGGCGCATGCGGGTGAAGGGAGTGCGGGCGCATGATCGACGATTCGGGACGTCACCACGGCCGGGCGGCCGGGCGGCCGGGTCACTGACCATGTTCACGCGCGTCGACGCCTACATCTGGGCCATCCGCCTGACCAAGACCCGATCCGCGGCCGGCGCCGCATGCCGCGGAGGCCATGTCCGTGTGAACGGCGTGACCGCGAAACCCGCCCAGCCGGTGGTGCCGGGTGACGAGATCCGCGTCCGGCTCGCCGGGCGCGAACGCATCGTCGAGGTCACCAAGACCATCAACAAGCGGGTGTCGGCGCCGATGGCCGCCGAATGCTTCATCGACCGGTCGCCGCCACCGCCGCCCAAGGAGATCCTGGCGAGTCAGCCGCGCCGGGACCGTGGTGCCGGCCGGCCCACCAAACGCGAACGGCGACAACTCGATCGGCTCCGTGACTCGAGCTTTCTCGTCGTCTTCCTCGCCGTCGTCGTGCTACTCGTCGGGGGCTGTTCGGACGACGAGCCGGCCGACCCGAACCGGCCGAACACCCCCGAGGCTCCTGCGCAGGCAGGGTCCGGACCGTTCTTCGGCAAGTGCGGCGGGGTGACGCTGGAAGAGGTCACCCGTATCACCGGCTTCGGCGGACTCACCGAGACCGTCAACAACACGTCGGTCTGTGAGTGGGACACCACCGGTTCGCGGACGGGTGCCGTCGCCTCGTTCAACTGGTACCGCGGTTCGCCGATCGGCCGCGAAGAGGCCAACGTCAAGCTGTCGCGCGACGTCACCAACAAACTCGAGATCGACGGCCACCAGGGGTTCATCGGTTACACCCAGTCCGGACAGATCTGCGAGGTCGGTATGGGATTCGGCGCCGACTTCTTCGAGTGGTCCATCCGGGGCGATGCGGTCCAGGCGCGGCCCATCGAGCAGATCTGCGACGCCGCACGGGAGTTGGCGAAGCTGTCCATCGAGCGTGCCTCATGAGGCGGGCACTGGCGGTCCTCGTTGCGGTCCTCCTCGGCCTGACCGCACTCGTCGGTTGTGCGCGCACGGTCGACGGTGAGCCGGTGCCGGTGGGTGCCGCCGGACAGTCCGGCAGCAGCGACATCGACACCGATCAGTTCGACAAACTGCTCCTCGAATGCGACGTGCTACCCGACGCGATGATCGCCGACGTGGTGGCCGGCGGCGGATTCGCCGAACGGTCCTTCAGCGGTGCGATCTGCCGGTGGCTGGTGTCCGGTGCGACCGACGTTGTCAGCGTGACGTTCAACTGGTTCGAGTGGGGCAACGTCAACCTCGAGAAGGAGACGGCCAAGAAGCTCGGCTTCCAGACCGAGAACATCAAGGTCGCCAGCCAGTCCGCCTTCACCCAACGCGACCCGAACCGTCCCGGTGTCTGCGGGGTCACCGCGCGGGCTCCCAGCCGCGGGGTCTTCACCTGGTTCGTCGAACCCCGCAGCGCTCCCGCGGGCGACCCGTGCGAGGCGCCGATCAAGCTGATGGAGCTACTGCTCCAGGGCGGTCAGTAGCCCCGGGATTTCTTCTACTGATCGGTGGGCAGCGGACCCACCACCACACTCGCTGCGACCACCAGCTCGTCGCCGGTGCCGGGCATCATCAGCCACACGGTCAGCTGATCGCCTTCGCGGACACGACGGAGGGTCAGGCGCGTCCCCGGCACGATGGGCCGCAGATACTCGATGACGACGCGGTGCGGCATGTCGACGAGGTCGGGGTGTTCGACGAGTTCGTCCTCGATGGCCTCGAGGTAGGCGGCGTTGTTGAGGTGCTTGAAGGGGTCGAAGTCGGTGATCCGCAGGACGTGCTCGCGGTCGGGGAACGGGATGTCCTCGGCGGCCGGCGCCTTCTCCGGGTTCATCGACTTCCATCGCAGACGGTGCTCGTCGGTCATCGACGACAACATCTCGAAGGCCTCGTCGGAGAGTCGGGACGGCACGCCCTTGTCGTTGACGTTGATCCAGAACGCCTCGGTCTCGACGAGGCCCGCGGGACGGTCGTCGGGATTGAAGCGGTTGGTCTCGTGTTCGGAGGTGAGCCGCACCCGCATGTTGGTCCAGCGCGTCGACAGCGCGCCGCACCAGCGCTGGGCGGTGACCGTCGCCGGCCAGGAGATGGGCCGGATGACGTCGATGATGGTGCGCCGGACGATCCAGAAGGGCTCGGTCTTCCCGAACTCGGTGGCCTCGAGATTGTCGTTGGCGACGTCTTGCAGGTACCGCGCGACGGCGTCGAGCCGCACCCGCATGTCCTGGTCGACATCACCGGTCCGGACCCGGTACTCCGCCTGGTAGAACCGGGCGCCCTCCTTGCGGTCGGGGAGTGACCCCGCTCTCACGTCTGACGTAACCTGGCTCACTCGGGTCCCTTCGATGGGTCGCAGGTATCTTTGCAGTTAAGATACAGTCAAGGCTGAAACTAGAACACGTTCTACGTGTGGAATTACGGAGAAACAGCAGATGGCGCATGTGATTACCCGTCCATGTTGCAACGACGCCAGTTGCGTGAGCGTGTGTCCGGTGAACTGCATCCACCCGACGCCGGACGAGCCGGAGTTCTTGACTGCCGAGGCTCTCTACATCGACCCGGAGACCTGTATCGACTGTGGCGCGTGCATCGACGAATGCCCGGTCGAGGCGATCGTTCCCGACGATCAGCTCACCGAGCGCGATGAGCCCTATCTGCAGATCAATGCGGACTACTACAAGGACCACGACGTCGAGGGCGGCCTCGTCCCGCCGCGCAAGG
Organism: Gordonia sp. C13; assembly: GCF_023218005.1. Taxonomy (NCBI): domain Bacteria; kingdom Bacillati; phylum Actinomycetota; class Actinomycetes; order Mycobacteriales; family Gordoniaceae; genus Gordonia; species Gordonia sp. C13. The sequence goes on from NZ_JALPSY010000002.1 coordinate 91,623, forward strand.
CGCCACAGCTGCCCGACCGGGAACTGCACGTCGCCATCGTCGGGGCCGGCCCGGCCGCGTTCTACGCCGCCGAGGAACTCGTCCGTAAACCGTCCATCAAGGTCGACATGTTCGACCGCCTGCCCACGCCCTACGGCCTGGTCCGCGCGGGCGTCGCCCCGGACCACGCCGCCACCAAGGGTGTCGAGAAGACCTTCGCGTCGGTCGCCGCCAAGAAGAACTTCGACTACTACCTCAACGTCGAGGTGGGCAAGCACATCAGCCACGACGAACTCGTCGCCCGCTACCACGCGGTCATCTACGCGGTGGGCGCCGCGACCGACAAGCGGCTGAACATCGAGGGCGAGGACCTGCGCAACTCCGTCGCGGCCACCCAGTTCGTCGCCTGGTACAACGGCCACCCGGACTTCGCCGACCTCGACGTCGACCTCTCCTCGGAACGGGCGGTCGTCGTCGGCAACGGCAACGTCGCGCTCGACGTGGCGCGCATCCTCGTCACCGATCCCGACGAACTGGCCAGGACCGACATCGCCGACCACGCCCTGGCGAAGCTGCGCGAGTCGAACATCAGAGAAGTCGTGCTGCTGGGGCGACGCGGCATTGCGCAGGCGGCCTACACCAACAGCGAGTTCCTCGCCCTCGGCGACGTCGAGGGCGTCGACGTGGTCATCGATCCCGAGGACCTGGTCCTCGACGAGTCGTCCGAGGCAGCACTGGCCGACGACACGCTCGACTCGACCATCGCCACCAAGATCCGGCTGGCCCGCGAGTTCGCCGAACGTCCGCAGACCCCGGGCAACAAGCGGATCGTCTTCCGGTTCCTCGCCTCTCCCGTAGAAATTGCCGGTGACGGCGAAGTGACTACGCTGACGTGCGTGCGCAACGCCTACACCGAAGCCGACGACGACGCCGCCGGCCGCGTGGCCGTGAAGGCCACCGACGAGAGATTCGACCTCGAGACCGGCCTGGTCCTGCGGGCCATCGGGTACCGCGGCGTCCCGGTCACCGACCTCCCCTTCGACGAGGGGCGCGGCGTCGTCCCGAACGCCGAGGGACGCGTGCAGGCGGCGACGGAGGGCGATGTGATGCCGGGGCTGTACGTCACCGGCTGGATCAAACGTGGAGCGACAGGTGGTATCGGCATGAATCGACTGTGCGGTCAGGAGACGGCACGCGCCGTCATCGACGACTTCGTCGCCGGGACCATCGGCGATCCGTCGACCCCGCGCGACGATGTCGCCGCCCTGTGCGCCGACCGCGGTGCCAATCGCATCGACCTGGCGGGATGGAAGGCCATCGACGCGGCCGAGAAGTCCGCGGGCAAGGCCGCCGGTCGTGCGCGGGCCAAGTTCGTCAGCATCTCCGAGTTCGAGGCGGCTGCCACCGCCGGAGCGCAGTAACCGTGCGGGTTGCACTGCTGTCCTACCGCAGCAAACCTCATTGCGGTGGGCAGGGCGTCTACGTCCGTCACCTCTCCCGCGAGCTCGCGCTCCTCGGACACAGCGTCGAGATCTTCTCTGGCCAGCCGTATCCGGAGCTGGACCAGTCGGCCATCGACGCCGGTGTCACGATCACCAAGGTGCCCAGCCTCGGGCTCTACGACGAGCCGGACCCGTTCCGGACGCCGAAGCTGAACGAGTACCGCGACTGGATCGATCTGCTCGAGGTCGGATCGATGTGGACGGCGAGTTTCGGCGAACCGCTCACGTTCAGCCTGCGGGTCGCCCGGTTGCTGAAGGAACGGCGCGCCGACTTCGACATCGTGCACGACAACCAGTGCCTCGGCTACGGACTGCTCGAGATCCAGAAGGCGGGCTTCCCGCTGATCGCGACGATCCACCACCCGATCACGCGTGACCGCACCCTCGCGGTCAAGGCGGCCAAGGGCTGGCGGAAGATCACCGCGTGGCGCTGGCACTCCTTCCTGCGTATGCAGGGGCGTGTCTCTCGCCGGATCCCGGAGCTGCTCACCGTTTCTCGCAGCAGCGAGGTCGACATCCGCAAGGCCTTCGACATCCCGTCGGGCCGCATCACCACGATCCCGCTCGGCGTCGACACCGAGATCTTCACTCCCCGTGCCGATCGCGTCCCGGGCCGGATCGTCTGTGTCGCCAGCGCCGACGCACCGCTCAAGGGTGTGTCCTACCTGTTGGAGGCGGTGGCGAAGCTCGCCGCCGAGCGCGACGACGTCAAACTGGTACTGGTGTCCAAGTTGGACCCGAATGGCCCTTCTGCCAAGATGATCGAGGATCTCGCGATCGGTGACCGGGTGTCGGTGGTCTCGGGACTCGAGGACTCCGAGATCGCGGAACTCCTGGCCTCGGCCGAGGTCGCATGCGTGCCGTCGCTGTACGAGGGCTTCTCGTTGCCTGCGGTCGAGGCGATGAGCTGTGGGACACCGCTCGTGGCCACTCGCGCCGGCGCGATCCCGGAGGTCGTCGGCACGTCAGAGGAAGCCGCGCTGCTGGTCCCGCCACGGGACTCCGGACGCCTGGCCCAGGCGATCGGGCGACTGTTCGACGACTCCGAGCTGCGGGCTCGTCTCGGTGCGGGCGGACGACGCCGCGCCGAGGAGAACTACAGCTGGGCCGCAGTGGCCGCGAAGACGGCGGCTCACTACGAAACCGTGCTGGCCGGTCATCGGCGAGCAACAGAAGGGACATCGAGTGCTGACAGTTGATTTCGACCGTCTGGGCGTGGGCCCGGGCACCAAGGCGATCGACATCGGGGCGGGTCAGGGACGACACTCCTTCGAGATGTTCCGTCGGGGAGCCGATGTCATCGCCTTCGACATGTCGGAGAGCGACATGGCCGACGTCGCAGAGATGTTCGACGCCATGACGGCCGAGGGCCATGTGCCCGCGTCGGCGAAGGCTCGCGCCGAGGTCGGTGACGCCCTGCGTCTCCCGTACGCGGACAACAGCTTCGACGTGGTCCTCATGTCCGAGATCCTCGAGCACATCCCGACCGACGAGGGTGCGATCAGCGAGATGGTCCGCGTCCTCAAGCCCGGTGGCGTGGCCGCCGTGACGGTGCCGCGGTACTGGCCGGAGAAGGTCTGCTGGGCCCTGTCGGACGAATACCACGAGGTCGAGGGCGGACACGTCCGCATCTACAAGGCCTCGGAACTGTCCGACAAGCTGCGCAAGGCGGGCCTCGAGGTCACCGGAACCGATCACGCACATGCCCTCCACGCTCCGTACTGGTGGCTGAAATGTGCTGTCGGCGTGGAGAACAACGACAACGTGCTGGTCAAGGGATACCACCAGCTGCTCGTCTGGGACATGATGAGCAAGCCGTGGCTGACCCGTGTGGGCGAGCAGGTGCTCAACCCGATCATCGGCAAGTCCGTGGCACTGTATCTCCGTAAGCCCGAGACCGCCGCGTCTTCATGACGGCCGCTCCGGCTGTCCCTGGAGTGGTCACCGCCGAGCAGATGCGCGCCACCGGCGCTGCCATCGTCGGCATGCAGGAGGAATCCGGCGCACTGCCCTGGTTCCCCGGTGGGCAGACCGATCCGTGGGATCACATCGAATCGGCGATGGCCTTGTCGGTGACCGGTTTTCACGCCGAGGCCGAAGCGGCCTACGATTGGTCGCGTCGTAAGCAGCGCGCCGACGGCTCGTGGCCGATCCGCACCGTGTGCGGCAAGGTCGAGGACGCCGGCACCGACTCCAACTTCTGTGCCTACATCGCGGTCGGGGTCTGGCACCACTACCTGATCACCGGCGACGATGCCTTCCTGCAACGGATGTGGCCGGTCGTCTGGTCGGCCATCGACTGTGTGCTGCGCTTCCAGCGCGACGACGGCGCCTTCCGCTGGGGTGGCGACCACCGCACCGGCGCGATGTTCGGCGAGGCCCTGATCACCGGTAATGCCAGCATCTTCCAGGCCCTCGACTGCGCGATCCGGATCGCCGCCGAGCTGGATCAGCCCGACGACGCGTGGACCGCCGCGCACACCAAGCTCGGGGACGCCATCCGCACGGACACCGCGCGCGACTCCGAGTGGGAGATCTTCACGCCCCCGTCCGAGCACTCGATGGACTGGTACTACCCGATCCTCGGTGGCGCGGTGCGCGGAGAAGCCGGTCATAAGCTGATCGCCCGCCGCTGGAATGACTTCGTCGTACCCGGCAAGGGCGTGCGCTGCGTCGACCACCGGCCCTGGGTCACCGGTGCCGAGACCTGCGAGCTGGCACTGGCTCTCGACGCGCTCGGCGACACCGACGACGCCATCCGGCTCATCGCCTCGATCCAGCACCTGCGCGATCCCGACGGATCGTATTGGACGGGACTGGTTTTCGCCGACGGCAAACGCTGGCCGGTGGAGAAGAGCTGCTGGACCTCGGCGGCCGTCGTCCTGGCGGCCGATGCCGTGAGTCGCACCAGTGTCGCCAACGGGATCTTCCGTGACGTCCGACAGCGCCTGACCGTCGCGCCCTAGGCATCCTCGCAGACGGCAAGCCATGGTGGCTCCCTTGCTCCCTGAGGTGTGAGGAGCGATAGCGACGAGCCACGAAGGGTTGGTGACCCGAGAACCCCTGGTCTCTGTGGTGCCCATCACCTAGACTAGTGTCCAGTCAACCGTCCGGCTCTGTTCCGGGCGGCAGCAACGGTGCCCGGGGAGGCCTCATGGATTTCGGAATCGTGCAGTTCACCAGCGATCGCGGGCTCAAGCCGCATGTGCTGGCACCGCTGATCGAGAACGCCGGCTTCGCGTCGTATTACGTTCCCGAGCACGGGCACATCCCCACCCGCCGAGATGCAGCCCACCCGCAGACCGGTGACGAGACCCTGCCCGACGACCGGTACATGCGCACCCTCGACCCGTGGACGTCGCTCGCCGCCGCGGCCGCGGTCACCGAACGCATCCGACTGGCGACCGCCGTGGCGCTCCCGGTCCAGTCGGACCCGATCACCTTGGCCAAGACCATCGCCACCCTCGACCACATCTCCGGCGGTCGCGTGACGCTCGGCGTCGGATTCGGTTGGAACCTCGACGAACTCGCGGATCACAACGTGCCGCCGAAGCGGCGTCGGACCATGCTGCGCGAATACCTCGAGGCGATGCGGGCCCTGTGGACGCAGGAAGAAGCCGAGTACAGCGGTGAGTTCGTGAACTTCGGGCCGAGCTGGGCGTGGCCCAAGTCGACGCAGGGCCACATCCCCGTGCAGGTCGGTGCGGCCGGCAACGAGAAGAACTTCAAGTGGATCGCTCGCAGTGCCGACGGTTGGATCACCACGCCGGGCGAAGAGGACATCGAGGGGTCTGTCGCACTGCTCAAGCAGATCTGGTCCGACGCCGGTCGTGAAGGTCAGCCTGAGATCGTCGTCCTCGACTTCAAGCCGGTCCCGGAGAAGCTCGCGAAGTGGCGCGAGGTCGGCGTCACCACTGTGCTTTACGGCCTGCCCGATGACTCGGTCGAACGCGCGACGGGCTACCTCGCGAAGTTGGCCGGCAAGCTCGACCTGGTCCCCGCAACCGTCTGAATCACCGAACGCGGTCGGCGTCGTTCGGCCGAGAGTCTGCACACCAGAGGAGAAGCACGTGGACACACGGCTCGACGGCAAGGTCGCCCTGATCACCGGCGCGGCGCGCGGGCAAGGACGCAGCCACGCCGTCCGGCTCGCCGAGCAGGGCGCCGATGTCATCGCGATCGACATCTGCGACCAGATCCCGACGGTGAACTACGGGATGAGCACACCGGACGATCTGGCGCAGACCGCGAAGATCGTCGACTCCTTCGATCGCCGCGTCATCACCAAGATCGCCGACGTGCGCAGCAGGGATGCGCTCAAGGCTGCCATCGACGACGCGGTGGCCGAGTTCGGGCGTCTCGACATCGTGGTCGCCAACGCCGGGGTCAGTCCGCTCGGTCCCGACAGTCCATCCGTGACGTGGCTCAACACGGTCGCGGTGAACCTCGGCGGAGTCATCAACACCCTCGAACTGACTGTGCCCCACCTGGAGTCGGGCGCGTCGATCATCTGCATCGGATCGATGGCGGCGTTCATGGGTTCATTCGAGTCGAAGGAGGCCGGACCGGGAGCCTCGGGATACAGCCACTCGAAGCGGGCGGTGGCGCGGCTGGTCAACGACCTGGCGCGCAACCTCGCGCCGAAGGGCATCCGGGTGAACGCCATCCACCCCGGCAACGTCGACACCCCGATGGTGCACCACGACGAGATCTACCACCTGTTCCGTCCCGACCTCGAAAAACCGACGTACGACGACGTCAAGGGCGTCTTCGCGGCGCTGCACGGCATGCCGGTCGATCTCATCCCGCCGGAGGACATCAGCGAGGCGGTCGTGTATCTGGCGTCCGACGCCTCCCGCTACATGACCGGACAGCAGTTGCGCCTGGAGGCGGGTGCTTTGCTGAACTCGGTCCCGCCCGGCGTGCCCGACTGACGGCACCCGGAAAACGCCCGGGCCGTCAGGAGTTCGGGTCGGTACGCAGGCCGGGCAGGACGAAACGGTCGAGGTGACGCCGGACTTCTTCGGCATCGTCGATGTCTACGGTCTCACCCGGCGATGTACCGAGGCTGATCAGCACGCGCGCAACCCATTCGGCGACCTCGTGCAGATCGTGTCCGGCGTGGATCTCCCCGCGCCGCGCGGCTGCCTCGACGTACGGGAACCAGAAGCCGGCGAGGTCGGGGACCAGTTTCACGACGCCGACGCCCGCGCATTCGGCGAACTCCGTCGGCTCGTCGCTGCGCAGTCGCATGAGAAGGGTTCCGGGGTCGTCGTAGGCGCCGCGCCCGATCCGTACGCCGGCGGTCAGCTGTCCGGCGAGATCGCCGATGCCGTCGAGCGTCGCGCGTGCGTCGCGCCAGAACGATTCCGTCAGCCGCACGATGGTCGCACCGATCATCGACGGTTTGTCGGGGTAGTGCCGGTACAACCAAGCCCGGGAGACGCCGGCGGACTCGGCGACCTGTTGCATCGTCGTAGCCCGAATGCCCTTCTCGGCCAGCAACTTCTCGGTGGCGTCGAGCAACCGGTCGTGAACCGACGGGTTGGTTGTCTCGGTCACGGGGTCTCCTGCGTCGCTCGTCGCCTGGGCTTGCTCTGCGGTCGGTGCTCTGTCGTCAGCGCTCCGCCGAAGACTAACAAGCCCGTAGACAGTTCGCGGAATCTGTGTACACGGCCGTGGTCGTGGGTGTAGACACAAACCAGATTGTGTCTACAGAACATGTTTGTCCAGAGGGGGCAGTGTGCCGTTACCAACCACCGCGATCATCGGAGCCGGGATCAGTGGCCTGACCGCGGGCAAGATGCTCACCGATTACGGCGTCCCGTACACCTGTTTCGAGAGCTCCGACCGCATCGGCGGCAACTGGGCTTTCGGTAACCCGAACGGCCACAGCAGCGCGTACCGGTCGCTGCACATCGACACCTCCAAGCATCAGTTGTCCTTCCGGGATTTCCCGATGCCCGACGTGTACCCCGACTTCCCGCACCACACACAGATCAAGGCCTATCTCGACTCCTACGCGGAGGCCTTCGACCTCACGAGGTCGATCGAGTTCACCAACGGCATCGAGCACGCCCGTCGACTCGACGGCGGGGGCTGGGAGTTGGAGACCCAGCGCGGTGAACGACGCCGTTTCGACCTCCTCATCGTCGCCAATGGGCATCACTGGGACCCGCGGTTCCCGAACTTCCCGGGCAAGTTCGACGGCATCGAGATGCACGCCCATCACTACATCGATCCGCGGACGCCGCATGACTTCATGGGCAAGCGCATCCTGGTCGTCGGCCTGGGGAACAGCGCAGCCGACATCGCGGTCGAGTTGTCGTCGAAGGCTCTCGACAACAAGTTGACGCTGTCGACCCGCTCGGGTGCCTGGATCGTGCCGAAGTACTTCGGCGGCAAGCCCGCCGACAAGTACTACAGGACCTCACCGCACATCCCGATGGCCTGGCAACGCAAGTTCGTGCAGATCATGCAGCCGGTGACCGCCGGCCGTCCCGAGGACTACGGCCTGCCGACGCCGAATCACAAGTTCTTCGAGGCCCATCCGACGCAGTCGGTGGAGCTGCCGCTACGACTCGGATCCGGCGACGTCATCGCCAAACCGAACGTCAGTCGCCTCGACGGGTCGACGGTCCATTTCGACGACGGCACGTCCGACGACTTCGACATCATCATCTACGCAACGGGATACAACATCACCTTCCCGTTCTTCGACCCCGACTTCATCTCCGCCCCCGACAACCGCATCGACCTCTACAAGCGGATGTTCTACCCGGGTATCGACGATCTCGTCTTCGCCGGCTTCGCCCAGGCGGTCCCGACGCTCTTCCCGTTCGTCGAATGCCAGTCGCGCCTGATCGGCGCGTACGCGACCGGCCACTATCGGCCGCCATCAGTGGCGGAGATGCGGGCCACGATCGCGGCCGACACCGAGTTCTTCACCGGTCACATGGTTCAGAGCGCCCGGCACACTCAGCAACTCGACCACTATCTGTACGAACACAACATGCGTACCAAGGAGATTCCCGACGGTCGACGCCGCGCGCAGGAGCAGGGGCCGATGACCTGGGCCGGTGTCGCGGAGTCCGTGTCCGTCGGTACCATCTCGGGAGCGGAGGCCACCGCATGACCACACCGTCCGGAGCCCAGACCGTTCGTTTCCCGTCGTCCGGCATCGATTGCGACGCATGGTTCTTCGTCGGATCGTCGGACTCGCCCTTCGAGGTCGACGGCAAACGCCCCGTCGTCGTGATGGCGCATGGTTTCGCGGGCACCAAGGATTCGGGTCTTGCGCCGTTCGCGCAGCGCTTTGCGGAGGCCGGGCTGGCGGTCTTCGCCTTCGACTACCGCGGCTTCGGGTTGTCGGGAGGGCAGCCGCGACAGCAGATCTCGCTCGAACGCCAGGCCGATGACTACCGCGCGGCGATCGTCGCGGCGAAGAAGCAGGCCGGCGTCGACCCGGATCGGGTCATCCTCTGGGGCGTCTCGCAGTCGGGCGGTCACGCCCTGACGGTCTCCAGCGGCCGCACCGACATCGCCGCGGTGATCTCGGTGATCCCACTGGTGAACGGCCTCGCCGCCGGTCGCGTGGCCTACGAGCAGGTCGGGGGAGCGGCCATCGCGCGCTCGACGGCATCGGCGGTGGCGAGCGCGGTCTCCTCGAAGCTGGGTCGCGGCCCGAAGATGATGCGGGTCGTCGGAAAGCCGGGCGATCGCGATGCGGCACTGACCGCACCGGGATTCCTGGAGAGCTACCTCGCGATCGCCGGACCGTCGTGGCGCAACGAGGTCGATGCGTCGGTGGGCCTGGAGATCGGTGGTTTCCGCGCGGACAAGCACGTCGGCGACATCGACGCCCCCGTTCTTGTCCAGATCGCCGATCACGACTCCGCCGCACCACCACATGCGGCGGCCAAGACGGCGTTCAAGGCACATGCCGAGGTCCGGCACTACCCGTGCGATCACTTCGACGTCTTCGAGGGCAACGACTGGTTCGAACCGTGTGTCGGGCACGCGATCTCGTTCCTCACCCGCCACCTCGCCGACCAGACGGTGAGCGCCCGGTGAAGCGCGCCGTCGTCATCGGCGGGGCGTCGGGCATCGGGCTCGCGACGGTCGACGCCCTGACGGCCGAGGGGGTGGAGGTCGTCGTCGCCGACGTCGATGCCGCGCGTGCGGAGACGATCGCCGCCGAGCGAGGCGACACCGTCCGCGCACTGCATCTCGACGTCACCGACGAGGACTCGGTGGTCGCGGCGTTCGATGCGATCGGGGAGTTCGACACGGTGGTGAACTGTGCGGGGCTGTCCGATCCCGGTGCGCTCACCGAACTCGAGCTCAGCGCCTGGCAACACACCGTGGATGTCTGCCTGACGGGCACGTTCCTGGTGATCAAGCACGCCGGTCGTCGGATCGCCGACGGCGGCTCGATCACCTGCATCGCCTCGCTCAACGGGCGTCAGCCGGGTGCCGGGATGGGTTCGTACTGCGCGTCGAAGGCGGGTGTTCTGATGCTCGTCGAGGTCGCGGCTCTCGAGTTGGCGGACCGTCGAATCCGGGTCAACGCCGTGTCGCCCGGACTGGTGCAGACGCCGCTGACCGAGGGCATCGGATTCGTGCCGGGTCTCACCGAGGAGTACATCGAGAACACCCCGCTCGGACGCAGCGGCGAACCGGCCGAGATCGCCGACACCATCGTCTTTCTCGCCTCCGACAAGGCCCGATGGATCACCGGCGCGGCCTTCGACGTGAACGGTGGCGCCCACCTCAAGCGGTACCCCGACGTCCTCGGAAAGGCGCGCGCGATGCTGGGCTCTCCGCTCCCTGAGTAGAGCTTGCGACGAGGCCCCCGGACTGTTGGCTGAGTAGCCGAGGAGCTTGCGACGAGGCGTATCGAGTCAGCCTCCACCCACCCACCTGCTCCCGCTCAGAAGGGAGGTGGGTTGGCAATGTCCCACTCGTCGAGTTTTCGACGATGAGTTGTGGTGCGGGCGGCCCGGTCGTTGGCGATCCGTTGCCGGGCTGGGTGATCGGGTGGCTTTCGCGGTGTCAGGGCGCCGAAGAGGTCCCGTCCGGTGAACGAGTTGCCCTGATAGACGTGGCCGGTGGGCGATTCGAACCAGATCGACATGTACTCGTCCTGAGAGTCCTGCCACGCCCCGAAGGTTTTGATGCGGTGGTGGAACCGACACAACGGTTTCAGGTTGCGCTCGCTGGTTTTCCCGCCGTGGTCGGGGTGGTGTGATCGAACGGGTGGGTGTGGTCGAGGTCGGAGATCCAGACGGGCTGGTTGCAGCCGGGGAAGGTACAGCACAGTTCGCCGGCCCGCACGAGTGACTGGAGTTTGCGGCTGGGTACATACCGGCTCGCGGCTGCGGCTGCTTGGGCGTCGGCGTCGGTTGGTCCGTTGCCGACCCCGGCGGTGACGACATCACAGATGGCATCGGCGAGCAGGCTGCGCATGGTGTCGGCGTCGATGAGGCCGTGGCCGTCGAGCATGCCAGGGTCGTTGTCGAGGCCGACGAGCGTCGAGAGGTTGCCGATGATGTGAAAGGTCGGCCGGGGGCCGTGACCCGCGCACGAGCAGGACGGTGAGGTGTCGGCGGGTTCATCTGCCGGAGCCTCGCTTTCAACGGGCTGGGTGGGCTCGAGCGTGTCGAGGTCTTGCTCGGCGGGTTCGGGTGCGCAGTCGGGGCAGTGGCAGTCGAGTGCCCGCCGGCCGTGGGCGAGAGCGAGGAGGGCGTCGGCGCGGCGCTGAGACATGGTGCGCCCATCACTCGGGTGGACGGTGGTGGCGATGGCGGTCAGCTGGGCATTGAGGGCGGCGGCGTCGGTGTGGGGCAGGTTGCCGGTGATGCGGGAGCGGCCGGGCTGGAACCGGTCGGGTCGGATCGTCACTTCGCGGTCGCGGGTGGCGTGGTCGTTGCGTCGGCGGACCGCATCGGGTGCGTGTTTGTGCACGATCTGGTCGACGAGTGCGGTGAATCGTGTGGTGGACATGGGGTCGCGTGCCAGGATCGCTTCGGCCAGGTGCGCATCGACGATCGGCATGGTGGCGTCGTCGACGAAGTCGGTGCGTGTGAGGGCGATGGTGAATCGGCGCAAGTCGATTCGTGCGCAGGCGAGCGCGGTGCCGGTGAGTGGGAGTCGGTACCGCATGGCGTCGCCGGTGCGGATGAGGTCGCGGGCTTCGGCGGCGGTTAGGTTCAGTGCGGCACCGAGTTCGGCGGTGGCTTGTTCGAATCCGTTGGGTCCGTGCTCGGCGTAGGGGTCCACACCTGCGGCTGCGTTTGCGGTCTTGTTGAGTAGTTCGTCGACCGATTGTGCTTGTCCGGTGTGGAGCCCGCTGCGATGCAGGAGGTATTCCTCTTCGCGTTGTTCGTGCAGCAGGCTGGCGGCCATCAGGGTGCGGCAGGTGTTGACCGCGTTCATCGAGGCCGAGTACGCGGCGGTGCTGACGAGTGCTTCGGCCGACAGTCCGGCCAAGGGTTCGAGCACGTCGAAACCCTCGCCGGGGAGGTCCCCGGTGGGGGTGGTGTCGCCGAACTCGAAGGCCATGACAACACCATACGATCGGTCACCGACAATTCTGTTCGGTGCCGAGCGGGTTGTCAGACGGTGTGGCAACGACTTTCGGTAGTAGGGCCTCCGGTCAGGCCTTCAGCGGCGCCCCGACCTCACCCGAGTCGCGGCGCAGCACGCGTAGTGAGCCCTCGGCCCGGACCTCGGTGAACTGGCCGGTTGCCAGTGCCTGGCAATAGATCTCGTAGGGCGGGCGCCCGCCGTCGGCGGGGTCGGGGAAGACGTCGTGGATCAGCAGGGCGCCGCCGATGCGGACCCACGGCGCCCAGCCGTCGAGATCGTTCTGGGCGGCTTCCATGCTGTGGCCGCCGTCGATGAAGACGAAGTCGGCGGGCTTGCCCCAGATCCGGGCGGCGACGGTCGACGGCGCGAGGAGTCCGACGACGGTCTTCTCCAGGCCGGCGTCGAACATGGTGCGGCGGAATCGAGCCGAGGTGTCGAGTGTGCCGGTGTGCGGGTCGACCAGCGACTCGTCGTGGTACTCCCAGCCCGGCTGATGCTCTTCGGAACCGCGGTGATGGTCGACGGTGACGATGACGGCGTCGTTGGCCTCGGCGGCCGAACCCAGGAAGACCGTGGACTTTCCGCAGTAGGTGCCGATCTCCACGCCGACCTTCGTCGAATCCGGTTGGGACAGATACTCTCCGGCGATCTCGAACAGCGTCTGTGCCTCGTCGAGCGGCATGAAGCCGGGTGCTTCGTCGGCGACTTTGCGGCGTTCGGGGGACGGTGCGTTCGGCGACGGCGCCGTGGACTGTGACATGGCACAGATCCTATCGGGTGTGTGAGCGGCGCCGCGTAGGGTGACCGGTATGAAAGCTCAGGTACTCAGTGCAGAGACAGGCCCTTCCGGACTCGAATTGACCGAGGTCCCCGATCCCACTCCCGCCGACGGTCAGGTCGTCGTCGACGTCAAGTCCTGCGGTGTGTGTTTTCCGGACCTCCTGATGAGCCAGGGGAAGTACCAGCTCCGCGTGCCCACCCCGTTCACCCCGGGTACCGAGGTCGCCGGTGTGGTGCGGTCGGCGCCCGAGGGTTCGTCGGTGAAGGTGGGGGACAAGGTCCTCGTCGCATCGATCGTCGGCGGTTTCGCCGAACAGGTCGCCGCCGCACCGGAGCAGCTGCTGCCGCTGCCCGAGGGGCTCAGTTTCGAGCAGGGTTCGGCGATGGGCATCAACTATCAGACCGCCCTGTTCGCCCTGAAGACCCGCGCGCACACCCAGCCCGGCGAGGTCGTCGGTGTTCTGGGCGCGGCCGGCGGCGTCGGCACCGCCTCGATCATGGTCGCGAAGGCCATGGGCGCCAAGGTCGTCGCCATCGTCCATCGCAAGGGGGCCGAGGAGTTGCTGCGCAGCGCGGGCGCCGACGAGATCGTGCAGCTCGAAGAGGGCTGGGGCGACAAGCTCCGGGAGGTCGCGCCCAAGGGCGTCGACGTCATGATCGACCCGTCCGGCGGCGAGGTCTTCGACGAGGCGCTGCGCCAAGTCGCGCCGGACGGCCGTTACGTCGTGATCGGCTTCGCCGCGGGAGGCATCCCGACGGTCAAGCTCAACCGTGTCCTCTTCCGCAACATCGCCGTCGTCGGTGCTGCGTGGGGCGAATACGTGCGCACCCACCCAGAGCTCCCGGCGATCCTGCACGAGGAGCTGGCCCAGATGATCGCCGACGGTATGACCCCGCAGGTCAACGTCACCTACTCGCTGGATCAGCTGCCCGAGGCGTTGACCGATCTCGCCGAAGGGCGGATCCTGGGTAAGGCGGTCGTCAAGATCGGTGACTGAGGACATCGGCTCGGCCGGCGACGACCGCAGGAGAACCCACCTGCGAAGGGAACCGCCATGTGCCGCAACATCACCGAACTCCGCGGACTGGAACCGCCCGCCACGGCCGACGAGGTCGAGGCGGCCGCACGGCAATACGTCCGCAAGGTGAGCGGCGTGCGGCACCCCTCGCCGGCCAACGCCGAGGCCGTCGAGGCCGCGGTCACCGCCGTCACCGCGGCCACCCGCACCCTGCTCGACGCCCTGCCCGAACGGCGTCAGCCGCCGAAGACGGTGCCCCCGCTCCGACGCCCCGAGGTCCAGGCGCGGATCGCCGCGCGGGGCTAGCAGTCAGATGTCGCGATTCGTATCGGGCACCGATACGAATCGCGACACCTGCGAATCGGAGCCGGGCGGGCAACGAAAGCATGTCCGCCGCCAGCCCTGGGGAGTACCTGGGTGCACCCGCGTTCTGGCCGGGTTAGGATCGCGAAGACATTTGTGCTGATCATGGGCATGCCGTGCGTGGCCATGCGGTTGGGTGGGGGAATAGTGGCACCGAAGCCTGTAGAGGTGAACACGGGCAGCCTTGCTGACACGGCGACACACCTGCATTCGTTGGGAGCGTCGATTCGGGGAATCGAAGCGCCGGCGTTTGGAGCGATCGGGGACTCATTGGCGGGTTTCGAGACCGCATCCGCCGCGGCCAGGGTCGACGGGTCGGTGAAGCAGGCTCTGACAACGATTGCAGGTCGACACGAGCAGTTTGGCGATGCGCTGGAGTCCGCTTCGATCGCGATAATCAACGCGGACTATGTAGCCGCCCGACTACTAGAGTCGCTTGGCGACCTCAATCAGCGTCCTGAGTGATGGTGGCGAAGACGCGCAGTGTTGTCCGCGATGCACACCCCGAGATACTCGCTCATGCGGCGTCCGCACTGGTACCGGTGTCCTCCGCAATCGAGGGTAAAGCCGAGGAGCTGCATGCAAAGGTTACCGGCCTCGACTGGAAGGGGCCGCTCGTGACGGGGCGTTGACCCGCGCGGACCGAGAAAAGACACAGATGACCCGGGCAGCGGACGCCGTCGACCAACTCGGCGAAGCGTTGAAGTCGGGTGGCAGCCGGATGGCTCCGATGGTCGCGAGCCTTAATACGTCGGCTACCAACCTCGAAAACGACCAGTTCTCAGTCTCGGAGGAGTGGACAGTCCGCGACTTGCGAGACTACGCATCAGAAGAGAAACGCAACGAGGGCGACCCCACAGCACTGTCGGCGATCGCCGAAGCCCGTCGAATTCGGGGCGAAGAAGCTACCAACGAGACCATTCGACTGCAAAGACTCGCCCAAGAGTTGCACGCCGCTGACCTCGACACGAAGCGCGCGATCAGTGAAGCAGAAGAACTCATCAGAACACTTACGCCCATCACCGCGGGATTCAGTGTCCGCCAGTCAGAGATCGACCTGAAGGCACTCAGGGACGGCAAGCTGTCTCCCGCGGCCCGAGATCGACTGAGGCAAGCGACGTCGTTGAGTCCTGAGCAGCTCGAAGCACTGAGTGATGGGCAGGCCACGGTGATCCCTCAGGGGCAGTACGACTACCTGAGCAGCATCATGAACGAGCTCAAGACGGCGAACATGGACGAGCTACTCAGTATCAACAACGCTGCGCCGGGGCTACTCGGAGATGCTTTCCGCATCATGTCGAATCCGAATTTGCACACGAACGCGGGTTCAACGGGCGGGCTCGACCGCCTACCTGACTCGGTTGTCTCGCTACTGCGCGACAACCCGATTGAGTACACGACCGCGGGTATGTCGACGGGATTTCCGTACTCTTTCGCTGGGGTCCCACGCCTGGATGATTTCAAAATTCTGAACACGATACTGAGTGACCGCACCGACCGTGGTCTACAACTCGGAACGGATGTCGATCGCGGGATGCTCAAACAGGCCTCTGAGATCGTCGGGGCTCTTCCGGACGACGAAGACAAGCTCTTTGGCATGCGTGATGAGAACCAGCGCGTCGAGGATGTTCGGAAGCTTGCGAGCTCGATGCTCACCAACTCGAGTCACGACCGGCAGGCGGTGACGGACTTTCTCACAGGGGAACGGATGGCCGTGACTGTTGCCGAGGGGCATAGGTACGACGCCGACGCGCACGTGTTGAACATTCTGTCTGAGCGGTGGTCTATCGACGGTGCGAAGATCGGTGAAGAGGGCGACTTGTCGGGCGGTAGAGATCTGTTCGATTGGATCGGAGCTGCGGCGCCTGCAGACGGGTTCGAGGGACAGCTAGGTGGCAAGGCAGCAAATGCATTGGCACGCGCCATAATTGACCACGAGAACGAACTCGACTCCTTGGTTGTCGAACGAGACTCCGCGGGGAACAACAAGTACGAGACATTCGGTGACCGGAATGCCCTGCTATCGCAAGTACTTGCCAAGAATCTGTCGCCGTACTTCGGTAACTTTGCAGGTGCTCCGGACGAGGTGTTGACCAACCACTCGGCCGGTCAGCTTGAAGACACGGTCGAGTTCTCGAAGCTGATCGGGGTTCTGTCGACGGATCCTGGTGCCGGTCGAGTGGCGTTGAGTGCTGCGGTGCAGTGGGAGAACTTCCTTGCGCATGAGTACAGCAGCGACCCAGACAACGCGGAGTTGGCCACTGCAGCGGCGAAGATGCACAAATCCATGGATGAAGGCCTTACCAATGCGTTGACAACCCTCGCCGACAACGACCAATGGGAGCGGGTGCGCGAGTACAACGAGAAGTCTTTTCTGATCGATTCAGCAGGTGGACTCTTGGCTGCCGGCGGCTTGAAAGTTCCTGGGCTTTCGGAGGTTGCCGGTTTGGCAGTACCGCTCGTGAAGATGGATGAGGTCGCGTTGCCAACTGCCGATCCGCAAGACAACGAGGCTGCCTGGAAGACCGAGCTTGGGAACATGGGGACCAGCCTCGACAAACTGACCGCCGGGCAGGACCGAGTTGTTCATGTGACGTCCGGATACGTCGAGGATCGGCCAGATCTTTGGGGTAAGGCGTGGACTGCGCGCGACGGTGCTCAGATAACGTTCGTGAGGCCAGACGGTTCCCTTGACCTGGAAATAGTTCAGGCCAACGGCCGAGAATTCACGAGATTCTCGAAGGAAATCGGTGCGGAGAGTATTCGTTTCGAATACAACGACCACTTCGGTGAATCACTCGAAGACCCGACGATCAACGATTCTGACCAGTCCATGGAGGTAGTGGATCGTGCGCCGCGCTGACGTTGCTGCGATAGTTGTTCTGTGTCTTGGGGTTGTGACTGCTTGCGGTGACAGTGATCGATCCCCGTCCTCGGGGTCTGCAGGCAGCACCACGTCGAGTTCAGTCCGAACGGTGTCCCCCTCGGAAGCCCGTGCAGCCGACCGTTTGCAGTGGAGAACCCGATGGCTTGAGAACGGTGCTGTCGACCTGTCATCCCCGACGGGAACGTTCATTCGTGGAGTAATCGAAGGAGAGACCCTTCTGCTCTTCGATTGGAATGTTGACGGCGAGTTTCCGGGCATCAAAGACGCGATCCCTGGGCGGAAGGATTGGATGCCCCCACTGGGAAGCAGCGATTACCAGACAGTAGATGAGATCCACAAGATAGCTGACGTTCGTGACATCGGCGACAATTCAGCTGTCGCGCTTGTGTGCACCTCCGGAAAGGTAAGCTCCGATCCGACGAGTTTTCCACCCTATTTCGATTCGAAAAATATCCCCGATGCCCAAGACAGATTCGTGGCGGTCGGCCGCTTGACGTTTCACCGGGAGGGCGAGTCGCCGCCGGAAAGTCGGCCCGGTCCCAAGTTGTTTCCCGGGTACGACGTATTCGGAGACTGGTGGATCTCGGAGTACAAGGATTCCTGGTCGCCGACGTCGGGTCAGGACGAGTGGGGGCGGGAACCGATGCCTGACCCGAGTATCTGCGGTGACATGGGCGACTTGACCGCTCCCGGCCCGTCCTATCCCGGGTGGTCGGGGAGCGAAGTTTGAATCTCAGCGCGCCACGGTAGATGAGAGTTGCCAGCGTGCCGAGCAGAACCCCAGCCAGAGGTTTCGCTCGGTGGGGCTGCTTGATGGTTGAGCGACGGGGCAACCCGGCATCCCGGACAAACCCCAGTTCAGCGCGGTTAGAACCACCGGCGAGCGAAAAATTGGGACCTCGCGTGGCGCCGCGGATAGTCTCGGAGTGGTGTCCAACCACCGATCTCATCGCGCGCGACCCGTACCGCGCGTGGTTCGTCTTCTCGCGCTCGCGCTGACGGCCGCCATCATCGGCCTCCTGTCCATCCTCGGCGGACCTGCGCCCCATGCACAGGCCGCCCCCGACGACAGCTGTGCCCCGGCTGGTCTCGCGTCCGCGTCGGCCGCACCGGTCAACCTGGCGGCTGCAGAGCAGGGCGGGGAGGATAAGTACACCACCCCGAACACCACGCCGATCGACCAGCTCGACCTGAATGCTCTCGAGTTGCTCGCGCCGGGCAAGCTGTCCGTCGGCACGCTGTCCGACGCCGGACCCAGCATCTGCGTCAACAGCGCCGGCGTCTTCACCGGCTTCGACAACGAGCTCCTGAAGGCCGTCGCCGCGAAGCTGGGCCTGCAGGTCGAGTTCAACGGCACCGAGTTCGCCGGTCTGCTCTCGCAGGTCGCCAACAACCGGTTCGACGTCGGGTCGTCGTCGATCACCACCACCGACGACCGCCGCAAGACCGTCGACTTCACCAACGGCTACGACTTCGGCTACTTCTCACTCGTCGCACCCACGAACGGTTCCGTCAAGAGCTTCGGTGACCTCTCGGAAGCCACCCGCATCGCCGTCGTGCAGGGCACGGTGCAGGACGACTACGTCATCAACACCCTCGGCCTGGATCCGGTCAAGTTCCCCGACTATGCGACGGCCTACGCCAACCTCAAGAGCGGTCAGGTCGACGCCTGGGTGGCGCCGTCACAGCAGGCCGAGGGAGCGGTCCGCGAGGGCGACAACACTGCGATCGTCGAGAACACCTTCAGCGTCAACAACTTCATCGCGTGGGCGGTCGGCAAGAACAAGCCCAATCTCGTCGAGGCGCTGAACTCCGGACTCGACGCCATCATCGCCGACGGCACCTACGCGAAGCTTTATGAGGACTGGGTTCCGCGAGAACTGCCGGAGGGCTGGAAGCCGGGCAGCAAGGCCGCGCCGACACCCGAACTCTCCGACATCGCCGCCATCGCCGCGGAGAACGCCGAGAAGGCCGGCCCGGCCGAGACCACCAAGCCGAAGAGCACGCTCCAGCAGCTCGGCGACACCTTCTTCAACTGGGACCTGTACGGGAAGTCCTTCCCCGAACTGGTCAAGACCGGCCTGGTGAACACGCTGATCCTCTCGGTCGTGTCCGGTGTGCTCGGCACCATCCTGGGCATGATCCTGGCGATCTGCGGCATCTCCCGATCGCGCTGGTTGCGCTGGCCCGCACGCGTGTACACCGACATCTTCCGCGGTCTGCCGGCCGTGGTCGTCATCCTCATCGTCGGCCTGGGCGTCGGCCCGGTGGTCAAGGGCATCACCGGCAACAACCCGTACTGGCTCGGAGCGGTGGCCCTGGCCCTGCTCGCGGCCGCCTACATCGGCGAGATCTTCCGATCCGGTATCCAGAGCGTCGACGACGGTCAACTCGAGGCGTCCCGTGCCATCGGCTTCAGCTACCGCCAGTCGATGCGGCTGGTCGTGGTGCCGCAGGGCGTCCGGAGGGTGCTGCCCGCGCTGATGAATCAGTTCATCAGCCTGATCAAGGACAGCTCCCTGGTCTACTTCCTCGGACTGCTGGCCAGCCAGCGAGAGCTCTTCGCCGTCGGCCGAGACCTCAACGCGCAGACCGGAAACCTGTCGCCGCTGGTCGCCGCGGGCATCATGTACCTCATCCTGACCATCCCGTTGACGCACCTGGTCAACTACATCGACCGTCGCCTCCGCACCGGCAGGCCCACCGAGGTCCACGATGACCCGTTGCCCGCCACCGCCGTCGAGAAGGGATAGGCCATGACTGCCACCACCACACGAAAAGCGGTGTCACTGACCGGCACCGACCTACACCTGTCCTTCGGCGAGCATCATGTGCTGCGCGGCGTCGACATCCAGGTCGACGCCGGGACGACGACCACCGTCATCGGGCCGTCGGGGTCGGGCAAGTCGACGCTCCTGCGCGTGCTCAACCGCCTGCACGAGCCCGACAAGGGTGACATCCTGCTCGACGGCCGGTCCGTCCTGAAGGACAACCCGGATGAACTGCGCCGCCGAATCGGCATGGTGTTCCAGCACTTCAACCTGTTCCCTCACAAGACGGTTGTCGAGAACGTCGCCCTGGGACCCCGGAAACTCAAGGGGCTCAGCAAGGAGGAGGCCCGCGAGGTCGCGCTCAAGCAGCTCGAGATCGTCGGCCTGACCCAGAAGGCCGACGTGCGGCCGGCGCGTCTGTCGGGCGGTCAGCAGCAGCGCGTCGCCATCGCCCGGGCGCTCGCGATGACGCCGGAGGTCATGTTCTTCGACGAGGCGACCTCGGCCCTCGATCCCGAGCTCGTCAAGGGCGTGCTGGCGCTGATGGCCGACCTCGCGTCCGAGGGGATGACCATGGTCGTGGTCACCCACGAAATGGGCTTCGCCCGCAACGTGAGTGACAACGTGTTGTTCATGGACCACGGCGCCGTGGTGGAGACCGGTGACCCCGGGCAGCTCTTCGACGACGCCAAGTCGCACCGCCTGCGCACCTTCCTGTCTCAGGTGCTCTGAGACCTCACATCCACTGGACGAGTTCGTCGGACCGTTCCGGGTGTCGTTCCCGGAACCGTTCGACGACCTCGCTGATGTGATCGTGCATCAGTGTCTCGGCCTTCCGTGGGCGGCCCGCGATGATCGCCCTGGCGATGTCGGCGTGGTCGTGTCGCACCGCGTCGTCCCCGGCTGCGGTGTCGCGGCCGGCTGCGAGGACATGTTCGACGACGATGTGGTTGATGGCCTGGGTCAGCAGGGTCAGAACACGGTTGCCGCTGAGTTCGGCGATGACCGCGTGGAAGTTGGTGAGGTCGCCGAGGATCTCGCTGTCGCGGAGCGCTTCGACGTCGTGATCGAGGAACCGCGCGAAGGCGGCCTCCTTCATCTTGCGGTCCTCGTTCCGGGCGACTTTCGCCGCCAGCTGCGGTTCGAGGAGTCTCCAGGTGTCGAAGACCTCGTCGTACGTCGCACCGGCGAGGTGGAAGTAGAGCGTCGCGGTCCGTGCGAGGTACGACGCGTTGAGCGCGCTCACGAACGGGCCGCCGCCGGGGCCGCGCTTCAGTGTGATCAGGCCCTGGACCTCGAGGATGCGCAGGGCCTCGCGCAGGCTCTCCCGGCTGACCGAGTAGTTGGCGAGCATGTCGCTCTCGGCGGGGAGGCGGTCGCCGCGTCGTAGCCCGAGGCTGACGATGTCGGAGACGATGGCCGCAGCGGTGGTCTCCGAGGCCTTCGGGGCACGGGTGGTCTCGCCGGGTTTCGCCGACGAATGGATGTCGCCCGGCCGGTAGATGATCGGCAGGCCCGCGCGGACGATTTCGCGTGTCATCATCGACCTCTTCAGATTCGGTGAAACTGGCACGGAGCCGCTGGCTGGAATCCGATCGGTTGCACTCTACGTGGTCACCGGGACGAGACCCGGAAAAATCGTATGAGTGGATGAAACCCCCGCTACGGTTCTAGCACGCGCCCGCATCCGTGCAGAGGACGTGGGAACCGGCGGGTCATTGCCCCTCGAGGCCGAACAACCGAGCGGCGTTGCGGTAGAACACATTGCGTAGCCAGTCATCGCCCATGCCGAGGCCGGTGATCACCTCGAGCGCATGCGTGTAGCCGTACGGGATGTTGGGGAAGTCGCTGCCGAACAGGACCTTGTCCCCGGCGTCGGCCAGCCGTGACCGCAAATCGTCGGGGAAAGGGGCGTCCTCCTCGGCGAAGTCGGTGAACGCCATCGTCGTGTCGAGGTGGACGTTGGGGTACTCGAGCGCGAAGTCGAGGAACGGTTCGTACTCGGGCATGCCCATGTGCGCGATGATCAGCGGCAGCGACGGGAACCGGTGCAGCAGAGCGCGAATGGGTTCCGGGCCGGTGTGGTGCCCGGGTGCAGGGCCAGAACCGCAGTGGATGATCACCGGTACCTGCGAGTCGGCGATCTGCGACCACACGCCGTCGAGCAGCGAGTCCATCGGGGAGTAGTCGCCGACCTGGATGTGGGACTTGAACACACGCGTGCCGGCCTGGATCGCACGGGAGACGTACGCGGCGGCCGATTCCTCCGGATAGAAGGTCGCGGTGTGCAGACAGTCCTCGTGATGGGCGGCGAAATCATTCGCCCAGCCGTTGAGCCACTCCGCCATGTCGGGCTTGTGGGGGTAGACCAGCGACGAGTAGGCGCGGACCCCGAAATCGCGCAGTGTCGACACCCGGACGTCCTCGTCGGCGCGGTAGGTGATCGGCCACTCGCGTCCGACCAGCGGACCCGCGGAATCGAAGTAGGCCCACACCTTGTCCATCACCGGACGCGGCATGAAATGCGTGTGGACGTCGACGATGCCCGGCAGGTCGAGGTCCTGCCAGACGGCGCGGACGCGATCCGCCTCGTGGGAACTGAACGGCACTGGGGACTCTGGAACGGCACTGTTCACCCGTACGACGGTACGCCCGGCGCCTGACCCGGGACACGGAGGCCGGTCAGGATCAGCACCTTCCGATGGTCGTTGGGCGCCGACAGTTCGGCGAAGACGCGGTTTACGGCGTCGAGCCCGACGATCTGGCTGACCAGCGTCGACGAGCCGACCGCGCCGCGGTTCAGTTCGGCGGCAGCGCTCCCGAACTCGGCCTTCGTGTAGTACGAGACGAAGTCCATCGACGCCTCTTTGACGATGCCGGCGACGGGCATGAAGTGGTCGTCGCGCAGACACACGCCGGCGACGACGATGCGCCCGTGGGTGCGCACCGCATCGAGCGCCGCGGCGATCATCCCCGGTTTGCCGACACACTCGATCACGACGTCGAAGCCGTCCCGGATCTGCTCGGTCACCGATTCCGGTGTGTGCACCTCGGATGCGCCGACGTCGAGTGCCGCGGCGCGACGACCGGGGGAGGGGTCGGAACAGATCACCTCGCCCGCGACACCGCGCGACACCCAGTGCAGCACAGCCGTTCCCACCGGCCCGGCGCCGAGCACGAGGACGCGGTCGCCGGGTTCGATCCCGGCGCGCGTCACGGCGTGCAGGCCGACCGCGAGGGGCTCGACCAGTGCACCTTCGGCCGGGTCGATGCCGCCGACCCGCACGCTCTCGGCGGCACCGACGACGACATACTCGGCCAGCGCGCCCGGCAACACACCCAGTCCTAGCGTTCGCGCCGACGGGCACCGCGCGACGTCGCCGGTCAGGCAGGAACGACACCGGTGGCAGCCACGGACGGGCATCGACGCGACCTGGTCACCGATGCGGAACCCCGGCGCGACGTCGGGAACATCCGGACCGATCGCGACGACCTCACCGGCGAACTCGTGACCCACCACGGTGCCGGCGGGCAAGAAGGGTGCCGTCGACAGGTCGGAACCGCAGATGCCGTTCGCGGCGACCCGGAGCACGAGCTCTCCCGGGCCGGGCGTCGGATCGGGGAGTTCGACGACCTCGAATCCGTCCGGCGAGGTGACTGCCGCCCTCACGGACTCAGCCCGCCGACCAGCGCACCCGCGGGGTGTCGACCGCCGATCGCGGCACGATGAAGACGCCCTCGGCTTCGCAGGTCACGCCCTCGGCGTCGGAGATGGTGCCGCGTGCGATGCGCTTGCGGCCGGTCTCCTCGGTGACCCAGGCCCGCGCGGTCAGTGCGCCCAGCCGCGTCGGACGGAGGTAGCGGATGGTGATGGTCCCGGTGTAGCAGGCGCTCTCGTAGCTGGCGGCGTTGCCGAGGAGATGGTCGAGGAGCATCGCGCACACCCCGCCGTGCACACATCCCGGTGGACCCTCGTAGGCCGCGCCCAGGGTGAACTCGCAGCGCACCCCGTCGTCCACATGTTCGACGTTCAGCGGCGGCGCGATGGCGTTGCGTACCCCGATGACCGCATTGCCCCAGGCCATCCCGGTGTTCTCGCGCGTGTGCCGGACCCCGTACGGCCCGTCCATCTGCTCGGTCCGCAGATCGGCGACGATCTCGGCGATCCGCCGCTGGGCGTCGGCGAGGGCGTCCTCGCCGACTTCTGTCCTGATCACGGCGTCGACCAGGTCGCGGACGGTGTCGGTCAGGGGTGCGTAGACCCCGCGACGGCGCTCGACCTCGGATTCGGTGATGTCCTCGAGGATGAACTGCATATGGCTACCCATCAGTAGGTGTGGCATAGGTAACGCCGAGTGGCGACTCCCACTAGAACGTGTTCTAATTCAACACTAGAACGTGTTCTAGTTTTCCGCTTTCGTGGACATCGACCACCAGGTCATCCAGCCCGTGGGTGACATCCAGGGCGGTGATCCGCAACCCGGAAACGCAATCACAGGAGTTACGACGATGAGTGCCGGCACCTTCGACCTCACCGCCCGCGACGAGACATGGGTCAAGCGGGTCCTGCCCGTCCTGAAGCTCGTGGCCAAGAAGTACTTCCGCTCGGAAGTCCGGGGCATGGACAAGGTCCCCGACGGGGGCGTCCTGCTGGTCTCGAACCACTCGGGCGGCCTGATGGCCTTCGACGTCCCGGTGATCAGCGTGGCCTTCGCCGACCAGTTCGGTGCCGAACGCCCGCTCTACACGCTGGCCCACGACCTGATCTTCACCGGCGCGGGCAAGGACGTCTTCGGGAAGTTCGGCTTCCTTCCGGCCCATCCGAAGAACGCCGTCGCCGCGCTCAAGGCGGGCGCCGCGACCATCGTGTTCCCCGGCGGCGAGTGGGAGGTGCTGCGTCCCACGAGCGAGTCCGCGACCATCGACTTCCACGGCCGCACCGGCTACATCCGCACGGCCCTCGAGGCGGGCGTCCCGATCGTCCCCATCGTCACCATCGGCGGCCAGGAGACCCAACTCTTCCTCAACCGCGGTGACGCGCTCGCCAAGCTGCTCAAGCTGGACAAGTTGCTGCGCATCGACAGCGCGCCGTTCGCCTTCGGCTTCCCGTTCGGGCTCACAGCTCACTTCCCGCCCAACATCCCGTTGCCCTCGAAGCTCGTCACCGAGGTGCTCGACCCCATCGACATCACCGCCGAGTTCGGAACGAATCCCGACCACGACGAGGTGGACCAGATGATCCGCAAGCGCATGCAGCACGCCCTCGACGGGCTCGCCCGCGAGCGCCGGTTCCCGGTTCTCGGCTGACCACAAAAGGAGATCGACGATGATCACACGGCTTCGCGATCGCGTCACCACCTACACGTGGCTCGTACGCACCCTCATCCGCAGTGGCTTCCTCGGCACACTGCGACTCGACCGTTACATCCGCATGGGACTCAACCTGCGACGCCACGGCGGCGCCTCGCCGGTCAGCGGCATCGGCCTGGCCGCAGCCCGCGCCCCGAAGGGACTCGCCCTCGTCGACGAGGCCGGCGAGCTCACCTGGGGCGAACTCGACGCGCGCTGTGACGCATTGGCCGTCGGACTGCGCGAGCTCCCCGGCACATCGGTGAACACGGTCGCCATCCTCTGCCGCAACCACCGCGGCCTCATCGAGGCCCTTGCCGCGACATCACGTCTCGGCGCCGACGCGGTGCTGCTCAACACCGGGTTCGCCGGACCGCAGCTCGCCGACGTCCTCGAACGCGAGGGCGCCGACGTCCTCATCGCCGACGACGAGTTCGACGCGGTCATCGCCCCTGCGGCAGAACGTCTTCCGAATGTCCGACGCATCCACGCCTGGACCGAGACCGGCCCGGTGGCCGGTGACACGACCGACTCGCTCATCGAGGCGAACCTCGGTCGACGCCCCGCGCGCCCCGAGCGTGCCGGCCGTATCGTGCTGCTCACCTCGGGCACCACCGGCACCCCGAAGGGCGCGCGGCGGGGTGGCAGCACCGACATCGCCTCGCTGGCCGCGATGCTCGACCGCATCCCTTGGCGCGCCGGGGAATCCACGGTCATCGCCGCACCGATCTTCCACGCCTGGGGATTCGGGCAGGTGGCGATCTCGGCAACGATGACGTGCACGATGATCATGCGCCGGCGCTTCGACCCCGAGGCCACACTGGATCTCGTCCGCGACCACGAGGCGACCGGGCTCGCCGTCGTGCCCGTGATGCTCGAACGCATCATGGACCTGCCCGACGACGTTCTCGACGCCCACCCGATGCCGAGTCTTCGCTTCGCGACGGCCAGCGGTTCGCGGATGCGGACCGACGCCCTGATCGCCTTCCTCGACCGCTTCGGCGACGTCGTCTACAACAGCTACAACGCCACCGAGGCCGGCCTGATCAGCACCGCCACCCCGGAGGACCTGCGCGTCGCGCCGGACACCGCGGGTCGCCCGCTGACGGGCACCAGCGTCCGCATCCTCGACGACGACGATCGGGAGCTGCCGATCGGCGAGATCGGTCGCATCGTGGTCGCCAACAACTCCGGATTCGACGGCTACACCACCGCCGACACCAAGGCGTTCAGCGACGGGCACATGGTGTCGGGTGACGTCGGACGGATCGACGAGAACGGCCGGCTGTTCGTCGTGGGCCGCGACGACGAGATGATCGTGTCCGGTGGCGAGAACGTCTACCCGCTCGAGGTCGAGCAGGTCATCGGCGCGCTCGACGAGGTCCACGAGGTCGCGGTGATCGGCGTCGACGACGAGAAGTTCGGACAGCGCCTGGCCGCCTACGTGGTGCGCGCCCCGCAGACCCTCATCGGTGCCGACCAGATCCGACAGCACGTCAAGGAACAGCTGGCCGGGTTCAAGGTCCCCCGCGACGTCCACTACCTCGACGAGCTGCCCCGCAACGCCACCGGCAAGATCCTCAAGCGTGATCTGCTCTCCGCCGCCCCGGAACGAAAGGTGAGCTGAACGATGAACGCACGCAACACGCCCCGCGTCACCGAGCTGTTCGCCGGCGCCGGCGGCGTCCCGCACGACGCCGAGCGGATGACCGGCCCGGATTCGCTGATGCTCAACATGGAATCCCCGTCGAATCCGATGCACACGCTGAAGGTCGCGGTGCTCGACACGAGCCGGCGTGACCGTCCGCTCACCCTCGACGAGATCGGCGACGTGATCCCGCGCTATCTCGGCATGTTCCCGCGCGCCACCCAGCGGGTGCGCTGGGTACCCGGATGCTCTGCTCGCCCGTTCTGGGTGCAGGACAACGCCTTCGACGTCACCCGTCACATCGACGAGATGGCGGCCGCAGCCCCGGGAGGGCGCGCCGAGCTCGACGCGGTCCTGTCCGAACTCGCCGTGCGGCAGCTCGACCGCGAACTACCGCTCTGGGGGCTCACCCTCGTCCACGGTCTCGAGGGAGGCCGTCAGGCCATCGTGGTCCGCGTCCACCACGCGGTGGCCGACGGGCTGGCTGCGCTCAACACCTTCATGGCGGCCACCGCCGAACCCGGTGAGCGGGTTCACCCGGCACCGATCCCCGAGGCCCTCGACCCGGACACGAAGAGCCTCACGAAGGCGGCCCGCGCCGAGTCGCGGCGACTGTTCCGCGGTGTGCCGTCGGTGATCTCGGCCGGGCGGCGCGCGGTGTGGGCACGCCGCGTAGCGGCACGCGGCGACCTGATCCCCAAGCCGCTGACGGTGCGTCGTACCAGCTTCAACGCCCGCGGCGGGGCAGACCGCGTGTGCGCCTCGGCCGACATCGCGCTCGCCGACATCCAACGAATCGCCCTGGCCGCCGGCACCACGGTGAACGGTGCACTGCACGGCGTGATCGCCGGTGCGATCCGCAACGAGCTTCTCGCCCGCGGCGAGGAGCCGGGCAACTCGGTGACCATTTTCGGGGTCTGCAAGGACCTCGCGTCGAACCGCGTGCACGGCAACGAGATCGCCACCGCCATGGCGTATCTGCGCTCCGACCTCGCCGATCCCGTAGAGCGGATCGTCGCGACGGGCGAGAGCTGCGGGGCCACCGTCGCCTGCCGTCGCGAGGTCGGTTTCGAACTGACCGAGAAGCTCTCGACTTACACCGGCCGGCTCGGCCCGTTGTTCCGCGGGCTGGCCGCCAATGTGATGCCGCTGGTGATGAACAACATCACCACCGCCAACATGCCCGGCCCGCGGACGACGCGCTGGATCGGTGACATCGAAGTGGTCGACTGGATCTCCTTCGCCCTGGCCATTGCGCCCGCGGATGTGAACCTGACGACCTACAGTTACGCCGGACGGCTGAGCATGGGACTCATCGCGACACCGGAATCGATGCCGGACCCGGCCGGGTTCCTCCGGCGGGTCGTCGAGGCCGTCGACGAGGCGACCGATGCGCTCGGTATCGGTGCCATGGCACAGGAGGCCAGTTGATCGACTGGGAGACCGAGCGCGCCCGGCTGGGATTGTTCGCGGGCGTACTGCCCCGCGCGATCGGCAGCTCGCTGGCCGCGAGACGAGGGAATCCGGAAACGGGTATCCCGGCTGCCGGCTGCGGACCGCGACAGGTCGGTGAGACCGCGATCGACGAGATGTTCATCGCGATCAACTCCGTGATCCGGGACATCCCGCCGATGGAGTCGGTCGAGGAGATGGTGGCGCGGTGCGCCGACGTCGCCGACGAGTTCGTACGCCTCGGACCTGCCGGGGTACACCGGGATCCGGGTCCGCCCCGCATCCTGTCGCGCGATCGCAAGATCTTCGGAACCACGTCTTTCGAGCACATCGACTACTCCGTCGACGCGAAGCTGCCGGCGTCGGTGGCGTCACTGGACCCGTACGCCGATGGCATCTCGTCGGTCCGGGTGATGACCAAGAACCGGTCTGGGGCCCGGTGGCTGATCTGGGTGCACGGAGCGGCGCAGGGCCGGCCGGACGATCTCTACGCCTTCCGGGCTGCCCACCTGCACAAGAAGCTCGGCTACGACGTCGCCTTCCCGGTGCTGCCCGCACACGGCGGTCGGCGCGTGCCGTCGGTGTCGTACCCGGGTTTCGACCCGCTGGTGAACACGCTCATCACCATCCGCGCCGTCGCCGAGATCCGGTCGTTGATCTCCTGGATCGAGCAGCACGAACCCGCCGAGATCGCCATCGCCGGAACGTCTCTCGGCGGTCCGATCGCCGCCCTGGTCGCCTCCATGGACCCGCGGGTCGCCACCGTCCTCGCGGTGGTCCCGATGCTGGACATGCATGCGACGCTGGCCCACCACATGTCCCGCGGCGGACCCAAGGGTGAGCACCTGGCGTCGTTGATGCGCGACGAGTCGGTACGCGAGGTCGCCAGTGTGATCAGCCCGCTGCGGGTCACGCCGATCGCGCCGCCGGATCGTCGGATGGTCGTCGCGGCTCTCAACGACCGCGTGACCTGGGTGTCGGCGGCACAACAACTCCACGAACACTGGGGCGGCCGTATCCACTGGTACCCCGGAAGCCATGTCGGCCACGCCATCTCGACCGGCATTCGGCACGCGACGGACGGTTTCCTCAGCGAACCCGCCCGCCCCGCAGGACCGGCCGAGGAAGGCAAGCGCGCGGCGTTCTGAGCCTGGTCTGAAATGCGCCCCTGAAATGCGCGCTGAAATCCGCCCCCGATAACCACCCTCCAGGCGAGTGCCGGCGACGATATGTCGCCGGCGTCGCTGCACAGGGTGCTTTTCGGGGGCGGATTTCGGCGGGGGTTCGCCTACTCGGGAACCGACTCCGGGTTCGCGTCGGCGATCAGTTCGTCGCGGTCTTCGACGAGTACGAACCCTGCGGCGATGGCCGCGTCGGCGGCGTCGCGGTAGTGCTTCTCGTATTCGTCGCGGGTTCCGTAGCGTTCGGCGAGGAGGTGTTCCGGCACCGGGTGGGTCGACCCGAAGAGCAGGCAGATCCGCGAGATCGGCTCGGGAACAACACCGCTCAGCACCTGGGTCGGTGCGTCGACGCACGGGGTGCGGACGCCGCCGAGGACGTTGCCGATGTCGTCGACCTCGAACTCGGGCTCGGGAGTCGTCACGCCGCGTAGACGTAACGGTTCGGCGGACGGTGGCGGATCCCCGCCGTCGGCCCAGGCGCGGAGGTGGCGGAGTCCGGCGCGCAGCACGAAGCGCTGCTGCCCGCGGTTCACCGGGTCGGGACAGCCGAGGAATTCCTCGAAGTCGCCGATCTGATGCAGGTCGGCATGTGACGTGCCGGCGATCTCCCAGACGCGTAGACGGTCGGTGTCCGGCTGGCGCACCAGGTGGTAGCGGAAGTTGGTCAGCACATCGGTCTCGGTCTGCACGACGAGGACCGGTGCGTCGAGATCGGTGCGGATCGTGGTGGGTTCGCCGCTGAACACGGTGCTCACGTCGATACCGGTGCCGACCTCGCCCGCGGGCAACCCTGCAGCGGCACGGCTGTGGATGAGGAACCCGTCGAAATCTCCGTCACCAGCAACGGTATTCACGTAGGTGGTCAGGGCCATCGCGGACTGGGATTCGCCGACCGCGAGCACCGAGCCGACGGCCAGCCCGGCGAGCGGGTGGTCCGGGGTAGGACTCTCGCCGGAGTGGTCACCGCGGACTGCGAGGACGATCGAACGGAAGATGTCGTAGCAGTACGCATCGCCGGGATGATGTAATCCGGCATAGCGATCGGGGTCCTTGGCGGCGAGGCTCTGGGGTTCACCGGTGGCGACGCCCACCGATCCGGCGCCGCCCTCGATGCCGACGTACTGCGCCGACACCCCCACCCAGGCGTAGCCGGCACGCACCAGCTCGGCGGCGAGATACGAGTACTCCGGTGCGGCATCGCTGCCGCTGCTCACGTTGAGCCACTCCACGACGACGCAGCCGTTGAACGCTGCGGCGTCGGCGGGGCGTCGGACGACGAGCCGGGTCGTGAACTCGGCCGGCGGGGCGTCGGCGTCGCCGACGAGGCGACGGGCAACTCCCGACGCCGCGTACTCGGCGTCGGTGTATCCGGCGGCCGCGAGGTCGGGGAGCGGCGAGGCGCTCAGGAGTGAGGAGCCCTTGCCGTCGGACAGGGGTCGAAACGTGATCTGTTGGTTCACTTCTGCTTCCGGTGCTTCTTGATGACCTCACCGAACATGAAGTGCATCTTGGTTCCCTGGGGCCAGCCGATGTAGTAGCAGAGGAAGAGGCTGATCTCCTCGAGCTGCTCGGGCGTCAGTTCGCCGTTGCCGAGTGCGGCGCCGGCCTGGATCTCGGCGACGTCGATGTTGTTGCTCGCTGCCAGAGCGCCGAGCAGGATGAGTCGCCGATCCCGGTCGGAGAGGCCCTCGCGCGCCCACACGTTGGCGAACACCTGATCGGCGGTGTGTGCGAAGTAGTCGCCGGGACCGTCGCTCATCTCCCAGCCGTAGACCTCGGACATCCGCCTGAGACCGCGCTTGCGCACCTCGTCGGGTGCTTCGTCGGAGATGTTGGATCGGGTCATGCGGTTTCTCCTTCGAGATGGGGGACACCGAGTCCGGGGGCCAGCTCGCGGAGTGCGATCCGGCCGAGGGGCAGATCGACGCCGAGGTCGTCGGCGAGTGCGAGTGCCAACGACAGGTCCTTCTCGCCCAGTGTACGAACGCCGGTGAAGATGCCGTACCACGGATCGTCGGCGTCGAGCGTCGCCGTGGTCTCCCGCAGCATGATCGCGCCGGCACCGCCGGTGATGGCGTCCGTGTGCCGAACGACCTTGCCCAGCTTGGTGATGTCGAGCCCGGCAGCCTCGGCGAGACGAGCCGCCTCGGTGGTGGCGGTGAACGAGATGAAGTGCAGGAGGTTGCGGGCGAGCTTCATCTTGGTGCCCGCGCCGACCTCGGCTCCCGCGTGCACGAGCATGTCCGAGGTGAGCCGGAAGGGCTCCTTCAGCTTCTCGTAGGCGTCGCGCGGGCCGCCGACCATGATCGCGAGTCGTCCCGACGCCGCGCCCATCGCGCCGCCGGAGATCGGGGCGTCGAGCAGGATCACCTCGCGTTCGGCGCACTGTTTCGCGAGGTCGATCGCGGTGTCCGGGCCGATGGTCGAGTGGACGGTGATGATGGTGCCCGGGCGGGCCGTCGACAACAGGCCATCGGGACCGGTGACCACCGAGCGGACCTGCTCGTCGTTCAGAACGCAGATGCCGATGATGTCGGCTCCGGAGGCGAGTTCGGCGAGTGATCCGGCTGCCTTCGCGCCCTTGTCGACGACCTTCGCGGTTGCCTCGTCGGACAGGTCGAACACGGTGAGACCGCCCGGCCATGCGGCGAGGCTGCCGGCCATCGGGCCGCCGATGTTGCCGAGGCCGACATACCCCAGGCGGATCGGGGTGTCCTCGCTCATGACCGGATGACCTGCCCACCGTCGACGTTGAAGATCTGCCCCGTGATCCAGCCGGCCTCGTCGGACAGCAGGAACAGGCACATCCCGACGAGGTCCTCCGGCGTGCCGAACCGCTTGAGCGGGAGCCGGTTCACGATGTCGGCGACCATCTCCTTGGGGGTGGTCGTGCGCGTGGCCTCGGTGTCGATGGGGCCGGGTGCGATGGCGTTGACGCGGATGTTCTGGCCGCCGAGCTCGGTGGCGAGCTGCTGGGTCAGGCCGTTGACGCCGACCTTCGCCAGACCGTAGAAACCGCTGTACAGCCATGCGGCGGTGGAGGACTGGTTGACGATCGCACCGCCGCCGTTCGTCATGTGCGGGTAGACCGCGCGGGTCACATTGAGCGCACCGTCGAGGTTCACGCTCATGAACTTCTTGTAGTAGTCCCACGGCACGGTGATGAGGAAGTCGAGCTTCATGCCGCCGTAGATGGCGGCGTTGTTGACCAGGCCGTCGATCGAACCGTAGGCGTCGACCGTCGCCTGGGCGAGGGCCTTCGCCGACTCCTCGTCGGCGACGTCGGTGCTGACGTACAGGCCACCGATGTCGGCGGCGACCTGCTTGCCCTTCTCGTCGGCGAGATCGGCGACCACGACGTTGGCGCCCTCCGCGGCCAGTGCCCGCGCATAGGCCTCACCGATACCCCCCGCGGCCCCGGTCACGATGACGGTCTTGTTCTCGAAACGCTTGGAACTCATTGTCCTGCTTTCTGTGTGGGTACTAGGCGGGCCGGGCGACGGCCTTGGTCTCCAGGTATTCTTCGAACCCGGCGACGCCCATCTCGCGACCGATGCCGGACTGTTTGTAGCCGCCGAACGGGACGTCGGCGGAGTACCAGATGCCGCCGTTGATGCCCATGGTTCCGGTGCGAACACCGTTGACCACGTTGTTGATCCGGTCCCCGTCGGTGCCGTAGACCATGCCCGACAGTCCGTAGGGGGAGTCGTTCGCGATGCGGATGGCGTCGTCGTCGCCGTCGTGGGCGATGATCACCAGCACCGGGCCGAAGATCTCCTCCTGCGCGACGCGTGCCGAGTTGTCGAGTCCGGAGATGAGCGTCGGTTCGACGAAGAAGCCTTTGGATTTGTCGTTCGGGCGACCCCCGCCGATCTCGATCGTCCCGCCCTCCTGCTTCGCGAGTTCGATGTAGGACTCGACGCGTTGCCGCTGGCGCTCGGAGATCAGCGGACCGCAGATGGTGCCCGAACTCGTCGGGTCCCCGGCCGGGAGTCCGGCCAGTGCATCTCGGGTCGCCGTGATCGCCTCGTCCAGCTTGGTGCGGGGGACCACCAGTCGGGTGGTGATCGCACACCCCTGGCCGGCGTGGGTGACGACGTTGAAAGCGGCCATCGCGCAGGCGGAACCGATGTCGGCATCGTCGAGCACGATGAACGCGGACTTGCCGCCCAGCTCGAGGAACACCTTCTTCAGCGACTCCGAGGCGGCCGCCATCACCTTCTTGCCGGTCGCGGTGGAGCCGGTGAAGGAGACGAGGTCGACGCGGGGGTCGGTGCTGAGCTGTTCGCCGAGTCGATGGTCGGTCGAGGTGACGACGTTGAGCACGCCGGGCGGGAAGTCGGTCTCCTCGGCGACCACCTTGCCGACCAGTGCCGCACACCACGGGGTATCCGGGGCGGGTTTGAGGACGACGGTGCATCCGGCGGCGAGGGCGGGCCCGATCTTGGCGAAATTGATCTGGTGCGGGAAGTTCCACGGGGTGATCGCGCCGACGACGCCGATCGCCTCCGACCGCAGCTCGCGATGGTTCTTGATGCCCATCGGCTTCGCGGTGCCGAGGTCGCGGGTCCACTCGTAACTCTCGGCGAGGTCGGCGAAGTAACCGAGGTCGGTGACGGGGCCCTCGAACTGCGGGCCGTGGGTGAGGAACGAAGGGCAGCCGACCTCGGCGATCGTCAGCTCGCGGAACTCGTCGGCGTGGGCGAGCAGGGCGTCGCGCAGCTGGCGGAGGCAGCGGGCGCGGAAGGCGTGGTCGCGCGACCAAGCGGTGGTGTCGAAGGCGGTACGCGCGGCGGCGATCGCGGCGTCCATGTCGGCGGCGGTGGCCTCGGCGGCCTGCCCGATGACCTCCTCGGTCGCCGGATTGACGACGTCGAAGACACCACCGCTGCCGGGGGTGAGTTTGCCGTCGATCAACAGGTCCGACGCGGATTCGGGGCGAAGGGGCATGAGCTGGAACTCCATCTGGACAGGTGTCTGGACTCGCGTTCAAACCTAGTGTAGCGTGGCTCACATGTCCAGCCCCGTCTCCCAGGAATCCACACGTCGCCGCCTGACACAGCAGCAAGCCGAGACGGTCGCGCGACTCACGGATGCGGCGGTGGACGTGTTGAACGCCGAGGGGTTCGACGGGCTCACCGTGCGCTCGGTGGCCAAGCTCGCAGGGGTCGCGCCCGCCACGGCGTACACCTACTTCTCGTCGAAGAGTCACCTTGTGGCCGAGGTGTTCTGGCGTCGGCTGTCCGCGGGCGTCTCCGAACCCGACCCCGCTGCGACGCCCGCGGAGCGGGTCGCCCAGGTGCTCCGCGAGGTCGCGCTGGTCGTCGCCGGCGAGGGGCAACTCGGTGGCGCGGTCACCGTCGCGCTGTTGGGTACCGATCCCGACGTCGAGCACCTCCGCGTGCGCATCGGTGTGTTCATCCGCCGACGCCTCGCAGCCGCGCTGGAGGTGGACCCGGAGAATCCCGGACCGCTGCTCGACGCCCTGGAGATGATCTACTCCGGCGGCCTCGTCTACGCCGGCATGGGCCACATGACCTACGAGCAGACCTCCGAAAGACTTGTTGCCGCAGCACATCTACTGATGGAGAAGTGATGACCGAAACGACATCGGTGCCGGGGATGGAGCGAGCGCTCCCCTTCGACCCGTATGCCTACGACTTTCACGAGGATCCGTATCCGACCTACGCGCGGCTCCGCCGGGAGTCGCCGGTCTACTACAACGCCGAGATGAATTTCTGGGCGCTGGCCAACCATGCCGACGTCCGCGCGGGATTCCGTGACGTGCAACGGTTCTCGAACAGCTGGGGCGTGTCGATGGACCCGTCGGCGTACGGACCCGACGCCCACAAGTCGATGTCCTTCCTCGCCATGGACGACCCGAAGCACATGCGGATCCGCAAGCTGGTGTCGAAGGGGTTCACGCCGCGCCGGGTCAACGACCTCACCGGCCGGATCACGGCGCTGACCCACCAGCACTGGAGCAAGTGCCTCGACATGGGCGAGTTCGACTACGTCCACGACTTCGCCGCGCTCCTGCCGATGGATGTGGTCTCCGAGCTGCTGGGCGTCCCCGAGGCCGACCGCACACACCTGCGTCACCAGTCCGATCTGCTACTCCACCGCGAGGACGGCGTCCTCGACATCCCCGAGGCCGCGATCTACGCGTACATCGAACTGCACAAGTACTATTCGGAACTCATCGCCGACCGGCGGAAGAACCCCGGCGAGGATCTGGTCTCGGCGCTGATCGAGGCCGAGATCGACGACGACGAGACCGGTGAGAGGATCAAGCTCACCGAGGACGAGATCGTCGGCTTCATGGTGCTGATGGTGGTCGCGGGCAACGAGACGACCACCAAACTCCTTGCCAACGCGCTGTATTGGGGCTGGCGCAATCCCGACGAGCTGGCCAAGGTGTTCGCCGACCCCGAGCTCGCCGTCCCGCAGTGGACCGAGGAGACGCTCCGCTACGACAATTCGACGCAGATCGTCGTGCGTCGCGTGCTCGAGGACGCTCCCTACGGTGATCACGTGATCCCGGCCGGCGACCGCGTGCTCCTCCTCGTCGGCTCGGCGAACCGCGACGAAGAGGTCTTCGGTCCGGACGCCGACAAGTACGACATCGGACGCGACAACGGGCAGGCACTGATGAGCTTCGGCCTCGGTGCGCACTTCTGCCTCGGCGCCCACCTCGCCCGTCTGGAGGCCAACATCGGTCTCGGCGAGGTGATCCGGTCGATCCGCGCGGTCGACATCGACATCGACAGGGCGGTCCGGGTGCACTCGGTCAACGTGCGCGGTTTCGCCGAACTCCCCGTGAAAGTGACGGTGCGCTGATGGCTTTTCGTCCCCATCCCGAGCGTCGACCGGTCCTCGTAGCAGGAGCGTCCTCGGGTATCGGCGCGGCAACCGCCGAACACCTCGCCGCCGCCGGCCATCCGGTTGCCCTCGCGGCCCGGCGCGTCGAGAAGCTCCAGGAGTTGGCCGACAAGATCATCGCGGCGGGTGGCGAAGCGGTCGCGGTGCCGCTCGACGTGACCGACGAGCAGTCGGTCGTCGACTGCGTCGCGAAGGCGGAGGCCGCCCTCGGTGAACTCGAGATCGTGGTCGCCGGCGCTGGAGACCTCGCGGTCGGGCTCTCCTACGAGACGAGCCCGGAGCATTTCGCCGACCAGGTCAACATCCACCTCACCGGCGCCTACCGCATCTACCGCGCGGTCATCGGCGGCATGATCGACCGTGCGCGCGGCGATTTCGTCTTCATCGGCTCCGATGTGGTGCTTCATCCGCGACCCTGGTCGTCGGCCTACGTGGCCGCGAAGTCGGGCATCGACGGCCTGGTCGCGACCATCCAGCTCGAACTCGAGGGCACCGGCGTGCGTGCGGGCGTGGTCCGGCCGGGACAGACCCTGACCGGCATGGGCATGAACCTCGATCCGAAGACAACCGAGGACATGCTCAACGACTGGATCAAGCACGGTCTGGCGCGCCACGGCAACTTCCTCGAACCGCACCACATCGCGCTCGCCGTCGCAGCCATGGTCACCATGCCGCGCGGTGCCCACATGCGCGCGGTCGAGGTGGAGGCCGAAGGGGCCGTCCCCCGCGACCGGAGTTCCGGCAAGACAGCAGACCCACAGTCGACGAAGGACAAGGGGACCGATCGATGACCGCCATCACCGAATCAGGCCTGAAGAAGCCGCCTCGCGTTTCCGGCGGCGAGGGCGAACACGGGCATCTCGACGAACTCGCCTCCGACCCGATCTCGCTGTTCTGGCGCGTCCGCGAGGAATGCGGCGACGTCGGCCTGTTCCAGCTCGCCGACCGCGAGGTGGTCCTGGTGTCCGGGGCCGCGGCCAACGAGGAGTTCTTCCGGGCACCCGAGGAAGACCTCGACCAGGCGGCCGCCTACCCGTTCATGACCCCGGTGTTCGGCGAGGGCGTCGTGTTCGACGCGAGTCCCGAGGAACGCTCCAAGGCGATCCACAACTCCGCCCTCAAGGGCGCCCACATGAAGCAGCATGCGGTGACGATCCCCAACGAGGCGGAACGCATCATCGCCGAGTGGGGCGACGAGGGAGAGATCGATCTCCTCGACTTCTTCTCCGAACTCACGCTGTACACCTCGTCGGCGTGTCTCATCGGACGCAAGTTCCGGGAGCGGCTCAACGGGCACATCGCGCACCTCTTCCACGACCTGGAGAAGGGCACCGACCCGATCGCCTACGTCGATTACAAGGCCGACATCGAGAGCTTCCGTAAACGCGACGAGGCCCGTGCCGAGCTGGTGGAGTTCATCCAGGGCGTCATGGACGAGCGGATCGCGAATCCGACCGAGGACAAGGAAGATCGCGACCTGATGGACGTCCTCGTCCAGGTCGGCTTCGACGCGAACACGATCACCGGCATGTTCATCTCGATGATGTTCGCCGGCCACCACACGACGTCGGGCACCGCGGCATGGACGCTCATCGAGTTGCTGCGCAACCCGGACTACATGAAGCGCGTCTACGACGAACTCGACGAGATCTACGGCGACACTCCAGACGGTGAACGTCCCGAGTACACCTTCGCCCACACCCGGCAGATGCCGCAGCTCGAGAACGCGCTCAAGGAGGCGCTGCGACTCCACCCGCCGCTGATCATCCTGATGCGCGTGGTGCAGAAGAACTTCCACGTCGAGGACTACGAGATCGCCGCCGGTCAATCGATCGCGGTGTCGCCGGCGATCTCGAACCGCCTTCCCGAGGACTTCCCGGATGCGGAAACCTTCGACCCTGATCGGTACGACAAGCCTCGTCAGGAAGATCTCGTCAATCGCTGGACCTGGATTCCGTTCGGTGCGGGTCGTCATCGTTGTGTCGGTGCGCAATTCGCGATCATGCAGCTCAAGGCGATCTTCTCGGTCCTGTTCCAGAACTACGAGTTCGAGATGCTGCAGCCCTCGGAGACCTACCGGAACGACCACTCGAAGATGGTCGTTCAGCTGCAGCAGCCGTGCCGCGTTGCCTACCGTAAGCGTCAGGATCGCTGATGCGCATCGAGGTCGATCTGGATCTGTGCCAGGGGCACGGCATGTGTGAGCTGGAGGCCCCCGAGGTTTTCGCCGCGAAGATGGACCACGTGGAGATCCTCGACGCCAACCCCGACGAATCCCGGCGAGCCGAGGTCGAGGCCGCCGTGCAGTACTGCCCGACGCAAGCATTGCGTCTCATCGAAGATGACGAGTGAAGGTGGAACACATGTCTTTTGACCGTGCGGAACTGGAAGAGATGAAGGAGCGGTGGCTCGCCGCCAACATCGAGGCAGAAAAGGCGGGGGACTGGAAGCCGCTCGCCGAGTTCTACACCGAGGACGCCACCTACGGCTGGAACTACGGCCCCAAGAAGGACTTCATGGCCGTGGGTCGCGAGGAGATCCGCGAACTCGCGCTCGGTCAGGAAATGGAGGGTCTCGAGGGCTGGGAGTATCCGTATCAGGCATGGGTCATCGACGAGAAGACCGGCGACATGATCGGACTCTGGAAGCAGATCTACGAGGGCACCCGTGAGGACGGCAGTCATTATGCGCTGGAGGGCATCCAGGGCAGCTGGTTCAAGTACGGCGGCAACTTCCAATTCTCCTGGCAGCGTGACTTCTTCGACTACGGCAACGTCTCCGCGCTGTTCATCGAGATGATGCAGAACAACGCCATGAGCGACGGAATGCTCAAGCGGGTGGAGAAGGCCGCGCCGGGCAACCTGCCGGGGTGGTACGACTTCGGTAAGGCGCCGGTCGCGTTCTGGTGACCTGACATGACAACCACAGCCCCCACGTATCAAGGTCTGGGTCAGGAACAGCTCGCCGTCTTGGTCCCCGAACTCCTGCTGTCCGGTCAGATGATCGACCGCAGCGGGATGGCGCACCTCATCAGTGCTTTCGGGCGAGACATCATGGGCCGGATCGCGATCGAGGAATGGATGGCCGCGAGCCCGGTCTACACGAGCCGGGTCCGGACCGTGTTCGGCGTCGACGGCGACGGCGTCGAGGACATGTTCAAGTGTCTCCAGCTCGACATCGGTGCACCGCCGCAGTTCATGGACTTCCGGTACCGGGTCGACGACAAATACCACGGCTCGTTCGTCCTCGATCATTGCGGCGCCCTACTCGACGTCGAACCGCTCGGCGACGACTACGTCACGACGATGTGCCACGACATCGAGGACCCGACCTTCGACGCGACCGCCATCGCGACCAACCGCCGCGCGCGTATCCGACCGGTGCATCGGCCGCCCCGACGCCCCGTCGACCGGACGCCGCACTGCGAGTGGACGGTCACCATCGAACCGGACCGCGAGGAGCTGCCGCTTCCGCCGGACGCGGAGGAGATGTTCGGGACGCGTGCCGGCCAGATCGAACTGTCCGCGATCGACCCGTCGGCGACTGACGGCTGGGTCGACTACCGAGGCCCACTCGTCGAGGATCTGCAGTTCGCGGAGTGGTCGACGTCAGCGCTCGTACGGATCGCCGAAGAGGTGGCGCTGCAACATCAGCTGCTGTCCCTCGGCTTCCTGATCAGCCTGCGGCGGTATGCCGAGAGCGAAGAGCAGGTCGTCGAGATCTTCCGTAAGCAGCTGATCGGGATCGCCGGACTCGCGGCGGACCGTATCCGCGCGGCCCTCGATCTGTCCACCGACGCCCAAGGCCTGGCGCAGGTGCTGGCCCTGCATCCGTGCTTCGGGCCTGCGCAGTACACCGGTCTGATCGCTGTCGCCGACGAAGATTCCGTCGTCGTACGGTTGCCGCGGAAGTCCGACGCGATGACCGACGGCGGTTGGATGTCGATCCTCACACCGGATCATCTGGAACCGCTGCAAGCCGCCGCCACCGGGGTGAGCCCGTACCTGAGCGTGGAGGGTGCCGTCGAGACCGACGATGCGCTCGAGATCCGGATCGTCAGGTCGGACACCGCCCAGAAGGAGAGCGGGGAGGTGGCCGTCGCGCGGTTCAGCGGCGGTGCGAGTTTCGAGTTCGTCGACCGAGGCCGCTCGATCCCGATCACGCCGGTCGGCAGCTCGGCGTGAATCCGGACGGCGGCTGGTCCCCCGGGGCTGCCGGACTGGGCGGCCGGGTCGCCGTGATCGCAGGCTCCACCCGCGGCATCGGCCTCGCGGTGGCGTACGCACTGGCGGGACAGGGGGTTTCGGTCATCGTCAACGGGCGCGACGCAGATGCGCTCGAGGAGACCGTCGCGGAGATCCGCGGCGGTGGGGGACAGGCCGTCGGCGTCCGAGGCTCGGCCGGTGACGACGGCGTCGCCCAGCGGATGGTCGACGCCGCGCTCACCGAGTTCGGCGCACTCGACATCGCGATCAACTGCGCGGGCATCGCCGAACCCGCCGGGTCGACGGTGCTGACCATCACTCCCGACGAGTTCCGGGCGCAGGTGGACGCACACCTCATGTCTGCATTCCACCTGCTCCAGGCCGCAGGACGGGTCTTCGTCGAGCAGGGCTCGGGTTCGATCGTGCTCACCGGCTCGGCCGCGTCGCTCGGGATGTTCGGTGGCAGTGGCTATCCCGCAGCGAAGGGCGGCGTCAACGCGCTGGCCCTCGCCGCCGCGTCGGACCTCGCCGAACATCGCGTCCGCGTCAACGTCGTGATGCCCGGCGCCAAGTCGCGCCTGTCGACCGGCGACGACTACGTCGCCCACATCGAGGGCTTGCATCGGCGGGGGATTCTCGACGATCTGACCCGGGAAGCGGCATTGGACCCGGCGCCGCCGGAGTACGTTGCGCCGCTGTACGTCTTCCTCTCCAGTGACGCGGCCGAGCACGTCACCGGTCAGATTTTCAGCGCAGCCGGTGGTTTCATCGGTCGGTTCGAGACGCAGCAGGCGAGCTTCGTCGCCTACCGCGACCACAAGGACACCTCGCCGTACAGCCTCGGCGAGCTGGCGGAGTTGCTCGGCTGAGTATCCTGCTGGTTCGTATCGAAACCAACTGGCGCGCAGAAGATCTTTGGTAACTGGTTTCGATACGGTCCTCGCCTGGCGGCTCGGACCTACTCAACCAGCAGAGGGTGCAGGTCGCTTACGCTCCAGCCAGAACCGTGCGCCTTCGGCGATCGCCTCGGTGACGGGCCGCGGGTGCCAGCCCAGATCGCGTTCGGCCTTGCCGTGGTCCATCTCGGACATGAAGTGCATCAGCCGCACCGATGGCACGGTCAGCTGGACGGGCTTGCGGGTGAGGGCGGCCCGTGCCGAACCCACCGCGCCGGCGGCGTACAGCGCTGCCCGGTTGAGGACGAGCCGGGGTGGTTCGCGCCCGGCGGTGCGGGCGGCGATCTCCACGATCTCGCCGGTGTCGATGGATCGCTCGGCGACGATGTACCGCTCGCCCACCTCACCTCGCTCGGCCGCCAGGACGAGTGCGCGCGCCGCGTCGTCGATGCCCACCGACTCGGCTCGGCAGCCGCGAATGGTGAACGGCAGCTTGCCGAGTGCCGCACCGGCGACGAAGGAACCATGGGGAGTGGGTTGCCAGTCGCCGGGACCGTAGGTGTTGGCGACACACATCGCGACCCCCCGGCACCGCCCCGTCGCGGGCGCGGTCCAGCAGTAGGTCCTCGGCGGCGACACGGCTCTTCACGTACTCGGGTGCGTGGTCCGCCCAGTTGAAGGCGTCGTCCTCGGT
This sequence comes from Gordonia sp. C13, assembly GCF_023218005.1. Classification (NCBI taxonomy): domain Bacteria; kingdom Bacillati; phylum Actinomycetota; class Actinomycetes; order Mycobacteriales; family Gordoniaceae; genus Gordonia; species Gordonia sp. C13. The sequence continues at coordinate 133,821 of NZ_JALPSY010000002.1, forward strand.
GGCCCGGCGCCCCTGCACCCGCCCGATGGTGGCGGCGGTGCTGGTGAACACGAACTTGCGCAGCGGCTGACCGGCGGCCACTTCGAGCACCGCCCGCAGGGCGTCGACGTTGGTGCGGTACAGCGGTGCCGGGTCCCGCAGCCACGCACGGGTGTCGACGGCGCAGTGGAAAACTACGTCGCAACCGTTCATCGCCGTGCGCACCGAGGCGGCGTCGAAGAGGTCGCCGGTGGCGTGGTCGAAGTCGAGGCCGGACAGTGTGCGGAGATCGCTGGTTTCTCGCGTGAGGACGCGGACGTCCTCGCCGTTCTCGACGAGCTGCCGGACCAGTCGGGAACCGAGGAAACCGTTGCCGCCGATGACGAGCTTCATCGGCCGGCCAGACCACCCGGCACGAGGTCCTCGATCGCGGCTGCGCTGCGCGACAGCATTGCGTCGAACATGGCGGTGCCGCGTTCGGTGGGTTGCGCGGCGGCCGAACCGAAGACGATGATCAGCGGTGCCTGGATGAGGTTGGCGACGTAGTCGTCCCAGCACTCGTCGAGCGTGTAGTCGGCGACGCCTTCGGTGACGACCGCACGGTGATACGACGCGACGATGCCGCGCTCGTGTTTCCGACGATCCTCGGTGGTCAGGCTGGTGCTGAGCAGAAAGGCGATGTCGCGCAGCGGGTTACCGGTGGTGATGGTCTGCCAGTCGATGACGGTGACCTCGCCGGACGGGCCGAACAGCACGTTGTCCACACGGAGGTCGCCGTGGATGAGTGCGGTGTTCCGCAGTGGCGCGACGAGCCAGTCGCCGGCCTCGCGGACCAGCCAGTCGATGGCGGCAGAACCCTGTGCGTCGGGGGAGAATCGGTCGCGGTAGACGTCGGCCATCGGCTCGAGGATCGACTCCATCATCTCGCGTTCGGCGGCACCGGGAAGCGGCATCTCCTCCAGCAGCGCGGCGTCGTTCCAGCGCGGTGCGTGCAGACCGGCAGCGGCCACAGCGACCGACTCCGCCTGCGCAGGTGTACATCCGATGATCTGATCGCCCTGGACCGCCTCGCCGATGTCCTCGAGTAGGAGTACGAACTCGGTGCCGGGATCGGAGATCGTGGCCGCGTAACACCGCGGCATCGGGACAGTGAAGCCGGCGGCCAGATCGCGGTAGAAGCGGACCTCGTTGCGGAACACCCCGGACCCGAACTCCCGCTGCTCGGGCGCGCCGGTGGCCAGCTTGGCGACCATGGTGTCGGGCAGGTCCGTGGGACCGGAGTGCTCGAGTTTCAGGCGATAGGACCCGGCCATCTGTCCGGTCCCGACGGCCTCGGAGGTCACCGCGGTGATCGCCGCGTCGTGGCCGTTCTCGCCGAGGAAATCCGTGAGCCACGTCGCCGTGAGTTGCTCGACGCTCGTGGGTATCTCGAGGGTTTCCGTCACGAGGGCATCCTTCCGGGGTTGGCCGGTAGTCCGACCGCGCGGTCGGGACGAATGTCGCGGTACGCCGAGACCACCGGTGCCAGTTCGGTCGGCGTCGCGCCATGCAGTATCACCGAGTCGACGCCGAGGTCGAACTGTTCGGCGATGGTCTTCGCGCAGTCCGACGGCGAACCGGTCGCGGAGTCGGCGACCCACGCCTCGGGGATGGTCTCGGCCAGTTCGGCGAGTTCGTTGTCGGTAGCGGTGGCATCGATCGGCCCGCGGGCGCCGGTGAAAGCGGTTGTCGCCCGCACTCGTTCGAGATCGGCGGGGTCCCACTGATTGGCACCCATGAGCTGGTCGGGGTAGCCCTGCAGGTAGGTCGCGAGGCGCCCGTACAACCGGCGCATCCGGTCGGCCGGGTCCAGATCGTCGGACACCGTCGCCACGACCGACCAGATCCGGATCGACGCCGGATCGCGGCCGGCACGTTCGGCGGCCTCGCGCACATGCGCGACGGCCCGTCGGGTGGCATCTGCGCTGAAGTAGGTGTGCAGCACGACGCCGTCGGCGATCTCGCCTGCCAGCTCAAGTGTCCTCGGACTCATCGTCACGAGCAGGATCGGCGGTGGGGAGTCCAGGGTCACCCCGAGGCTGAGCAACGGGTACGAGCCGGCGGGCCCGTCGTGGCCGACGACCATCTCGCCGGCCCACAGCCTGCGGAGCAGCCCGGTGATGTCGCGCAGGGCCGCGCCGGTGACGAGCGGGACGCCGAGGATCTGCCACTGCGGGGTTATCCCGCGCCCGAGTCCGAGAGCGAAGCGACCGTCGGACACCTCGGCCAGGGTGGCGCCCATCGTCGCGGTGATGATGGGGTGCCGGGTGTTGTGATTTGTTGCGGCCGTGGCGATCCCGAGGTTCTCGGTCGCACCGGCGAGAGCACCGCACAGGGCGGCCGCGTCCTTGACGTTGAACCGCTCCGAGACGAAGGCCGTCCCGAGTCCGATCTCGTCGGCGAACCGGGCCTCGCCGGCGAGCTCGCGGGGGGTGACCGGGTGCCGGGAGAGTGTGTAGTAGCCGAGCTCGGTGAGCTGTTCCATGGGCTCAGGCGCTCGCGCTGACGGCCTCGCGGTATTCCTGCGACCGCGCCTCGCGCACCCAGAGGGTGCCGTCGCCGGCGGTCGCACCTTCTTGCTTCAGGGTGCGCTTGAGGATCTTGTTGGTGGCGGTGGTGGGCAGGTCGTCGGCGATCCGGACGTATCGCGGCCAGGCCTTCGGCGACAGGTCCGCCTGTGCGGCAAGCTGTTCGGTGAAGGACTCCGGGCTCAGTTCGACGCCGTCCTGCAGCACGACGGCGGCCATCACGGCGTCACCGACGTGTTCGTCGGGCACCGCGTACACCGCGACGCGGTTGATCTCGGGCACTCGCAGAAGTATTCGCTCGATCGGCCCGGCGGCGAGGTTCTCGCCGTCGACCCGCATCCAATCGCCGGTCCGGCCGGCCAGGTAGATCCACCCGTCGGCGTCCTTGTAGGCGAGGTCGCCGGACCAGTACATCCCGTGACGCAGACGCTCGTTGGTGGCAGCGGAGTCGTTGTAGTACCCCATGAACATCCCGCCGCCCTCGACGTTCACCAGCTCGCCGATCGCCTCGTCGGGATTGAGAAGTGCTCCGGTGTCGTCGAATTCGGCTGCGGGGCACTCGGTGATCGTGGAGGAGTCGTAGACCGCGACGTTGGGGAAGCCGCGGCCGATCGAACCGTGCGGGGTGCCCGGTTCGCGGGTGATGATGATCGCGAGCTCGGTGGAGCCGAACCCGTCCCAGACCGTGCAGCCGAAGCGGCGCGAGAACTCGTCGATGTCCCGGTCGGTGGCCTCGTTGCCGAACGCGACGCGCAGGGGATTGTCGGCATCGTCGGGCTTCTCCTCGGTGGCGAGGATGTAGGCGAGAGGCTTGCCGACGTAGTTCATGTACGTCGCGTTGTAGCGGCGGATGTCGTCGAGGAAGGTCGACGCGGAGAACTTGGCCGGTGCGATCGCGGCACCGCCGCACAGTGCGACGCAATAACCACCCATCAGCGCGGCGCTGTGGAACAGCGGCATCGACAGGTAGCAGACGTCGCCGGGTCCGATGTCGTACTTGTCGGCGAGGACGGGACCGGCGAACGGGATCATCATGTGCGCGAACTGAACCGGCTTGGGGTTGCCGCTGGTGCCCGAGGTGAAGATCAGCATGAACGTGTCCATCGCGCCCGGCACGGAGTGCGGGGTGAGGTCACCCGCCCCGGCGATGAGGTCGGTCCACTGCGGGGTCGAGGTGTCCAGGACCGTCACGCCGGGGAGTTCCGGGCCCTCGAGCAGGGGGCGGTGTTCGGCGTCGGTGATCAGGATCTGGCAGTCGGCGCGCAGGATGTCGGCGGCCAGGCCGTCGCCGCGTCGGGTGTTGTTGATGCCGACGGTGACGTAACCGCCGAGGGCTCCGGCCGCGAGGGCGATGAGCATGTCCGGGGTGTTCCCCAGCAGGGTGCCGATGTGCATCGGTCGAGAGGCGTCGGCCACGGACAGTATTGCGGCAGCGGTCTTCTCCGCATCGCGGACGTACTCGCGCCACGTCCAGCGGCGTCCCTCGTAGGTGATCGCCAGGTTGTCGTCGTCGGCTCGTGCCTGGAGGAGCTGGGTCACTGTCTCGGCCATGCGGCCAAATCTAGAACGTGTTCACCAGGTGCGTGTACAGATCTGAAATATTGTCTACTGCGCCGCGTCGGAGACGCCTGGGTGTGACCGTCGGAGACGCCTGGGTGTGACCGTCGGAGACGTTCGCGCACCACGGCCGGGGTCCCCGGAAACAACTCGGTCGGGGACGCCGAAGCGTCCCCGACCGAACAGGTGTTGCTGTCTGCTGCTAGCGCTTGAACGAGCCGCTACCGGGCACGACGGTGAACGTGCGGTCGTTCTTGCCGATGATCGTCGTGGTGAACTCGATCGAGCCGGCGCCGGTCGCGAGGGCCACGCCGTCCGACGGGCGTGCGTCGCTGCAGGCGTCGAAGACGTCGCTGCCGGACTGGCCGGTGGACTTGTTGGTCCAGCTGATGCCGACGCGTGCGTCCTTGAGATTGGTCGCGCAGGCCTCGGTCGGCGTCGTGTTCAGTGCGACCTGGGTGACACCCGGTTCGGTCGCGGATGCGAGGATCGAGGCGAGGAAGCCTCCGCTGACGCCGTTCGAGCCGACGGTGATGCCCGTGTTCGGGACCTGTTCAACGCTCAGCGCCTGCTCACCCGGGGCGGCCTGCGCGGTCGCAGCGCCCAGCGTCATCGCACCGAATGCCGCAACGGCTCCGAGTCCAGCAATGGTCTTGCGTCCCATGTGTATCTCCCGTCACTTTGGACACTTCGAATCCACAGCGTACGGGAGTGATGTTGGACTCCTCAAGGTGAGGTCGGCGGCATTCTGCTGATACAGAAGACGTATGAGCGATCCGCATCACGCCGAGTCATCGAACCCGGGGCCACACGACCCGCTGTCCGCCTTCCATCTCGGCGACCTCGTCGAGGGCAAGGGCGTGCGCGCCGCTCAGTTGCTCTGCTCGCAGTTCGCCGACCATCGCGGCCTGATCGAGCTGCCCGCGCTCGCCGTTCTGTTCGATCACTGCGGCGGCATCCCGTTCCATCGCACCCACGACGACCCGGCGGCCGCCACGCTGCAGGCGCGGTTGTCGTTGTCGACGCACGGTCGCGCGAACATCGGTGACCTGCTCGCGGCGCGTGCCGAGGTGGTGATGCACGACGACGGCTGGGGCTCGACATACGTCGAGATCCGCTCCGGGGCAGGGCAACTGTGTTGTGTGGGCACCGCCCGCAATGTTCGCGTCGGGCGTGCCCTGACGGGTCAGACTCCGTCCGCCGAGATCGGGATGGCGATGCCCAGCTGCGACGACGACCACGGCGTGACGCTCCCGGCCGCCATCCCCGCGGATCTGACCGGGCGGGCGGTGGTCGAGGAGATCGCCACCAAGCAGCGGGACCCCGGACCGCTGGTCGAGATGCTCAACGGCACGGTCGAGGTGCTCGACGGGGCCACCGAGCGCGACGCCGGTATTCGGTTCCGCAGCGCCACCGACCCCTGGATGGGCAACATGTTCGGCACCATGCACGGCGGCGTCATCGCGACGATCGTCGGCCAGGCGGGGTCCTTCGCCGGGCACCTGCACGCCGGGGCAGGGCAGGAGTACTCGATCGGTGACATGGCGATCGGCTTCTACCGATCGCCGGCGGTCGACGGCAGCGAGGTCACCGTCGAGGTGACGCCGATCAAGACCGGGCGTCGGATCTCCTCCTTCGAGGCGGCCATGACCTCATACGACGATGTCCTGCTGAGCCGCGCCACGCTGGACGTTCACTACCACTGACGGCGGTTGCTCCGCTCCGATAACCGCCCCTGATGACCGCCCCTGGGATCTGCCCCCGGTAGCGGAGTCGCCGACATATCGTCGGCGGACTCGCTTCTGAGGGTTGATCGCAGGGGCGGTTCACTGTGCGTCGCCAATGAAACAATCAAGCGCGCTTGATTCTTCTACGGTCCTGTGTGACGCTATGGCGCATGACCGATCGAGCAGCGGCCGTTTACGGCGTCGTGGCAGACCTCGAAGCCGAGTCCGACCAGCTCGATGCGCTGGTCGCCGACCTCGACGACGCGGGATGGGCCACGCCGACACCAGCCCCGGGGTGGACCATCGCCCACCAGATCGCCCACCTCGCGTGGACCGACGAGGTCGCCGCCATCGCGGCGACCGATCCCGATCGCTTCACCGAGCTGGTGACCGAGGCCCTGCAGAACAGCCCCGAGACCTACGTCGACGATGCCGCCGAGGCCGGAGCGGGTGCGCCGGTCGAGGAGATCCTCGCCGGCTGGCGGCTCGCTCGAACGAAGCTGGCGGACGCGCTCCGGGAAGTGCCCCAGGGTGTGAAGATCCCGTGGTTCGGCCCGCCGATGTCGGCGGCGTCCATGGCGACCGCGCGGCTGATGGAGACGTGGGCGCACGGTCTCGACGTCGCCGACGCCCTCGGGGTGACGGTGCTGCCCAGCGACCGCATCCGCCACGTCGCGCACATCGGCGTGCGCACACGCGATTTCGCCTACATCGTCAACAACAAGGTCCCGCCGGCCGAACCGTTCCACTACGCCCTGACCTCGCCGTCGGGTGAGCTGTGGACCTGGGGTCCCGAGGACGCGTCGAACATCGTGCGCGGCTCGGCACTGGACTTCTGCCAGCTCGTCACGCAGCGACGTGCCGTCGCCGACCTCGACCTGGAGTTCGTCGGCCACGACGCGCTCGAATGGTCCGGCATCGCACAGTGTTTCGCCGGTCCTCCGGGAGCCGGCCGCGAACCGCGTGGCGCCTGAACCCTCGCGTCGAACCCTCTGCTCGTTCAACACCACCTCTCACCGTCACATCACCTAAGGAGCCTCGGGTGCCCATTGCCAGCCCCAACGTCTGGGACACGCCGGAACGTCTCGAACTGCGTTCGATGGTCCGCAAGTTCGTCGAGAAGCACATCCTGCCCTTCCAGGACGACTGGGAGCGCGACGGCGAGATCCCGCGTTCGCTTCACCTCGAAGCCGCCAAGCTCGGCCTGTTCGGCCTCGGGATCCCCGAGGAGGTCGGCGGTTCGGGTGGCGACATCATCGATACGACGATCCTCGCCGAGGAACTGCACTACGCCGGTGCGGCCGGCGGCATCTTCTCCGGCCTGTTCACCCACGGCATCGCCCTGCCGCACCTGATCGCCGCCGGCGATCCGGAGCAGATCGATCGCTGGGTCCGCCCGACCCTCGCCGGTGAGAAGATCGGCTCCCTCGCGATCACCGAGCCCGGCGGCGGCAGCGACGTCGGCCATCTGACCACCAAGGCCGAGCGCGACGGCGACTTCTTCGTCGTCAACGGTTCGAAGACCTACATCACCTCGGCCGTCCGGGCCGACTTCGTTGTCGCGGCCGTCCGTACCGGCGGCCCGGGCGCCGGTGGCGTCTCCCTCCTCGTCATCGACAAGGACACCCCCGGATTCACCGTCACCCGCAAGCTCGACAAGATGGGCTGGCGTTGCTCGGACACCGCGGAGCTGTCCTTCGTCGACGCACGCGTTCCGGTGAAGAACCTCGTCGGACCGGAGAACTCCGGATTCGCCCAGATCGCCATGGCTTTCGTGACCGAACGCTCGGGTCTGGCCGTGCAGGCCTACGCCAGCGCCCAGCGATGCCTCGACCTCACCGTGCAGTGGGCCCGTGATCGCGAGACCTTCGGCAAGCCGATCATCGCGCGTCAGTCGGTCCAGGACACCCTGACCGAGATGGCGCGTCGTATCGACATCGCCCGCGTCTACACCCGCGCCGTGGTGGAGCGGAAGGTGACCTCGCACGACGACCTCATCGCCGAGGTGTGCTTCGCCAAGAACACCGCGGTCGAGGCCGGAGAATGGGTGGCCAACAAGGCCGTTCAGCTGCACGGTGGACTCGGTTACATGACCGGCACCGAGGTCGAACGCCAGTACCGCGACATGCGCATCATCGGCATCGGCGGCGGCACCACCGAGATTCTCAACGGTCTGGCAGCCAAGCGACTCGGCTTCCACGCCTGAGTCGACGCCCCCATCCGAACCCGAACCCACGCAGAGGAAAAGACGCGATGACAGCCTTGGAGAACCCCTTCGTCGAGACCCCGGAGCGCGCCGCGCTGCGTTCCGCGGTCGCCGGTCTGGCCGCGAAGTACGGTCAGGAATACTTCCGCGAATGCGCCCGTGAGGGACGCAAGACCGATGAACTCTGGCAGGAGGCGGGCAAACTCGGCTTCATCGGCGTCAACCTGCCCGAGGAGTACGGCGGCGGCGGTGCGGGCATGTACGAGCTCGCGATCGTCATGGAGGAGATCGCCGCCTCCGGCACCGGCCTGCTGATGCTGGTGGTCTCGCCGGCCATCTGCGGCAATGTGATCGCACGTTTCGGCACCGACGAGCAGAAGCAGCGCTGGCTGCCGGGCCTCGCGGACGGCTCGATCACGATGGCGTTCGGCATCACCGAACCCGACGCCGGATCGAACTCGCACAACATCACCACCACCGCCCGTCGTGACGGTTCGGACTGGCTGCTGTCCGGTCAGAAGGTCTACATCTCCGGCGTCGACCAGGCCCAGGCCGTCCTGATCGTGGCACGCACCGAAGACGCCAAGACCGGCAAGCTCAAGCCGGCGCTCTTCATCGTGCCGACCGACGCGAAGAACTTCTCCTACACCATGATCGACATGGAACTGCAGAACCCGGAGAAGCAGTTCCAGCTGTTCCTCGACGACGTCCGGCTGCCCGCCGACGCGCTCGTCGGCGACGAGGACGCGGCCCTCAGCCAGCTGTTCGCCGGCCTGAACCCGGAGCGGATCATGGCCGCGGCGTCGGCCGTCGGCATGGGTCGCTTCGCGCTCGACAAGGCTGTGTCGTACGTCAAGGAGCGCACGGTGTGGAAGGCGCCGATCGGTGCGCACCAGGCCATCGCACATCCGTTGGCGCAGGGCAAGATCGAGCTCGAGATGGCCAAGCTCATGATGCAGAAGGCTGCGACGATGTACGACGCGGGCGACGACTGGGGTGCCGCCGAGCCGGCGAACATGGCGAAGTACGCCGCCGCCGAGGCCGCGGTGAAGCTCGTCGACCAGGCCGTGCACTCGATGGGCGGCAACGGTCTGACCACCGAATACGGCATCGCGCCGATGCTGAGTCTCGTCCGCATCGCCCGCGTCGCACCGGTCAGCCGCGAGATGATCCTCAACTTCGTTGCGCAGGCCAGCCTCGGCCTCCCGAAGTCGTACTGAGGTAGCACCGATGGTGTCCGCGCGAGTGTCGTCCAATCGTCGTGAACCGCAGCAGGAACGCTCACGCCTGACACGTGAACGCCTGTTGCGGGCGACGATCGACGCACTCGCGGCGGACGGCTGGGCGGCGGCCACCGTCGCCGCGGTCGCCGAGCGCGCCGGCGTCTCGCGAGGCGCGGCGCAGCACCACTTCCCGACGCGGGAGTCGCTCATCACCGCGGCACTCGAGCAGGTCTTCGACGACCTCACGACGGCCGCGGACAGCAAGTTCGGGGCGGCGGCCGCATCCGACGGGGAGATCACCCCGGCGCGCGTGCTGGCCGCCGTGCAACGCGTGGTCGAGGTCTACACCGGAACGGAATTCAAGGCGGCGCTGCAGGTGTGGGCGGCCGCGGCCTCCGACCCCGCTCTGCGCACCCTGATCCTGCCGCTGGAGGCCAAGTTCGCCCGTGCGGCCCACCAGCGAACAATGTCGGCGATGGGGGTCTCGCCGGCCGACGAGAAGGGGCATCGTCTCGTGCAGGCGACCCTCGACTTCGCGCGCGGGCTCGGCCTGGCCGACACCCTGACCGACGATTCGGCGCGTCGTGCGCAGGTCGTCGACACGTGGTGCGAACAGATAGCCGTCGCATTGGGCGCGGACGGGACGGCCTGACTCGAAGAGTCGGGCGTTGTCTCACCAGGCCTTCGAGGCTCGTCGCTGCGCTCCTCGCACCTCAGGCAGCAGAGCTGGGTTCGTCGCGTTCTTTCGGATCAGGCGGCGAGGGGGGCGATCAGGCCGGGGTCACGTCCCTCGACCGTCCTCGTGTCCCGACCCGGTAGACGCCGAAAGACATGAGCGTCATACCGACGAACACGACCACCAGCGAGATGGCCATCGACACATAACCCTGCTCGCGCGGGTCGAGGAACGGGTACGGGTACCAGTCGACGATGGGGCCGCGGATCAGCGAGTAGATGCCGTAGACCAGCGGGATGGCCAGCCAGGTCAGCCAACTGCGTTCGGGGAGCCGTTTGGCGCGCACGAGAGCCCAGTCCACCAGCATCACGAGCGGGATGATGCGGTGGAGCACGTCATTCACCCAGCTGTAGGTGACGTCCACGTCGACCCCGCTGAGCAACAGCGCGTAGACGATGCCGGTGATCACCATGCAGGTGGTCACCGCTCCGCGCACCCACTCCCACACCGGCCGGGTGGGGGCGAGCAGTCCGCCGACGAGCAGCACCACCGCGGCGGCGATGTTGCTGAGCACCGTGAAGTAGCCGAAGAAGTTCCCGAGCGAGAAGTCGGCATCGCCCCATCGCACCGCCACCTGATAGATCAGGGCGGCGGCACCGAGAGCCGCGAAGACGATGCGGAGAACACGAATCCACCAGGTCGCTGTCACACGCTGATTGAAGCACCGGGATCACGCGCGGCGCGTGCACCCCGCCGTCGGTGGCACGAACATGCGTCGCCGCCATCCTGCGATCCGCGTCGGCGATGAGAGGATTCCTCCCATGGCGCCGCCCTTCGCACTGACCGCACTGCTGACGACGCACGATCCGGGTGCGGCGAGGTTGCTGAAGGCCGCGCGCGGTGCGTCGGCGATGGCCATCGGTGCACTGGTGGTCCTCGCGATCCGATCGGTGGTGAGCATCCCGGTCGCGGCGGAACTGTCGGCCGGCTTCCTGTCGCTGTGGGCGACGGTCGGGGCGGTCAAGGACACGACCGCGCGGGCCCGGATCATCACGACCGTCGCGCTGCTCGTCCCCGGCTTCGCGGCGGCGCTCCTCGCGTGCCTGTTGCATCCGTGGCCGGCCGCGGGCGGTCGCTTTCGTCGCGATCGCCGGTCTCGCCGCCTGGACGACGCGTTACGGGCCGCGGGGAGTGCACTGGGCTTCTTCGGGTTCTTCGCCTTCTTCTTCGCCGTGGTGATGGGGGCCGACCTGCACACGTTGCCGGTGCTTTGCGGCCTCGTCGTCATCGCCGTGGCGAGCGCACTCTTCGTACGCCTGGTTCTGGTCCCCGACCGGCCGGGTGAGGAACTGAGGCGCCTCCTGCGGAGTGTGGAGGTCTGCGCCGACGATCTGCTCCGGGTCGCGAGCGAACCGGGGACCGGGCCGCAGCGGGTGGCGGCGGCGGTGACCCGACTGTCGGCCGCGACGAGCGCGGTCGCCGGATGGCAGAAGAACTACGACGCCGAGCAGTACACGGATCTGGATGACACGACCCTGTCGCGCCGGGTCTCGATGCTGCATCTGTCGAGCGAACAGGCCGCCTTCCGGGTGGCCGAGCGCAGCGCGGATCCCGCCGTCGCTCAGGCGGTGTCGCAGGTTCGCACTGCGCTGAGGTCGCCGGGTGACGCTGCGTCCTGCGCGCTCGTCGGTGGACGATCCGTTCATCACGATCGTCCTCACCAACAGCTACGACCTGCTCGGTGTCCTGAACCGTCATGTCCTCGAGTGGCGCATCGAGGAGACCCTGTGCGGTGCCCTGGTCGGCGCGGCCGCGGCCTTCCTCATCTTGAGCACGCCGACCTCACCCGTCCTCGACACCAAGCTCCGGGCGTACTTCGACGCCCTCGTCGACATGGCCTCCGTCGCCCTGCGCAGAGGCGAGAACCGGCCGGGGGAGGTCGATTCCGACGCGGCGCTGGCCGCCGTCCGGGTGCTCGACGGGGCCGAGGCCGCGATGCTCGACACCGCGACGTCTGCGGTGTTCTCGCTCAGTCGGTTCCACCGATCGATGCTGCGTCGTCTGCGGCCGCACCTCCATGAGACGACACGCGAGGCAAGGGGGCTCGCGTGGTCGGCGATCGGTCTGGCACGGCCCACGGACCACACCGGGAACATCGACACCGACCGAGTCGACCCGGAGAGCGAACAGGATCTCGTCGACGAGCTCCGGGGTGCCGCCGACGCGACGGTGTCGTCGATCGAACACGGCGGTGCCGCGGCGTCGACGATCGGGAAGCTGACGAAAGACGTCAAGGTCGAGAACACCGTCCATGCGACGGAGCCCGCCGACTCCTCACCGGGCCGGCAGGCCCGACGACTCATCGCATCGGTGCAGCGCATGCGCGAGGCGATCGCCGGGCCCGCCCACTCTCCTCGTACAGACGAACAGCTCGCCGGCGAGTGACCTGCCGACGAGCTGTTCGCGTGTTCCGGTCATCGGCTCATTCGCCGTGGATGATGACCCCGCGCAGGTTCTTTCCGTCACGGAGGTCCTGATAGCCCTCGTTGACCTGGTCGAGGGTGTAGGTGGTGGTGACCAGTTCGTCGAGCTTGAGCTGACCCTGATCGTAGAGACGCAGCAGCTTGACGATGTCGTACTGCGGGTTGGCCGAGCCGAACAGGCTGCCCTTGATCGTCTTCTGGTTCAGCGTCAGGTCGGTGCCCGACACGTGCACGGTGAGCTTGGCCGGATCGGCGAGCCCGGTGATGACCACCGTGCCACCCTTGCCGACGACGGCCGTCGCGTTCGAGACGACCTCCTCGTCGACCGTGCCCACCAGGATGAGCGCCTGGTCGGCGCCCTGCCCCCAGGTGAGCTCGTTGACCTTTGCGGCCGCCTCCTGCGCGTCGGCGAAAGCATGCGTCGCACCGAATTTCAGTGCGGCGTCGCGCTTCATGGCGACCGGGTCGACGACCACGACGTACTTGGCACCCGCCGACACCGCGCCCTGGACGGCGTTGATGCCGAGACCACCGATGCCGTAGATGACCACGGTGTCACCGGCACGCACACCGCCGGCGTACACCGAGGTGCCCCAACCGGACGGCACACCGCAGCCGACGAGGACGGCCTTGTCCAACGGCAGCCAGTCGTCGACTTTCACCACCGAGTGCTGGGAGATGGTGGCCCGCTCGGAGAAGGTGCCCAGCATGCACATCGCACCGAAATCGTCCTTGCCCGAATGGAATCGGAAGGTGCCGTCGGGCATCGATCCCTCCAGGATGGTCGCGCCCATGTCGCACAGGTTCTGCCGCCCCGTCGAGCAGTACCGGCAGGTGCCGCAGTTCGGGATGAAGCTGCACACGACGTGGTCGCCCGGCTGCACCTTGGTCACGCCGGGGCCGACGGCCTCGATGATCCCGGAGCCCTCGTGACCACCCACGATCGGGTAGCGCGGCGGCAGGTCGCCGTCGGTGAGGTGGAGGTCGGAGTGGCACAGACCGGCAGCGGTGTACTTGATCAGAACCTCACCCTCGCGGGGCTCGTCGAGGTCGAGTTCGACGATCTCGAAAGGCTTTCCGGGGGCGGTGAGAACGGCGGCCTTGGTGGTCAGTGTCATGGTGTGCTCCTTTGCACTCGGGGGAAACTCTGGATGGAAGCGAAACGGCCGGTCACAGTGCGATGTTCACGGCCTTCGTCTGCGTGTAGAGGTCGATGGCCGAGGAACCGAGTTCGCGGCCCCAGCCGGACTGCTTGTAGCCGCCGAAGGGCATCGCGGTGTCGAAGCCGTTGTACTGGTTGACCCAGACCGAACCGGCCTTGATCTGCCGGGCCGTCCGGTGGGCCTTCGACAGGTCGGTGGTCCAGATGCCCGCAGCGAGACCGTAGATGGAGTCGTTGGCGGCGGCGGCGACACCGGTGTCGGCGTCGAAGGGCAGCGCGGCGACGACCGGTCCGAAGATCTCCTCCCGCACGATGGAGAAGTCCGGTTCGACGTCGACGAACACCGTCGGTTCGATGAAGAATCCCTCGTCGCCCCAACGCTTTCCGCCGGTCAGCGCACGAGCGCCGTCGGCGATACCGGCCGCGAGGTAGCCGGACACGCGGTCGAACTGTTCCTGACTGACCAGCGGACCGAGCTCGGTGGCGGGATCGAGGCCCGGCCCGATCTTCGCCTGGGATGCCGCCTCGGCGACCGCCGCGGTGAAGTCGTCGAAGATGGGACGTTCGACGAAGAGCCGGGTGCCGGCGACGCAGCATTGGCCGTGGTTGAACATCCAGGCGGCCACCGAGCCGGCGACCGCCTTCTCGAAATCGGCGTCGGCGAAGACGATGTTGGGGCTCTTGCCACCCAGTTCGAGCGACACCTTCTTGAGGTTGCCCTTGGCCGCCTCGACGATCTTCTTGCCGACCTCGGTGGACCCGGTGAAGGCGATCTTGTCGACGTCTTCGTGGGCGGCGAGGGCGGCGCCGGCCTCGCCGTAACCGGTGACGATGTTGACCACACCCGGCGGGAACCCGGCCTCGTCGAAGATCTCGCCGAGCAACAGAGCGGTGAGCGGTGTCTGCTCGGCGGGCTTGAGGATGACGGTGTTGCCCGCGGCCAGCGCCGGCGCCAGCTTGAAGGCGGCCATCAGCAGCGGGAAGTTCCACGGGACGATCAGCCCGCACACCCCGACCGGCTCGCGGAGGGTGTAGGCGTGGAACTCACCGCCCGGCACGAACGGCATCGACACGTCGACCGTGGAACCGGTGATCTTGGTGGCCAGGCCCGCGTTGTAGCGGAAGATGTCGGCGGACCAGGCGGTGTCGACGGCGGCGGCGATGGTCGCGGCCTTGCCGTTGTCGAGTGCTTCGAGCTGACCGAACTCGGCTGCCCGTTCGGTGAGCAGATCGCCGACGCGCCACAACAGTCGTTCGCGTTCGTTCGGCTTCATCCGAGTCCAGGGGCCGGAGTCGAAGGCCTCGCGGGCGGCGCGGACCGCGCGGTCGATGTCGGTGGCGTCGCCGTGAGCGACCGAGGTGAGGGGACGGGCGGTGGCGGGGTCGAGGGTCTCGAAGGTGCGGCCCGACGCCGACCACACCCACTCACCGCCGATCAGCATCGGACGGTCGGCGCCGATGAAGTCGCGGACCTTGGGTAGCAGCTCGGTGGCAACGGCGGTCATGAATACCTCCTGGTGAAGCGCTCGACGTCGGGGGCGGATCGAGCGGATCGAGACGGGACGGTCAGGCGTGATCTGGGTCATAGCTGTGACCTGACTCATTTCTGCCACCTATCGCGGTGCCCGCCGTGTCCAGAAACTGAACACCTCCGCTTTGTCCTGAACGGTTGACGTGAACAGGAGGTCGGAAAAAGTGCACGGCGCGTCGTCGCTAGCGTGTCCGGGGGCGGCGAAGGCCGCCCGTTCACGCAGAGAGGGACCCGATGGCAGCGCGCATGGCCGATCGTCTCCGCGATGTGCTGCAGGCGTGGGGTCCGTCGGGCGCGTCGATGTCGCCGCGCGAGGCGGCGCGTGCCGGGGTCGGTTCGGCCCTGGGACTAGGACTGGTCGGCCTCGTGCTCGCCACGTCCGGAGTCGACCTGACGACGGGCCTGTTCCTGATCGCGCCATTCGGGGCGTCGGCGGTGCTGCTGTTCGCCGCGCCCAACAGTCCGCTGGCCCAGCCGTGGCCGGCCGTGGTCGGCAACACCGTGTCGGCATTCGCCGGCGTCGCGGTGACCCTGCTGGTCTCGCCGAGTCAGCTGCGGGTGCCGCTTGCGGTCGGTGCGGCGGTGCTGGCCATGGTGCTCTGTCGGGCGGTGCATCCACCCGGAGGCGCGGTCGCGATGACCGCCGGACTCAGCCCGGACCTGGTCCACGCTCTCGGGTTCCGGTTCGCCCTGGCTCCCGTTGCAGTCGGGACGATCGCGCTGGTCGCGCTCGCGGCGGTCTACGCACGTCTGACCGGACGCCGGTACCCGGCTCGCCGGTTCGACGACGAGTCCTCGGCCACGGCGCGGATCGGGCTGGACGAGGCCGAGTTGACCGACATCCTCGACCGCTACAGCCAGTCCCTCAACCTCGGGGTCGCCGACCTCGCGCGACTCATCGGGGCCGCCGAACTCCAGGTCGCCGGACATCGGGCCGACCCGCTCGTCGCCGGTGACGTCATGTCCCGGGACCTCGTGACGGTCGGACCGGACGCGACCCTCACCGAGCTGGCGCAGATGTTCGACACCCACCGGTTCACCTCGCTGCCCGTGGTGACGCGCGGCGGCCGCTTTCTCGGTGTCGTCTTCCAGATCCATCTCGTGTCCCGGCTCCGCGGGGGAGCAGCACGACGCGACCCTGATCGCAGGTTCGGCCGGTTGCTGCGCCGGGACGGCAGCGTTCTCACCGCGGCCGACGTCATGGACACGACCCTGCCGATCGCGTCCCCGGATGCTCCGGTGACCGCGGTGCTCCCGATGCTCGCGGGTAGCGACTGCGACGCCGTGCCCGTGCTCGACGGGGACCTGTTGGTCGGCATCGTCACGCAGACCGATCTCATTGCTGCGCTCGCCCGGCAGACCCTGGCCGACCCGCTCGTCGACTGACGTTCGGTCGTCGGCTAGATGCCGAGTGCTCGCATCCGCGCGTACAGCGTGGTGCGACTGATTCCGAGGTCGCGTGCGGCGTGGACCTTGTTGCCTGCGGCCCGGTCGAGAGCATCGACGATGGCGGCGCGCTCGGCTTGCTCCCGCCCCGAGAGATGGGCCGCCCGACTGGTCGTGCGGTAACCGGACGGCAGATCGGCCGCCTCGATCACGCGTGCCATTCGAGTCCGGCACGCAGCCGCGGCGTCGCGCAGGACCGCGATCAGCTCGGTGAAGTTGCCCGGCCAGTCCTGGCTGAGCAGGGCGTCGGTCGCCGGTCCGGACAGGGTGAGCTCCGGATCGATGTCGCCGAGGACGCCGCTCGCGATGGCTGCGAGTTCCGAGCTGCGGTGGCGAAGGGGCGCGGGATCGACGCGCCTCACGCAGCGGCCGAGCAGGGCGGCGACCGCGGGTGATGCCTGCGCGCGAGGACCACTGACGAGGATCAGGGGAGACGACGCCGGCGTCGACGTGGTGGCGCGGCTGAGCAGCGCGATCGACCGGTCGTCGAGCAGGTCCACGCCGTCGACAACCAGTGGGGCGCCCGACGATCGGGCTCGCGCGAGGTCGGCGATGACGTCCACCTGCCGGCCGTTGATCAACTGGTCGGCGACGTCGACGACGACCGCCGCGCATTCGGTGTCGACCGCCTCGGGGTTCGAGGCTTCTACCGCCAGCTCGAGGGCCAGCGTCGTGCGTCCGGTACCGGGCTCACCGGACACGGCGATGGTCGTCGACGACGCCCGGACCCGGGCCGAGCGGGTCGGCGTCGGCGTGAGGAGGGGGCGGAAGCGGAACAGCGCGGCCCCACGGGTGCCGGCCACCGGTTCGACCGCGATCTCGACCTCCGCACCCGAGACGAGCGTCAACGGCAGCGTCGTCGCACGCAGCGCCGGGTCGGTGGCGATCGCTCGGAGCGCGCCGATGTCGGTGGGGGAGAGCAGTTCGGCGGCCAGGGCATTGGTGAGCTGCAGGTCGTCGCCGATCGCGGCCACCGCGACGTCCCGGCGCGGGGCGGCGCGTTGGAAGGCGTCGAGCACGCGGCGCTGATGCGCCCGCGACCGGTCGAGCAGACGGTCGGCGATGTCGGCCACGATGCCGTTGACGACCGGCACCGCGAGCGGGTTGATGCGATCGGCGATCTCGGACATGCAGATGATCCCGGCCAGACGTCGCGTCGCGGGGTGGATGATCGGCTGTCCGAAGCAGCTGATCGACCGGAACTGCTCGAGGTAGTGCTCGGAGCTGTTGACGATCACCCCGCCGCGCGTCTCCGCGGGTGTCCCGAGCGCGGTGGTCCCGACCATGTCCTCGCCGAACGGCACCCCGGGCGCCGCGCCGATCGCGTCGAGGCTGCGTTCGACGGTCGTCCCGAACGCCACCCGCGTCACCATGCGGCACTCGTGGTCGACGAGGAGCAGGGACACATCGGTGTCGGCGAGACGGGCCGCCGCGTCGTCGAGGACGGGACGCGCCGCGTCGAGCAGCGGGTCGGCGGAACCGATGTCGTGCAGACGCGCGGGGGTGTTGTCCTCCGGTCGTACTCCGGACAGCGCGGATCGACGCCACGAGTGCTCGATGACAGGGCGATGCGGCGTGCGATCGGGGCGGGACGGGAGAGTGTCGATGAGACCAACGTGACACACATCACCGACGAAGGAAAGCCCGGATGCCGCGTCGGATCGGCGGCGGTGCGTCGTACTACCGTGGGCCCATGCGCGTCGCGACCTGGAACGTGAACTCGGTGAAACAGCGGATTCCGCGCCTCCTCCCATGGCTCGACGAACGACGCCCAGACGTCGTCTGCCTGCAGGAGACCAAGCTCTCCGACGACGCCTTCCACGAGGTCCTCGGCGCCGATCTGGCCGAACGCGGTTACGAGATCGCGCACGCGGGGCAGGGCCAGTGGAACGGTGTCGCGCTGCTCTCGCGGGTCGGGCTCGACGAAGTGCGCGTCGGTTTCGACGGCATGCCCGGCTACCCGACGCCGGAGACGCTCGAGGCCCGCGCGGTGTCCGCGGTGTGCGGCGGTCTGCGCATCCACTCGCTCTACGTCCCGAACGGTCGCAGCCCCGACTCCGATCACTACACGTACAAGCTCGAATGGCTCGCCGCTCTCGCGAAGGCGGTCGCCGACCCGTCGACGACGCTGCTCTGTGGCGACATGAACATCGCTCCGGCCGACGCGGACCTGTTCGATCCCGAAGCCTTCGCCGGTCACACGCACGTCACCCCACCGGAACGCGCCGCGCTCGCCGAGTTCGCGGCGCTGGGTCTGCGCGACGTCGTCCGCGACCGTTGGCCGGACGACCGGGTCTTCAGTTACTGGGACTACCGTGCCGGAATGTTCCACAAGGACCTGGGCATGCGGATCGACCTGATCCTGGCGGGGGAGTCCGCCGCCGGCCGGGTCGAAGCGGCCTGGATCGACCGGAAGGCGCGCAAGGGCAGCAAGCCCAGCGATCACGCCCCGGTCATCGTCGACCTCGACGAGGCGCCCGACGGGAACATCGGGCCGGTGGTCCCGCCGCCGTCGAACCCGGCGAAACCCGGTGGCGCGAAGGTCAAGCTTCCCCAGACCCCGGACTGATCCGGTTCCACACATGTGCGCCGCTTCGATCGATCGCCCCGCAGACCTCGACACGGTCCGCGAGTCCTACGACCGGATCGCCGACAACTACGTCCGCATGGTGGTGGAGACGGGGATCGGTGACCTCCGGAGTCGGCCGTGGCTGAAGGCATCGGTCGATGCATTCGTCGACACCGTGCGGGGCCTCGGTCCGGTGCTCGACGTCGGGTGCGGGCCCGGAACCGTGACCGCATATCTCGCCGACGCCGGGCTCGACGTGACCGGTGTGGATCTCTCGCCGCGCATGGTCGAGAACGCGAGGCGGTTGTACCCGTCCTGCCGGTTCGAGGTGGGCTCCGCGACCGAGCTCGATCTCGCCGACGCGTCGCTGGGCGGGATCGTGGCGTGGTGGTCGTTGTTCAACCTCCCTCGCGACGTCCTCCCACAGGTGCTCGGGTCGTTCGCTCGCGCGCTGAGGCCGGGCGGCCACCTCGTCACCGGCACACACGTCGGTGACGAGGACGTGCGACGCACCGAGGCCTACGGCGGTCCGGTGGAGTGGACGACCCATCAGTGGTCGCCGGAGATGTACGTGGGTCTGATCGAACAGGCCGGTCTGCGCCCGGTCGCCGAACTCCGACTGTCCGCCGACGCGCACGTCGGGCCGGGGCTGGTCGTCATGGCGGCCAAGGACTGAGGACAACTCGTGCCGAACCGACTCCTGATCGCAGCGGCCCGGGGCTATGGGCGGTTCCTCGGCCTCGTGGTGTCGGTCGCTCGGCGCGCCGGCCCGCGGTGGTCCGCGGGCCCGGCGTCGACGGTCGGGGTACTGGTTGACGCACACGTCGCGATGGTCATGGTCTGGTTCGGGCCCCTGGGTCTCGCGGCCGCCGGGGTGGCCGCCGTCGGTGCCGGGCTCGTCGCCCGCGTCGGGATTCGGTACCGGCCCCTGTCGGACGACGAACGACGAACCGTCGAATCGGTCTTCGGGCCCGGCGGATGGCTCGACGACGTGATCCTCACCGATCTCGCCGGGCGTGGGGGACGCGCGTTCACCGTGCCCGCGGTCGACGGGCGCATCCTCTGCAATCTCGGCGCGACGTTCGACGCGCCTCTCGGGCCCGGTCCGGGGGTCTATCCGGCGCCCGGCCAGCTGCTGGTCCACGAACTCGTCCACGCGCGGCAGATCGTCGGAGCCCGGTCCCCGGCATCGTTCCTGGCCGAGGCGCTCGCGGTCCAGGCTCGGCACGAACTCGGTGAGGACGTCTACGGCATCCGAGGGTCGGGTGATGCTCGCCACGCCTGGGCCGGCCACAACCTCGAACGCCAGGCGACGATCGTCGACCGGTGGTTCGGCGGCCAGAGTTCGCCGACCGGACGGCCGATGGATCCGGACAGTCCGTTCGCGGCATCGATCGCGCAGGTCCGGGCCCATGCCGAAGTGCCGGCAGGTACCGGCCGGGCTGCGGTTCGCCGAAGTCTCGACGTGCCGGGTTCCGGGGTGTAAGAGTGGACAAGGTAATGCCATGTCTCAGCGTCGCCGGACCCCAGCGCACACGACCTGTTCCTCCGCAGGTCGCGCGGAGGATCCGTTTTTTGACCTGTGCAAACCCGATCGGTAGAGTGGATCGTCGGTGCCCGGCCCATGCTGGGCCAGTCCGCATGCCCGGCCAACGGCTCTCGAGCCGGCCCTGAGATCGAGTGAACTCGGGGCACGGGCGGCCGGTGGGCTGACAAGCGAATCCGCTGTCGAGTGTATGACACGCCCGACCCCGGGGTAGCGAAAATGTACTGACCAGTGTGAATGCGCTGGTGGGGCGAGTTGTGGAAGCACGCCGGAAGTCGGTTGAGAGACCGAGTTCAGCGAGTTTGCCCGGAGCACCAACCACAACAGACAACAAAGAGGAATGAACACCTAGTGCCAACCATCAATCAGCTGGTCCGCAAGGGCCGTCACGACAAGGCTGCGAAGACCAAGACCGCGGCCCTCAAGGGCAGCCCGCAGCGTCGTGGCGTGTGCACCCGCGTGTACACCACCACCCCCAAGAAGCCGAACTCCGCGCTGCGTAAGGTCGCCCGCGTGCGTCTGACCAGCTCGGTCGAGGTCACCGCCTACATCCCCGGCGAAGGCCACAACCTGCAGGAGCACTCGATGGTGCTCGTCCGCGGCGGTCGTGTGAAGGACCTCCCGGGTGTGCGCTACAAGATCATCCGCGGCTCGCTCGACACCCAGGGTGTCAAGGACCGCAAGCAGGCCCGTAGCCGCTACGGCGCGAAGAAGGGGAACTGATAAGTCATGCCACGTAAAGGACCCGCACCCAAGCGCCCCCTGATCAACGACCCGGTCTACGGTTCGCCGCTGGTCACCCAGCTGGTCAACAAGATCCTGCTGGACGGCAAGAAGTCGACCGCCGAGCGCATCGTCTACGGCGCGCTCGAGCAGGCCCGCGAGAAGACCGGCACCGATCCGGTCGTCACCCTCAAGCGTGCGCTCGACAACGTCAAGCCCACCCTCGAGGTGAAGAGCCGCCGCGTCGGTGGCGCCACCTACCAGGTGCCGATCGAGGTCAAGCCGGGCCGCGCCAACACCCTGGCGCTCCGCTGGCTCGTCACCTTCAGCCGTCAGCGTCGCGAGAAGACGATGGTCGAGCGTCTGGCCAACGAGCTGCTCGACGCCTCCAACGGCCTGGGTGCTTCGGTGAAGCGCCGCGAGGACACCCACAAGATGGCCGAGGCCAACCGGGCGTTCGCGCACTACCGCTGGTGATCACTGCCGGCCGCGGCGGCCTTCTGGGTCGCCGCGGCCGGACCCACCTCAGACCCAACAGCTCTCTAGCGAAATTGCGAGGCGATTAAGTGGCACAGGAAGTGCTCAGCGACCTGAACAAGGTTCGCAACATCGGCATCATGGCCCACATCGATGCCGGCAAGACCACCACGACCGAGCGAATCCTCTTCTACACCGGTGTGAACTACAAGATCGGTGAAACCCACGACGGTGCCTCGACCACCGACTGGATGGAGCAGGAGAAGGAGCGTGGTATCACCATCACCTCCGCGGCCGTGACCTGTTTCTGGAACAAGAACCAGATCAACATCATCGACACCCCCGGACACGTCGACTTCACCGTCGAGGTGGAGCGCAGCCTCCGCGTCCTCGACGGCGCAGTTGCGGTCTTCGACGGCAAGGAAGGCGTCGAGCCGCAGTCCGAGCAGGTGTGGCGTCAGGCCGAGAAGTATGAAGTTCCCCGTATCTGCTTCGTCAACAAGATGGACAAGCTGGGCGCGGACTTCTACTTCACCGTTCAGACCATCAAGGACCGCCTCGGCGCCAAGCCGCTGGTCCTGCAGCTCCCGATCGGTGCCGAGGACAACTTCGACGGCGTCGTCGACCTCATCGAGCAGAAGGCCATCACCTGGCGCGGCGTCGTGCCGACCGGTGCCGAGCCGACCATCGAGGAGATCCCGGCCGACCTCGTGGAGAAGGCCGCGGAATACCGCGAGCAGCTCCTCGAGACCGTCGCCGAGTCCGACGAAGCCCTCATGGAGAAGTACTTCGGCGGCGAAGAGCTCACCGTCGAGGAGATCAAGGCTGCGATCCGCAAGCTGACCGTCTCCCGCGAGCTCTACCCGGTGCTGTGCGGCTCCGCGTTCAAGAACAAGGGTGTCCAGCCGATGCTGGACGCGGTCATCGACTACCTGCCGTCCCCGCTGGACGTGCCGTCGGTCGAGGGCCACGCCGTGGGCGACGAGGAGGAGATCCTCTCGCGCAAGCCGTCCGCCGACGAGCCGTTCTCGGCTCTCGCGTTCAAGATCGCTGCTCACCCCTTCTTCGGCAAGCTCACCTTCGTGCGCGTGTACTCCGGCAAGATCAACGCCGGCACCCAGGTGCTCAACGCCACCAAGGGCAAGAAGGAGCGCATCGGCAAGCTCTTCCAGATGCATGCCAACAAGGAAAACCCGGTCGAGGACGCCACCGCAGGCCACATCTACGCGATGATCGGCCTCAAGGACACCACCACCGGCGACACCCTGTGTGACGCGAGCGCTCCCATCGTGCTCGAGTCGATGAGCTTCCCGGACCCGGTCATCAACGTCTCGATCGAGCCGAAGACCAAGTCCGACCAGGAGAAGCTCGGCACCGCGATCCAGAAGCTCGCCGAAGAGGACCCGACCTTCTCGGTTCAGCTCGACGAGGAGACCGGTCAGACCGTCATCGGCGGCATGGGCGAGCTCCACCTCGACATCCTTGTCGACCGCATGAAGCGCGAGTTCAAGGTCGAGGCCAACGTCGGCAAGCCGCAGGTGGCGTACCGCGAGACCATCCGCAAGACGGTCGAGAAGCACGAGTACACCCACAAGAAGCAGACCGGTGGTTCGGGCCAGTTCGCGAAGGTCATCATCAAGCTCGAGCCCCTCGTGGACGCCGAGGACGGTGCGACCTACGAGTTCGACAACGCCGTCACCGGTGGTCGAGTCCCGCGCGAGTACATCCCGTCGGTGGATGCCGGTGCCCAGGACGCCATGCAGTACGGTGTCCTCGCCGGTTACCCGCTGGTCAACCTGAAGGTCACCCTTCTCGACGGTCAGTACCACGACGTCGACTCGTCGGAAATGGCCTTCAAGATCGCCGGCTCGCAGGCCCTCAAGGAAGCTGCGAAGATGGCCAGCCCGGTCATCCTGGAGCCGATCATGGCCGTCGAGGTCACGACTCCCGAGGATTACATGGGCGACGTCATCGGCGACCTGAACTCCCGCCGTGGCCAGATCCAGGCCATGGAGGAGCGCAGTGGTGCCCGTGTCGTGAAGGCACAGGTTCCGCTGTCGGAGATGTTCGGCTACATCGGAGACCTTCGGTCGAAGACCCAGGGCCGTGCAAACTACTCCATGGTGTTCGACTCCTACGCGGAAGTTCCCGCGAACGTGTCGAAGGAAATCATCGCGAAGGCCACCGGAGAGTAATTCCCCGGTCGCCCTGGCGACACGCGCTGGCCGACAAGCGGGCGCAACAACGTAAATGAAAACCCCTGCTGGGATCCGCCCAGTAGAGAACGACAGTCCAGGAGGACAATCAAGTGGCGAAGGCGAAGTTCGAGCGGACCAAGCCGCACGTGAACATCGGCACCATCGGTCACGTCGACCACGGCAAGACCACCCTGACCGCGGCGATCACCAAGGTGCTGCACGACAAGTACCCGGAGCTGAACAAGAGCTTCGCGTTCGACCAGATCGACAAGGCTCCTGAGGAGAAGGCGCGCGGTATCACGATCAACATCTCGCATGTTGAGTACGAGACCGAGAAGCGTCACTACGCTCACGTCGACGCCCCGGGTCACGCCGACTACATCAAGAACATGATCACCGGTGCGGCTCAGATGGACGGCGCGATCCTCGTGGTTGCCGCCACCGACGGTCCGATGCCGCAGACCCGCGAGCACGTGCTGCTGGCCCGCCAGGTCGGTGTGCCCTACATCCTCGTCGCCCTGAACAAGGCCGACATGGTCGACGACGACGAGATCATCGAGCTCGTCGAGATGGAGGTCCGCGAACTGCTGGCCGCCCAGGACTTCGACGAGGAAGCTCCGGTCGTCAAGGTTTCGGCTCTCAAGGCTCTCGAGGGTGACCCCGAGTGGGCCAAGTCGGTCGAGGATCTCATGGCTGCCGTCGACGAGTCGATCCCGGATCCGGTTCGCGAGACCGAGAAGCCGTTCCTCATGCCCGTCGAGGACGTCTTCACCATCACCGGCCGCGGCACCGTGGTCACCGGTCGTGTGGAGCGCGGCGAGGTCAACGTGAACGAGGAAGTCGAGATCGTCGGCATCCGCGAGAAGAGCACCAAGACCACCGTCACCGGTATCGAGATGTTCCACAAGCTCCTCGATTCCGCACAGGCAGGCGACAACGCCGGTCTGCTGCTCCGCGGCCTCAAGCGTGAGGACGTCGAGCGCGGTCAGGTCATCGTGAAGCCGGGCACCACGACCCCGCACACCGAGTTCGAGGGCCAGGCATACATCCTGTCCAAGGACGAGGGCGGCCGTCACACCCCGTTCTTCAACAACTACCGTCCGCAGTTCTACTTCCGTACCACGGACGTGACCGGCGTCGTCACCCTCCCCGAGGGCACCGAGATGGTCATGCCGGGCGACAACACCGAGATGAGCGTCAAGCTCATCCAGCCGGTCGCCATGGACGAGGGCCTGCGCTTCGCCATCCGCGAGGGTGGCCGCACCGTTGGTGCGGGTCGAGTCACCAAGATCACCAAGTGATTCTTGCTTTGACGCACTGACTCACTGAGTCGAGAGGCGCCCGGTCGCGAAAGCGGCCGGGCGCCTTTGTCGTTGCGGCACCGCCGAACCTCATTTCGACGACGCGACCTCGATCGACGTCGCGTCGGCGAAGCGAGATCTGCGGTCGGGATGATCGCGAGTGTGACGCGGTCCGTCGGGGCGTCTTTCGTAGGCTTGATTCCATGCGTGTGCTCAGTCGACGTGCCGAACCCGACCTCGCGGTCCGGGTGGCCGGTGAACCCGACCGCGGCGTGCCGGTGGTCCTTGTCCACGGGATGGCGTCGGATCATTCGACCTGGCGGCCGCTCGCCGCGTCGTTGCGTCGGCAGGGTCGTGGTGTGGTCAGTGTCGACCTGCGCGGTCACGGCCGCAGTGGCCGGCCGGAGGGGCCGTACCGACTCGATGATTTCCGCGATGACCTGGTGTACGTGCTCGACAATCTCGGTGTCCACGTGGCCGACGTCGTCGGACATTCACTCGGTGCCCACACCGCGTTACGTCTGGCGATGTACGAACCGTCCCGCGTGCGTCGGATGGTCCTCGAGGAGGTCCCGCCGATGCCGCGGGACGAGGCCGATCTGTCCGAGGGCATCACCATGAAGGCGACGCTCGGTGAGCAGATCCGCGGGTTCGTCGCGCTGGCGCGCAACCCCTGGCCGGTCATCCGCTACGACGGCCGGATGGGCGACGAGATCGTCGCCGAGTTCGACGTGTGTGCCCCGGAGTGGTGGTCGGAGTTGCCGCGCGTCACCGCTTCGACGATGGTCATCTCGGGTGGGGAGCGCAGCTTCCTGCCGCCCCGCCACCTGCGGACGGTCAGCGACGCCCTGCCCGACTCACGATTCATCACCCTCGACGCCGGGCACAGCGTGCACCGGGACCGCCGTGCGGAGTTCATCCGGCACGTCGAGGAGTTTCTGGGTCGTTAGGCCGCAGGCTTGTTGTGCAACGGTCGGGGGTCGATGCCGACCTTCTGCCAGGCCTCGTAGGCCCAAGGAACGTAGAGGTACTTGAGTGGGAGACGGTTCACCAGCGGGTTGATCGCGCGCATGAACGCGGCGAAGCGCTGGAAGTTCTTCTCCTTCTTGTCGTCCCACTCCAGGTCGCAGACGTCACGCATCTGCTGGGGGAGCGTTCCCACGATGACCGTGCGGATGAACGCGTTGAGCGGAGCCGACAGGACCTTCCACACCGGGGCCGGGATCTTCTTGGGTCGTGGCAGTCCCTGACGGATGTAGCCGGTCGCGTAGACGATCGTCTTGTGGGGGATGAAGCGGTTGAGCATGTCCTCCCAGTAGGCGACGAACTCCTCGTACGTCTCCGGCTGGCCACGATCGCTGACGCCGTAGAGCTGGTACCAGACCTTACTCTCCTCGAAGATCTGTACCTTCTCGGCGTAGCTGAGGCGGCGGATGAACGTGTCGGTGATGTAGAGGACCTGGTCGACGAAGGTCGCGTGGGCCCAGTAGAAGAGCTCGGGGTTCAGAGCGTGGTAGCGCGAGCCGTCGCTGATGGTGCCTTTGATGTCGCGGTGGAAGTCGCGCACCGTGCGGCCCCATTTCTCGGGTTCGGTGCTGTACACGGTCTTCATCACCGGCGGCCCGGTGCGCTTGGCGCGGCCGAGGAAGTCGCTGAAGATCACCGAGTGGTCGAGGACGGCCTGCCCGAGCTGCTCGATGCAGTTCTCGGTGCCGGCCAGGCGCTGGAAGCCGAGGATGCCCCGCGAGTCGCCGTAGAACTTCCACACGAGTGAGTCGGCTCCGAGCCGAGGCCGCACGATCTCGCCGGCGGTGTCCGGGGTGTCGTCGACGATCATCGGCTCCGCCTCGCGGATACCGGCATCGAATCCCTGGTTGACTGACATGTGAGCGAGGGTAGCGGACTTGGAACAAAGTTGGAAGGTTGTTCCATCGAATTCACACAACCCTCGTTGTAAGTTGGCGCGACTGACCCAGGAGGACGTGGATGCCCCGCGGCGTGAACGGTGAGTGGCAGCTCCCGGATGTGGAGGACCTGCTCGCGACGGCCGTCGTGGTCCGCCTGCCGATGCGGACCCGGTTCCGCGGCTTGACCGCCCGCGAGACGATGATCTTCCCCGGTCCCGCGGGGTGGGGAGAGTTCGGTCCGTTTGTCGAATACGATGACGCGGAGGCGTCCGCCTGGCTGCGTGCCGGCATCGAGGCGGCCTATCTCGGTCCGCCGCCCGCGGTCCGCGACACCGTGCCGGTCAATGCGACGGTGCCTGCGATCCCGGCCGACGAGGTGGCCGATTTACTGAAGCGGTACCCGGGCGCGGGGACAGCGAAGGTGAAGGTCGCCGAACCGGGGCAGACCCTCGACGACGACGTCGCGCGGGTGGTGGCCACGCGCGAGGTGATCGGACGAGTCCGCGTCGACGCGAATGGCGGCTGGTCGGTCGGTGAGGCGATCACCGCCCTACGGGCGATCGGCGAGGTCGAATACGCCGAACAACCCTGCCGCACGGTCGAAGAACTGGCGCAGGTGCGGCGTGCGGTCGACGTTCCGATCGCCGCCGACGAATCCATCCGCAAGGCCGACGACCCTTTGCGCGTGGTGGCGGCGGACGCCGCCGATGTCGCGGTCGTGAAGGTGGCACCCCTCGGGGGGATGCGAGCCACGCTCGAACTGGCCGACACCCTTGGCCTCGAGGTCGTGGTGTCGAGTGCCCTCGATTCTGCGGTGGGCATCGCGGCCGGGGTCGCGGCGGCCGCGGCGCTGCCCCGACTCGACCTCGCGTGCGGACTCGGTACCGGCTCGCTGTTCACCGCCGACGTCGCGCCGCCGTTCCTGATGCGCGACGGCGTCGTCGAACCGCGGTGGTTCGGTCCGGGTGCCGACGTCGACGTCGTCGCCCAGGCCGCCACGGAGGACCGGAAGAACTGGTGGCGGGATCGGCTGCGGCGGTGTCATGGACTGCTCGCCGGTATTTGAGGCATCCATCTCGCGTTAGGAACGTCTTTGCTGATTTGTCTCAACATGGTCTAGTATGCGATGTGGATCACATTCAGCGGAGCTCCGTATGGAAGGAGACGGTCATGGCAGCGGTACTGGCGACCCCACCTGCGGGTAGCGACCTCCAGGCCATTCCGTGCTCTGACCGCAACAGCTTCCTCGAGATCATGTCGATGCGGCGTGACCCGTTCGCCTTCGCCGACCGTCGCCGGGCGCAGTACGGCAGCGTCTCCGGACTGAACGCCTTCGGCGTGCAGATGGTCATGACCGGGAACCCGCGCGCCGCCCAGGAACTCCTGATGAACAAGGACCGGGCCTTCGCCAACGGCCCGGCGTGGAGCTACTTCATCGGCCCCTTCTTCAACCGCGGTGTCATGCTCCTCGACTTCGACGAGCACCGTCATCACCGGCAGATCCTGCAGCAGGCGTTCAGCACCACTGCGCTCAAGGGTTACATGCAGGAGATGCAGCCGATGATCGCCGAGCGCGTCGCGGAGTTCCCGGTCGGTTCGGTGAAGCTGTTCGAGCAGTTCAAGGCGCTCACCCTCGACCTCGCGCTCGAGGTCTTCCTCGGGTTGAACCTGCCCCGGGACGAGGCCGACCGGATCAACAAGGCATTCATCGACACCGTCCGCGCAGGCGTTGCCTACGTGCGCAAACCCCTGCCCGGTGGACGCTGGTGGAAGGGCCTGCGTTCACGCAAGGTCCTCGAGGAGTTCTTCTACGCCAACATCGCGGCCAAGCGCGCGCGGGAGACGCCGGATCTCTTCTCGGTCCTGTGCCACGCGGAAAGCGATGAGGGGCACAGCTTCTCCGACGAGGACGTGGTCAACCACATGATCTTCGTGCTCATGGCCGCGCACGACACCTCGACCATCACGATGAGCCAGATGGCCTACAACATGGCCAAGCATCCCGAGTGGCAGGACCGCGCCCGCGCCGAGTCCCTCGAACTCGGACCGGAACTCGGCTACGACGCTCTCGCCGGCATGACGGCCCTGGATCTGGTGATGAAGGAGTCGCTCCGACTGTGCCCGCCGGTCCCGGCGCAGCCCCGTATGGCGGTCAAGGACACCTCGATCGAGGGCTTCTACGTCCCCGAGGGCACCATCGTCACCACGTCATCCCTGTCCAGTCATCGGGATCCCGAGTTCTTCACCAACCCTGACATGTTCGACCCGGAGAGGTTCGGTCCCGAACGCGCCGAGGACAAGTCCCACCGCTTCGCCTGGATGCCATTTGGTGGTGGCGTTCACAAATGTATCGGCCTGTATTTTGGCCAGATGGAGATCAAGACGATCATGCACCACCTGCTCCGCGGGTACGAGTGGTCGGTTCCGGCCGACTACGTCCTGCCCATGGACTACAGCGCGCTGCCCGTGCCCAAGGACAGGCTCCCCGTGACCCTCCGGCGTCGGTGAGTCGCGTGTCGGACAATCTCGTGAAGGACACCGTGAACAGCGCTGCAAAGGGGAAGGGCGTTCGCTCGTCCAACCGCAAGGTGCGCAACACCGCCAGCCCGGCCGACCAGGAGGCCGCGATCCTCGCCGCCGCGGGCTCGGAGTTCGCCGAGGTCGGGGTGCGGCGCGCCAACATCGACGAGGTCGCGGCCCGTGCGGGCGTCAGCCGCAGCACGCTCTACCGCCGCTTCCCCAACAAGGAGGCCCTCCTTTACGCCGTCGCCAACGACGCCTACGAGCGGGGCATGAAGAAACTCGAGGAATCGGTCAAGGGGATGGGCCCCAAGGATGCCCTGGTCGAGGCCTTCGCGGTGGGCGCCGAGCTGGTCAAGTCCGATCCGTTGCTGAGCCGGATCGTCCTCACCGACTCCGAGATCAAGAGCGTCACCGCGAAGATGACGTCGCTGTTCATCGACATGGTCACCGATCGGGTCGCCGCCACCCTGCGCGACGAGGGTGCGCAGATGCCGGTGGAGGACCTGCTCGAGGCCGTCGAGATCCATGTGCGACTGGTGATCTCGCTCCTGGAGACCCCGCCGTCGGACCCGGCCCGTACCGATCCGCAACAGGCCCGTGCGTTCGCCACGAAATTCCTCGCCCCGATGATCTGGTGATCAGCACGTGACTTTCGACGGCCCGTGGCGCCGTTACTCGCTTTCGATCCAACGACAACCACCCGAGGGGAACCAATGAGCCTGCGCGACAAGCTGTCCCGGACGCCCGATCACGACGCCATCCGAACGGCGCTGAAGGACAAGGTCGTCGTGGTGACCGGTGGTGCACGCGGAATCGGATTCGAGACCGCGACGCAGCTGTTCCAGGCGGGTGCGAAGGTCGCCATCGGGGACGTCGACGGCGAGGCGGTGGGCAAGGCCGCCGCCGACCTCGGCATCGAGGGCGTCGAGGTCGACGTCACCAAGCGGGAGTCCTTCGACGCCTTCCTCTCCGAGGTCGAATCCCGACTCGGACCGATCGACGTCCTCGTCAACAACGCCGGCATCATGCCGGTCGGTCCGTTCCTGTCCTACGACGACACGATCATCCGACGCACCTACGACATCGACGTCCTCGGTGTCATCATCGGCTGCCAGGAAGCCGCCCGCCGGATGGCCCCGCGTCGTACCGGCCACATCGTCAACATCGCGTCGACGGCCGGCCGTATCCCGACCCCGGGTCTGACCATCTACAACGGTGCCAAGGCCGCGGTGATCGAGTTCTCCGAGGCCCTCGGCGCGGAGCTGGAGCCGGAGGGCGTCACCGTCAGCGCCGTTCTCCCGACCTTCACCCGTACCGCCCTGATCTCCGGCCTGCAGACCAACAGGTTCATCCAGACCGTCGCGCCCGAGGAGGTCGCGGCGATCGTGGTCGAGACCATCGCCCGCCCGGTGACCCGGGTGTACGCCCCGCGGTCCATGCGCTGGGCCGACTCCAGTCCGCTGTTCCCGCAGGCGATGAAGCGGTTCACCCGCAAACTCACCAAGCTGGATTCGATCTTCCTGCGTCCCGACCAGGAGGCGCGCGCCGCCTATGCGAGTCGCATCCGCGGGGAGAAGATCGAGGACAAGCCGAACCTACGACTGTCGTCGTAGAGGAGAGCGTGTCGTTGAGGGGGCAGGCGCGGCCGGGTGCCGCGGAGATCGCCGCGGAGCGCAGCGCCCGGCGTGATCTGCGCGAGGCACTCGAGGAGTTGCACGCGCGCGAGGTCGACGCCGGCCTACGACGGCGGGTGCCGCGGCGCCGGTGGATTCTGGCGACGCTGGTGGCGGTCGTAGCCGTGGTCCTGGCCGGTATCGCGGTCATGGCGTGGTCCGACACGCGGAATGCCCCCACCGACGACGACTTCGAGCGCGCGGCCGCCGACCGCGTGGCCGTGCTGATCGCACCGGACCACCGCGATCCGGGTCGCGCGCGCAAGATCCTCGCCGGTGCCACCGGTACCTTCTACGACGAGTTCGCCCAATCCGCCGACAGTTACAGCGCTTTCGTACAGGCCAACGGGTCCGTGTCGAGGTCCTCGGTGGACGGTACCGGGGTCTCCGCCCGGGACGGTGACAGCGCCACGGTTCTCGTCGCGGCGACCGTCGTGTTCGACGCCGCCGGAGACACCGGGGAAGCGCAGGTCCGCCGGTTCCGGCTTCGTGTGCTCGTGACCCCGGACGACGGTGCACTGAAACTCGGGGCGGTGCAATACCTTCCATGACCACATCCGGATACATTTCGGTACGCGTCGGGGCCCTCCGGCTGCTGGTGGCGGCGCTGGTGCTGGCCGCAGCGCTCGTCGCCGTGGGATTCGCGTGGCGTGTACACGCGGCAGGAGATGCGCTCGAGCAGAGCCGCGAACAACTGCGTGAACGCGCCGGAACGATCGTCGCCGACGTCTTCTCAGTGGATTCCTCGCGGTGGCAACAGGATCGGACACGGGCCCGGGCGCTCGTCGCCCGAGACTTCCTCGACAGCTATGGTGCACAGCTCACCCGGCCGCCGGAACAGGGGACGGCGTCCGTGGTGTGGCGGCCCGAGGTCGTCAGCGTGGTCGACGCCGATACCACCGAGGGGCAGGCACTCCTCCGGGTGGCGGTGACTGTCCGGTCCGACGCCCTCGCCCGGACCGGCGCCGCTACGACGACGGCCCGCCGGTCGGTGCTGGCTCGCTTCATCCGTGCCGACGACGAGTGGCTCCTCGCCGCGGCCGATGTGGTCGGTTGATGGCGATGACCGATGCTGCGAGAACCGATTCCGCCACAGCCGACTCGGTGACCACCACACGAGTGCAGCTCGCCCGGGATCGGGTCGATGAGGCTCGAAGGGACGCTCGCGCGACCCGGATCGCCGCCGCACCCGCTCTCCGGGCGCGTGCCGTGCGACGCACTCGACTTCTACGCACAGTCCTCATCGGCACGGCGGTCGCCGTTGCGATCCTCGTGGTCGTGGGTGCGGTCCTGGGATGGCAGATCCGGGGACAGCGGGCCGAGGTCGATCGCCAGACCGAGGTGCTCGATTCCGCGCGGGCGGGGGTCGCGGCCATGCTGACCGCCGACCCGGCCGACCCGGTCGGTTTCGTGGACGGCGTACTCGCGGTGAGCACCGGCGCGCAGCGCGACCGCATCGAGAGCGCGCGTGACGCACTGATCACCGAGGTGCGTACGCAGGCCGGACGCAGTGTCGGGCAGGTGGTCTCGGCCGGGCTGGTGACCGATCCGGCGTCGGACGAAGTCGGCGTCACCGTGGATGTACTCGTCGTCGCCGACGCCACCAATCCGCTGCTGCTCGGTTCCGAAGGAACGGCCGAGGAGGCCGCGGCCGTCGACACGACCGCCGAACGGATCACCGCGCTGATCACCATGGAAAGCACCGGTGACGGTTGGAAGATCGCGGGGGCGCGTCAGCCGTGAGTGACCTCCTGGAACCGCGCCCCACCCGCCGGCAGCGTCGCCGTCTCGCCGTCCTGGCCGCCGTCACGGTCACGGCGCTCGTCGTCGCGCTGGTCGCGTGGATCGGGGTACTGCGATCGGACCCGGAGCCCGGAGAGGACGAGCGCGCCGCGATCTTGTCCGCGGCGGGCGGGGCGGTCGCCGCCCTCATGACGTTCGGGCCGGACGACCCACCCGACCAGCGCCGACGGACAGACGCATTGCTCGCCGATCCGTTGCGACTCGAGTACCGCAATCGCGGCGTCGACGTGGTGGTCCCGGGGGCGCGGGCCGCCTCGGTGTCGATGGTCGGACGAGTCGTCGGTGCCGGTCTGAACGACAGTTCCGCCGAACGTGCGAGGGTCCTCGTGTTCGTGGACCAGACGGTGTCTGTCGGGGACGGTGAAAATTCCACGGGCTCTGGGGAAGCGGCCGACGCGGAGGGTGAGGCGACCCCTACCGCGAGGTGGGCACTTATGCGTAAGGTCGACGGGAATTGGCTGTTGTCCGACCTGCAACCGGTCGGAGACGTGACCCGCTGAGGCGCCGACGCCGGGATGTCATCAGGCATCCCGAGGCGAACGGTGAGCGCGGGGTGAGAGGGGACGGAAGATGAGTGGATCAGGCGCGGGCGTCGTGATCGTCGGGGCGGGCCTGGGCGGGATCAGGGTTGCGGAGAACCTGCGCAACAACGGGTTCGCCGATCCGATCACCCTGGTGGGCGCCGAGGACCATCCGCCCTATGATCGTCCGCCACTGTCGAAGTCGGTGCTCCTGGGCAAGGACGATCGCGTCGACCTCAAACCGGCGGAGTTCTACGCCGAATCCGACATCACCCTGCGTCTGGGTTCCGCGGTGACCTCCGTGTCGCCGGCGGACAGGACCGTCACCCTGGCGTCCGGCGACACGCTCGCCTACGACACCCTGGTGCTGGCCACCGGTCTCGATCCGCGGCCGTTCCCGGGCCTCGCCGATGCCGTCGCGGGGGTGCACATGATCCGCACCTACGACGACGCGATCGCGCTGCGCGAGGAGATCGATTCCGCCTCGACCGCCGTGGTCATCGGCGCCGGTTTCATCGGCTGCGAGGTGGCCGCGAGCCTCACCTCGCGCGGGTTGAGCGTCAGCCTCGTCGAACCCGCCCCCACCCCGCTGGCTGTTGCGCTCGGCGAGGAGATCGGGAAGCTGGTCTCGCGGCTCCACACCGACAACGGCGTGGATCTGCGCACGGGGGTCGGTGTGGCCGAGATCGTCGTCACCGACGGTGCGAGCGGGCCGAAGGTCAACGCGGTGAAGCTCGCCGACGGCACCGAACTCCCCGCCGACCTCGTGGTCGTCGGCATCGGTTCCACGCCCGTCACCGGCTACCTGGATGGCTCCGGGATCGAATTGGCGCCGCGCGAGGCGGGCGGCGGGATCGCCTGCGATGCAACCGGACACACCAGCGCCGAGAACGTCTACGCCCTCGGCGACGTCGCCAACTGGCGCGACGACGACGGCACCCCGCAGCGCGTCGAACACTGGAATCACACGGTCGATCAGGCCTCCGTCGTCGCGCACCAGATCACCGGCGGCGACGCCGTGACCGCGGTGGTCTCGTACTTCTGGAGCGACCAGTTCGACGTCAAGATCCAGGTGCTCGGTGCACCTCGCGCCGACGACACCGTGCACATCGTCTCCGACGACGGCAAGAAGTTCGTGGCCTACTACAGCCGGGACGGCATCCTCACCGGCGTCGTCGGCGCGGGCAAGGTCGGTGCGGTGATGAAGACACGGCCGAAACTGCAGACGCCGACCCCCATCGCCGACCTGCTCTAGCACCGGTGGGTGCCGAGCTGACGGCTGCGGCGGTGCGCGCGGCCGCTGCCGAGGTCGCCGACCCGCAGCGTGCCGTCGACCTCGCCAGGTTCTTCCAGGTCCGCCCAGGCGGTTACGGCGAGGGCGACGAGTTCATCGGCCTACGTGTGCCGCAGCAACGTGCGATCGCCAAACGCTTCCGCGGTATCGACACCGATGAAGTTGGCGCGCTGTTGGATTCGCCGGTCCACGAACATCGGCTCATCGCCCTGTTTCTGCTCCGGGGTGAGTTCGAGCGCACCCTGAAGCCGAGGTCGGAGCCGGATTGGGACGAGGCCGGGCGGTGGGTCGAGCTGTACCTCGACGCGGTGCGCCGAGGGCGGGTGAACAACTGGGATCTCGTGGACTCGTCGGCCGACTCGGTCCTGGGCGAGTTCTGCAGACTCCGCGGTGGGATGGAGGTGATCCTCTCCCACGCTGCCGACGAGGATCTCTGGCGCCGTCGGGTAGGAGTCATCGCGACCTTCGCCCACATCAAGAACGGCGATGCATCAGCACTTCTCGCCGTGGCCCCACTCGTCCGCGACGATCGTCGAGACCTCATCCAGAAGGCTCTCGGGTGGATGCTCAGGGAGACGGGCAAGCGCGTCGACGAGCAGATACTCCTGACGTACCTCGAGGAGAACGCGGCTCGAATGGGCCGCACGGCACTGAGTTACGCGATCGAGCACCGGACGCCCGAGGAACGCGCGTACTTCCGTGGGCTGAGGTGAGTCAGCCCCTGCGTGCCACGCGGATGGCCGCCCAGATCATCGGGAACTGCAACGGCAGGCGTGCCACGGCGACGACCCGGTAGGGCAGCGGCTTGTTCCACCAGAGTCGCACCATGTTGAGGTTGGCGGGATAGACGGCGAGAAACAACAGGGCCGACAACGCTCCGGAGAGTCGGCGAGTCCGCGGCACGAGAAGTCCGGCGCCCAGGCCGATCTCGGCGACGCCGGACAGGTGGGTCAGCGTACGCGGATCGCCGGGGATCTCCTCCGGGATGATCTCGTCGAACGGTTTGGGTGCGACGAAATGGAGCACGCCGATGCCGAGGAGCATCACCGCCAGGCCGCGAGCGAGGTGGACCGGGTTCGGTCGGGACTTCCGGATGGGTGTCACGTCGTGCTCCTTCGTGTTGTTCGCCAACTGCCGGTCAGAACTCGATCTTGAGCGAGTCCGAGGTCGGGTGGGCCTGGCAGCCCAGGATGTACCCGTCCGCGATGTCCTCGGGGTCGAGGGCGCCGGCGTTGTCCATGTCGACGGAGCCCTCGGTGAGAGTGCAGGCGCAGGAACCGCATTCGCCTTCCTGGCAGGAGTACGGGGCATCGAGACCGGCCGCCAGCATTACGTCGATGAGTGTCCGCTTGCGCGGCCAGGTCAGCGTGTGGGTCTCACCGTCGAGTTCGACTTCGACAGTGGCGGCGGACGCCTGGTCCTCCTCGCTGACCTCCTCGAGCTCGACGTCGGCGAACGGGTCGCCGGACAGCGAATTGTACACCTCGGTGTGGACGTTGTGGTGCGGGAAGTTCGCCTGTGCCAGGGCCTTGTGGACGGCATCCATGAACGGGCCGGGTCCGCACATGTAGGCGGTGTGGGTGGTCGAGTACGGCACGAACACCGAGGCCAGAGCCGCCGCGGTGGGCAGCCCCTGCAGGCTCTCCAGCCAGTGGACGACGGTGAGCCGGTCGGCGTGGGCGTGGAGCAGGTCGCGCAGCTCGGCGGCGAAGATCACGTCGCTCTCGGTGCGATTCGCGTAGAAGAAGACGATCGGCGCGCTGCTCTTCTTCAGCGCCGCCTTGAGGATCGACATCACCGGCGTCACGCCACTGCCCGCGGCGATGAGGAGCAACGGGTCGTCGAAGGACTTGGGGGTGAAGACGCCCGACGGCGGCAGCACCTCGACCTGGGAGCCGGGGGCGAGGTTGTCGCAGACCCAGTTGGAACCGTATCCGTCGACGGTGCGCTTCACGGTCACCTTGGGTCGAGCGTCGGTGTACGGCGACGAGGCCAGCGAGTAGCAGCGGGCGACCGAGCCGGTCTGCTCGCTCGGGATGCGCAGAGTGAGGAACTGTCCCGGCTTGTAGTCGGTGAATGCGGCCGACGACGTCTCGGGGACCTCGAATGCGATGGACTTGGCATCGGACGTCTCATCGATCACCTCGGCCACCGTGAGGATCACGCTTCGTGAGCCGTGAGGGGTCAGGTCAGGCATGTAGCAGCTCTCCGACGTCGAGGACCGGGCGAACCCGGCCGAATTAGAACACGTTCTATTTCAGGATAGACCAACCGATGGGTGTCCCACGAGGCCCTCTCGGAGCCGGTGTGGTTGGCCCCGCCGATCATGGCACGCGGGTCAGTGATGCGACACCGGTGGCGACGGTCCGCGCGCCGTCGCTGATCAGTCTCTCGAGGTCGGCGTCGGGATCGGCCAGCCACTGCTCGTAGGCGGCGAGTGCCGCGCCCAAGCACAACCACCCGATGGTCTGGGGCAGGTGATCGTTCTCGTCCAGACCGAGCCGGGCCGCGCAGAACTCGGCGATGACGTGGCGCCAGTCGGCGTACATGATCATCGAATGTGCCTGGAGCGCCGGAACTCCGAGCAGCAGGGACATGCGCCGGCGGTGGTTCTCGAGCTCTTCCGGTGGCACCCGGTTGAACACGACCAGGGCATCCACGAGGGCGTCGGCCATGGGGATGTCGGTGGGGATCTGGGCGAGGAGCCCGCGTAGCTCGCCCAGATGGTCGTCGAACTCTCCCCACGGGATCTCGTTCTTCGACGAGTAGTACCGGAACAGCGTGCGACGCGCGATGCCCGCGGCCTCGGCGATGTCGTCCACGCTGGTCTCCTCGAAACCCCGGGTGGTGAACAGGCCGATCGCGAGCGCGCTGATCCGGGCGCGCGAGGAGATCGGGCGTCGCCCGGGTGCGGCCCGCCCGGGGCCCGCATCCTGCTGTGTCGTCGCAGTCATCGAGACCTCACCATATGGGATCCGTTCGCGCGCAGCGGGTCGAAGGGGCCCGAACCGCCTGTCCGAACGGGCAGTTTTGCTCTAGTGGTAGAAATCTGCACTGAGTGCCACTATAGTCCATCGTGATCCGAGTCACTTAGAAGATCAGGAGGTATGGATCATGGCCGACCAGTCCGCGGTTACCGCTGCAAACTCGAACGAGACCGAACTCATCGCCGAGTCGCTCGTCGAAGAGGTGTCGATCGATGGGATGTGCGGGGTCTACTGATGTCAGCCCCGACATCGAATCCGACCTCCGGCGACCGTTCTGCGGTCGCCGGGGTCCGGTTCGACACCCCAGCCCCCGATGCCCCCGCCGGCTTCGACACGTTCGCCGCGTGGGAACTCAACCCGAAGGTGGCACTGCGCCCCGAGCCGTTCGGCGCCCTGCTGTACCACTTCGGTACCCGCAAGCTCTCGTTCCTCAAGAACCTGACCGTGGTCGGGATCGTCTCGTCGCTCGCCGATCACGACTCCGCTGAGGCAGCCCTCCTCGCAGCGGGCGTCACGCCTGCTCAGCGGCCCCTGTACGTGCAGGCGCTCACGGCGCTGGCCGACAGCGCGATGATCACGCCCCGCGCGGCCTGACCGACCACCTCCGCCGATCGACAGCCCCGATCGGCGCTCCGCTTCCGCCTCGACCCTAGGACCGACACGATGACGACCATCGAGATGCCGCCCACCGCAGCCGAACTCGTGACCTCCCCGCGGGCGAGCGCGCCCGCCGACCAGGTGCCCAAGGTCGGCCGCCTCGTCGATCAGTTCGAGCGCGGCCTCGACGCGCCGATCTGTCTGACGTGGGAACTCACCTACGCCTGCAACCTGGCATGCGTGCACTGCCTGTCCTCGTCGGGCAAGCGTGACCCGCGCGAGCTGTCGACCGAACAGTGCAAGGCGATCATCGACGAACTGCAGCGCATGCAGGTCTTCTACGTGAACATCGGCGGCGGTGAGCCGACCGTGCGCCCCGACTTCTGGGAGCTCGTCGACTACGCCACCAGCCATCAGGTGGGAGTCAAGTTCTCCACCAACGGTTTGCGCATCGACAAGAAGGTCGCCGCACGCCTGGCCGCGTCGGACTACGTCGACGTCCAGATCTCCCTCGACGGCGCGACCGCGGAGGTCAACGACGCCGTGCGCGGCCCGGGTTCCTTCGACATGGCGGTCCGGGCACTCGAGAACCTGGCCGAGGCCGGCTTCAAGGACGCCAAGATCAGCGTCGTGATGACGCGGCAGAACGTCGCGCAGCTCGACGAGTTCAAGGCGTTGGCCGATCGGTACGACGCCACCCTGCGCATCACCCGCCTGCGTCCGTCGGGCCGTGGCGCCGATGTGTGGGACGACCTGCACCCGCTGCCCGAGCAGCAGCGTGAACTCTACGATTGGCTTGTCGCACACGGTGATCGCGTGCTGACCGGAGACTCGTTCTTCCACCTGTCGGCGTTCGGTGGGGACTCCGGTGGCGGTCTGCCCGGCCTCAACCTCTGCGGTGCCGGACGCGTCGTGTGCCTCATCGACCCGGTCGGCGACGTGTACGCCTGCCCGTTCGCGATCCACGAGAACTTCCTCGCCGGGAACATCCTCTCGGACGGCGGATTCCAGGAGATCTGGCAGCGCTCGGATCTGTTCACCGAACTGCGTGAACCGCAGAACGCCGGTGCCTGCACCAAGTGTGCGCACTTCGACGCCTGCCGCGGTGGCTGCATGGCGGCCAAGTTCTTCACCGGTCTGCCGCTGGCCGGACCGGATCCCGAGTGTGTGCAGGGTTACGGCGAAGAGCTCCTCGCCGGCGAACGCACCAAACCGACGGCGAACAAGGAT
This sequence comes from Gordonia sp. C13, assembly GCF_023218005.1. Classification (NCBI taxonomy): domain Bacteria; kingdom Bacillati; phylum Actinomycetota; class Actinomycetes; order Mycobacteriales; family Gordoniaceae; genus Gordonia; species Gordonia sp. C13. The sequence continues at coordinate 173,727 of NZ_JALPSY010000002.1, forward strand.
CATTCGCGCGGAACCCCGCTGACGCTGATGACCCGTCGACCCGACGGGGACCTCACCCCGATCGGTCGGCCCACCAAGTCCTGTGATGAGAACCCGCTCGCCGGGTTCACCCCTGCTGCGCGGTAATCCGCCCGCGGCCCAACAGTGTCGAGTCCTCCCCGGGGTACACGGGTGCCCCGGGCGATGGCACGCATCCGAGAAGTGAGTGAGTAGGAGAAATGGCTCTCAACCCCTGGGCGAAAAACCCCTGGTTCGAAACGGTGACCGAGGCCCAGCGCCGGGCGAAGAAGCGACTGCCGAAGTCGGTCTACTCGTCGCTGGTCGCCGGCACGCAGGCCGGTGTGACCGTCGACGACAACGTGCAGGCCTTCAACGAACTCGGCTGGGCGCCACACGTTGTCGGCGCACAACCGGAGCGTGAGATGACCACCTCGGTGATGGGGCAGGAGCTGTCCTTCCCGGTGATGATCTCGCCTACCGGTGTCCAGGCCGTCGACCCTGAGGGCGAGGTCGCCGTCGCGCGCGCCGCGGCCGCGCGTGGTACCGCAATGGGCCTGTCGAGCTTCGCCTCGCACGCCGTCGAAGAGGTCACCGCCGTCAACGACAAGGTGTTCTTCCAGATCTACTGGCTCGGCAGCCGCGAGGACATCCTCCGCCGCGCCGAGCGTGCACGGGCCGCCGGCGCAAAGGGTCTCATCGTCACGACCGACTGGGTGTTCAACGTCGGCCGCGACTGGGGCAGCCCGGAGATCCCCGAGAAGGTGAACCTGAAGGCGCTCGTGCGTCTCGGCCCGGAGATCGCGGTCAAGCCGCGGTACGCGCTGGACTGGGTCAAGGGCGGCAAAGTCATCATCCCGGACCTCACCGCGCCGAACCTCACCCCGCAGGGTGTTCCCGGCCCGACCTTCTTCGGCGCCTACGGCGAGTGGATGGGCACCCCGCCGCCCACCTGGGAGGACCTGCAGTGGCTCCGTGAGCAGTGGGGCGGACCGTTCATGGTCAAGGGCATCACCCGTCTCGACGACGCCAAGCGCGCCGTCGACATCGGCGCGACGGCGATCTCGGTGTCCAACCACGGCGGCAACAACCTCGACGGCACCCCGGCGACGATCCGTCTGCTGCCCGACATCGCCGATGCGGTCGGCAACGACATCGAGGTCCTGCTCGACGGCGGTATCCGCCGCGGCAGCGATGTCGCCAAGGCCCTGGCCCTCGGCGCCCGCGCCGTGATGATCGGCCGCGCCTACCTGTGGGGTCTCGCCGCCAACGGCCAGGCGGGCGTCGAGAACGTCCTCGATCTCATGCGTATGGGACTCGACGGCGCGCTGATGGGCCTGGGGCACAAGAGCGTCAACGACCTCTCGGCCGACGATCTGATCATCCCGGACGACTTCAAGCGGTCCTTCGGCCACGTCTGATCCGAACAAGCACGCACCCCCGCCCGCCGCCGGAGATCCGGTCGGCGGGCGGAGGTGTCCCGGTCCCCGTTCTCGAGCAGAACCCGCGCGAAACGGTGCCCGCGACAGAACTAGAACGTGTTACAGTTCTGCCATGGGACAGTTCGACGGCAAGGTCGTCTACATCACCGGCATCGCCCGTGGTCAGGGCCGTAATCACGCGGTCCGGTTCGCCCGTGAGGGCGCCGCGATCGTGGGTCTCGACATCGCGGGTCCGATCATCGACCACGCTACCTACCCGCCCGCCACGGCCGAGGACCTCGAAGAGACGATCCGGCTCGTCGAGGGCGTGGGCGGCAAGATCCTTGCGCGGCAGGGTGATACGCGGGACCTCGCGTTCCAGCAGCAGCTGGTCGCAGACGCGGTCGAGCAGTTCGGCCGGCTCGATCACGTCATCGCCAACGCCGGCGTGCTCACCTGGGGGTCGGTCTGGGAACTGACCGAGGAGCAGTTCACCGACGTCGTCGACATCAACCTCGTCGGCGCCTGGAAAACGCTCAAGGCCACGGTTCCCGCGATGCTCGAGGCCGGCAACGGCGGCTCGATCACCATCATCAGCTCGGTCGCCGGACTGAAGGCGATGCCGATGCAGGCGTCGTATTCGGCGTCCAAGCATGGCCTCGTCGGCCTGGCGCAGACCGCGGCCAAAGAACTCGGTCATCACCGGATCCGCGTCAACAGCGTGCACCCCTACGCGGTCGACACCCCGATGGGAGTCGCCGACACCGAAGCCCATCGACTGTTCGAAAAGCCGTGGGTCACCCCGCATTTCGTGTCGATGTTGGATTACCACCCGGTCGCGGCGTGCGACGAGATCTCCGACGCCGTCCTGTACCTGTCCTCCGACAGCGCCAAGGGCATCACCGGTGCCGAGTTCCAGATCGACATGGGGCACTCGAAGGTCTGACCCCTGCTCCCTGAGGTGCGAGCGCAGCGGTCTTCTTGCTCCCTGAGGTGCGAGCGCAGTGGTTCTTCTTGCTCCCTGAGGTGCGAGCGCAGCGGTTCTTGTTGCTCCCTGAGGTGCGAGCGCAGCGAGCCACGAAGGGCTGGTGAGGAATTCTCGCCAGGCCTTCGTGGCTCGTCGCTTTCGCTCCTCGCACCTCAGGCAGCGGAGGGGGAGTGGCTCGTCGCTTTCGCTCCTCGCACCTCAGGCAGCGGAGGGGAATACTTGTCGGATCAGGCCCAGAGGGTCTTCGGGTCGACGGCCTCGGTCGAGGGTCCGGCCGGGGTCTCCGGCTGGGTGCGCGAGAAGCGCGGAGCGACCTGCGCCTGGGTGACACCGTCGATGTCGACCAGGTTGGCCCGCGCGGCCATGTGGGGATCGGCGGGTGCCTCGGCGAAGGTCAGCACCGGCGAGGTGCAGGCGTCGGTGCCGTCGAAGACCTTGGCCCACTCGTCGCGGGTGCGCGACTTGAAGGTCTCGGTGAAGATCTCCTTCAGCTTGCCCCAGTTCGCGATGTCGTTCTGTGCCGGCAGGTCGGCGTCGGCCAGGCCCAGGCCCTTGAGCAGCTCGGCGTAGAACTGCGGCTCGATGGCGCCGACGGCCATGTACTTGCCGTCCGAGGTCTCGTAGACCTCGTAGTAGGGGGCGCCGGTGTCGAGCATGTTGGTGCCGCGGGTGTCGCTCCACAGGCCGGTGCCGCGGAACGCCCACATCATCTGTCCCAGAACGGAAGCGCCGTCAACCATGGCGGCGTCGACGACCTGTCCCTTGCCGGAGATGCCGCGCTCGAGCAGAGCGGCGAGCACGCCCACGACGAGGAACATCGATCCGCCGCCGAAGTCGCCGGCGAGGTTGAGCGGCGGCACCGGGCGATCGTCCTTGCGGCCGATTGCGTGGAGCAGGCCGGTCAGCGAGATGTAGTTGATGTCGTGGCCGGCGAGGTTGGCGCGGGGGCCGTCCTGTCCCCAGCCGGTCATACGGCCGTACACGAGGCCGGGATTGACCTCGGTGAGGTCATCGGGGCCGAAACCGAGACGTTCCATGACGCCGGGACGGAAACCCTCGATGATGACGTCAGCCTTGGCGACGAGATCGAGGATCGTCGCGCGATCGGTCTCGTCCTTCAGGTTGGCCTCGACGACGCGACGGCCGCGCAGCAGCGCGTCGGCGTTCACGCCGGGCTTGGGGAGCGTGCCGGGACGCTGGACACGGACCACATCGGCGCCGAGGTCGGCGAGCAACATGGCCGCGTGGGGTCCCGGGCCGATACCTGCGAACTCGATGACCCGGATGGAGCTGAGTGGGCCGGGTTTACCGCTGTTGTGGGGTGTCGTACTGCTCATGTGTCGTCCTCCGGTCGTTGTACCGCCACTGTGTCAGGCGTCACGTGTCACGCAATAGCATTCCATAACCGATCGAACGCTCGTCAATGTGGTCGGCACGACGTTTTCGGCCCGTTTTTCTCGTTGTTTTTGGGCCGAGGAGCAGAAGCTTGGGAGCACGATGGCTAGCATTGGTCAGATGACAGGACCGTCGACGCTGGGGCAGTGCAGCTGGCCGGACCTCGATGGAAAGGTGATCACTCTCGTGGTACCTCTCGGTTCTGTCGAGCAGCACGGTCCGCACCTGCCTCTGGACACCGATACGCGAATCGCCACGGCGGTCGCCGACGTCGTCTGCGAGCGCCTCGGGGATTCCGACATCCTCCGTGCGCCCGACCTCAACTACGGCGCGAGTGGCGAGCACGAGGGCTTTGCCGGGACGATCTCCATCGGTCACGACGCACTGCGCGGGATGCTCATCGAGTACGGCCGCAGTGCCTGCCGGTGGGCGCGGCGCATCGTGTTCGTGAACGGGCACGGCGGCAACACGCGGACCCTGATCGACGCGGTGACCCGCCTGCGGTACGAGGGGCGGGATGCCGCCTGGTTCCCGTGCGCCTTCCCGGGCGCGGACGCACATGCCGGTTTCACGGAAACCTCGGTGCTGCTTCATGTCTCGCCGTCGTCGGTCGACACGTCACGGGCAGTCGCGGGTAATCGTGAGCCGGTCGGCGCACTCCTCGGTGCCATGCGTGAGGGCGGGGTCGGTGCGGTCAGTCCCAACGGCGTCCTGGGTGATCCCACCGAGGCCTCCGCAGACGAGGGCCGGCGCCTGGTTGCCGAGGTGACCGATCGCCTCGGTGCGGCGCTCGTCTCCTGGGAGGTCGACGACCAGGGGCGGCTCGGATGACCGCGCTCGACGATTCGGCCCCGCGTGGTAGTGGTTCGGCCCAGGGCATCAGTGGTGACGACGCGACCGAGGGCAGGGACGTGACCGACAGGAACCCGGCCGACGAGGACACGTTCGGCAACGAGGCCATCACCGACGGCGAAACCGTTGGTGCACGGACTGTTTCGGATGACGACCCGGGTGACGATGCCGACACCGCGGACGCAGCGTCCCCGGAGAACCGCACCGACCTCCCGGATGGCTTCCAGGTCCAGATCGATCTGCGGTCCGCGCGCGGCGGCGACCTGCGATACCTCGTCGGTGGATCGCCGACGCGGCTGATGCGCATGTCCGACACCGCGCTGGGGATGACCTCGGACGACGGTCGAATCGAGGTGTGCGACAACGTGACCCGTCGTCTCGCGCGCGCTCTCCTGGACGCCGGGGTCGCCAACCCGCGTCCGATGTTCGGTCCGAAGCCCGCCGACGTCACCGTGGTGATCCCGGTCAAGGACAATCAGGCCGGCGTCGACCGCCTCCTCGATGCACTCGACGGTTTGACCGTCGTGGTCGTCGACGACGGATCCGGCGTCCCGATCGTCGCAGACCGACCGGGCGTGAGTGTCATCCGATTCGACGAGAACCGTGGCCCCGCTGCGGCCCGGAACGCCGGAGCAGCCGCTGCCACCACGGATTTCGTGGCCTTCCTCGATTCCGACGTCGTGCCCGACCCGGACTGGCTGACGGTTCTGCTCACCCACTTCTCCGACCCCACGGTGGGGATCGTGGCCCCGCGGATCGTCGGACTCCGGTCCGCCGACCGGTCGTCCTCATTGGCCGAGCGCTACGAGAACGGCTGGTCGTCGCTGGACATGGGTCCCGAGGAGTCCGCGGTCCTGCCGTCCACCCGGGTCCCCTACGTTCCCAGTGCGGCAATCGTCGTGCGGCGCAGTGCATTCTGTGGATTCGACGAGTCGCTCCGGGTCGCCGAGGACGTGGACGCATGCTGGCGCATGCACGCTGCAGGGTGGCGTATACGGTACGACCCGGTCGCGCGGGTGGCACACGACCATCGCACCGACATGCGGTCGGTGCTGTCCCGGCGATGCTTCTACGGGACCGGAGCAGCCCACCTCGCCGCACGCCACGGAAACCGTGCCGCCCCGCTGGTGATGTCGGTGCCGATGGCCGCGGCCGTCGGCGCCCTACTGACCCGCACCCGCTTCGGCGCCGCGCTGGCGATGCTCATCCTGACCCATCTCGCGACCCGCCTTCGTAAGCGGCTGGGCGACCTGCCGTCGGCGCCGCTCGTCTCGGCACAACTCACCGGCCGGGCCGCGGGATTCGGACTGCTGCAGGCGGCTGATGCGATCTGCCGGCACTACTGGCCGGTGGCCCTGCTGCTGGCCCTCGTGTCGAGACGGTTCCGAACCCTCGCGATCCAGGTGGCGATCGTCGAGGGGGTGGTGTCCTGGTTCCGGGACCTCCTCGCCGACCCGACGACCCCGCCGGCCCTGGGGCCGTTCCGCTACCTGATGATGCGCCGCCTCGACGACCTCGCGTATGGCGCAGGTCTGTGGCAGGGCGTCATCACCCACCGAGACGCGGAGGCATTGCGCCCGGTCATCTCCCGATGACGTTGCCCCGCAATGCGCACCTGATCCCTCATGTCATGAGCGTGGTGTCATGAGCGCAGCTGTGATGAGTGCCGACGTCGTCATAGTCGGTGCGGGGAGCGCCGGTTGTGTCCTCGCGGAGAAGCTGTCGCGGGAACCCGGGCGGGACGTCGTGCTGCTCGAGCGCGGACCCGGGCGCTGGCCGGGCCCGGAGGAGCGAGACCTCCGGCGCCTCCCCATCGGCGACCACGCGCCCTACGCGGTCCGGCACACCACCGATCTCGACGGCCTCACCGCCGCGCGGGGGTGTGCGATCGGGGGCTCCTCCGCGGTCAACGGCGGATACTTCCTGCGCTGGCATCCGGAGGACTTCGCGGACTGGCCGGACAGCTGGGGCCTCGACGCGATCGACGCCGCCTACTCCGAGCTCGACGGGGGTGGGGGTGGGGGCACGATGAGTGTCTCACCGGTGTCCGACGACGAACTCGGCGACGCCGGAAGGGCTTTCGAACGGTACTGGTCGGCGCGGACGGCGGTTCGGTCGCTTCGTGACCGCTGGCCGGTGGTCGGCGTGAACCGGGTGCTCGGCAACCGGTCCGGGATGTTGCGCCGGACCGCCGCCGAGGCCTACCTCGATCAGGCCCTCGACCGGCCCAATCTCCGCGTCGTCCCAGACTGTGAGGTCCGGCGGCTCGAGGTCGCCGGCCGGCGCCGTGTCACCGGGGTACACACCGAACGATTCACCGTCAGAGCCGGCGAGGTGGTCCTCGCCGGCGGCACACTGGGCACCGCGCAGCTCCTGCTCGCCTCGGACCTCGAGTCGCTCGGCGGGGCCGCATTCCTCGCCGCCGGTGAACACCGCGGACTGGCCGTTTCCTACCGCCGAAAGGAACCGGCCGAGCCCGGCATGGTGCTGCCGACGGTGTTGCACACCGATGACGGTCTCGAGATCCGTTGCTATCGCGATGATTTCGCAACCTACATCGACGGTCTCCCGCGCAGCGGGTCGATGGTCGAGGTGACCGCGATGCACCGGTCACCGGTGCGGTTGGTCGCCGGCGACGAACGTGTCCGTCTCGAGTTCGGAGAACCGTCGGCGGAGGCGACCGCGGCGATGCGGGCGGGCGCCGACGAGGTGGTGGAGATGCTGCACTCGTCCGAGTTCGCCGGCATCGTCGTGCCGGACAGCGTCTCGGTGGCCGCGGTGCCGGGGTTCTCGCAGCACGCTTGGGGCACCATGCCGATGGGTGTGCGCACCGACGCACTCGGTGCGGTCCATGGAACAGAGGGCTTGCGGATCGTCGACGGGTCGATCCTGCCGACAGGAGGCCGCAGCGGGCCGCACGCCACGATCATGATGGTGGCCGTCCACATCGGCAACCGATTGTCGGACAAGGGGTGAGCGAGGAACTGTTCGTCTACCCGCGGGACCGTTTCCTTCCCGCGGTGTCTGTTTCCTTCCCGCGGGTGCTGTCCGATAAGCGGGAAGGAATCGGCCACGCGGAAACATCTACTACCCAAAGTCGTCGCCGGCTACTGGAATCGAGAACGTCCGGGTCGGGAACACCTAGGCTGAACACATGTCTGGAACGTCGCTGTCGGATCCCGCGGTCCGGGAATTCCTGGCCTCCGGTACCAAGACCGGCCACCTCGGATACACCGCCGCCGATGGCAGGCCCCTGGTGGTCCCGGTCTGGTTCGTCGTTGACGGCGACCGACTGGCGTTCAACACCGGTGAGACAACCGCGAAAGGACGCGCACTACAGCGTGATCCGCGCGTGACGATGTCGGTCGACCTGCCGGAACCGCCGTACGGGTTCGTCCAGGTGCAGGGCCGCGCGGTGGTGACCGAGGACCCCGACGAGGTGCGCCGGATCGCCACGATGTGCGGCGCGCGATACATGGGTGCCGACCGGGCTGAGGAGTTCGGCGCGCGCAACGGGGTACCGGGTGAACTGGGCGTCTGGATCGAACCGAGCAAGGTCGTCGTGAGTCTCGATGTCACCGCCTGAGCGGTCGGCACCCCGAACACCGACGCGGCGTCGTGCCTGGCCCACCGCACCGCTCGCGCCCACGCTGCCGAAGCAGTGCTGGGGATTCATGGTCGGGTCGGCCCTGTTCGCTCTCGGCTCGGCACCCGGATTCGGCGATCTCGCCGGTGCCGATGTCGTCAATCTGTGTTACTTCGTCGGCGCGTGGTTCTTCACGGGGGCCGGCCTGATCCAGTTGGTGCGCAGCGCATCCCCCGTCGAGCTGGCGGCATCGATGCCGGGATCGGCACTCCGTGCCGAATGGCTCAGCGCCGCAACCCAAACCGTCGGGACCCTGCTGTTCAACATCTCGACGACGAGCGCCCTGTTCGCCCACACGGTTGCCGGTGAGCGCCACCTCGTGTGGTCTCCCGACGCCGGTGGCTCGGTTGCCTTCCTGATCAGCGGCGCGGTCGCCTTCGCCGCGTACTCCCGGTCGACGGGTCACGGTCTCGACTTCGAGGACCGGGGCTGGTGGTCGGTCCTGATGAATTGGGTGGGATGTGTCGCGTTCGGGGTGTCGGCCGTCGGTGCCTTCGTCAACAAGGACGGTGTGACAGCCGATGCCATCGCCGCCAACGCCGGGACATTCGTGGGCGCACTCTGCTTTTTCGTGGCGTCGGCGATCGTGCTGCCGGGCACCCGGCACCGCTGATCCGCGTCGCATGGGTGAACCTGACGACGCCGGCCGGGATCTCCGTCGGCGCAAACGGTGCCGGGTTCTCGGCCACCAGTGTCTACGTGACCACGCGCGCAGGATGGTCCTCGAGATCCCCGGCGCGGTCTCGCCGGTCGCCCGCTGAACCGAAGTACAGTGTGAGCCGTGCGCCACGGCATCTGCATCCTCCCCGACCTGACCTGGGAGCAGTCCCGACCCCGGTGGATCCTGGCCGAGGAGATGGGGTTCGACCACGCCTGGACCTACGACCACCTCGTCTGGGGCGGCCTGCCGGACTCGCTCTGGTCGGCTTGCATGCCGCTGCTGTCGGCGGCCGCTGTCGTCACGAACACCATCGGGCTCGGTGCCTTCGTGGTCTCACCCAATTTCCGTCACCCGGCGGCGTTTTCGCGTGAGGTCGAGACCCTCGCGGACATCTCCGACGGCCGCTTCCTGCTGGGTCTGGGTGTCGGCGGCACACCGGACGACGCCGTGCTCGGGCAGCCGGAACTGACCGTCGGTCAGCGCGTCGACCGATTCCAGGAATTCGTCGGTCTGCTCGGCCGGACCCTGAGCGAGGATCACGTCGACGCGGACGGCCCGTACTTCCGCGCGCGGGACATGCGTCTGGGGCGTGGACCGGTACGAGATCGGGTGCCGTTCCTGCTCGCCGGCAACGGTCCACGCTCGGTGCGGTTCGCCGCGCGTCACGGCGACGCCTGGGTGACCACCGGCCAGGGGACGGAAAACCTCGACGAGTGGTTCGCGTCCGTTGCACGGGCCGTCGCGGTCCTCGACGAGGAACTGGGTCGGCAACCGGGTCGTCGGATCGACCGATACCTCAGTCTCGAGGCTGCACCGCGTAACCCACTCGAGAGCGTCGACCTCTTCGACGACATGGTCGGGCGCGCAGACGAACTCGGCTTCACCGACGTCATCGTCCCCTGGCCGCGCGACACCGAACCCTACAAGGCGTCGATGGACGTTCTCGAGGCGATCGCGGCACGCGGGCTCGGTCGGACCCCGTAGACACGGATCGGGCCGCGCGAGGAGATCGCGCGGCCCGATCGAAACACCGCTGTCAGCTCCGAGAGGGCGTCGGATCGACGACGCTCGGACGCATCAGCTGCTCGGTGCCTCCTCGGCGGCGGCCCCGGCGATCACCGGTTCAGGCGTCGGATCGGGTTCCCCCGCCGCGTCGACCGCGATGTCGGTGGTCGTGTCTGCGATGGGTGCGGAACCGTAGATCAGTTGTGTGGGAACGAACTTCATGCCCAGCCAGTAGACCGCCATGCCGAGACCGGCGCCGATGAACCAGGTGAAGCTGGCCTGGTAGGCGGTGCCGAAGATGACGACACAGACCGGCAGGATGGAGGCGAAGACAGTCGAGCCCACCGCGACCGGATTCCAGCCGTTGCGGTACCAGTAGGTGCCCTCCGGCTTCACGGTGAACAGGTCGTCGACGACGATCTTCTGCTTCTTGACCAGGTAGAAATCGGCGATCAGGATGCCGAACAGCGGACCGATCACGGCGCCGAGCGTGTCCATCGTGTAGTGGATCGCGGTCGGATTGTTGAAGAGATTCCACGGGGTGATCAGCACCGAACCGATCGCTGCGATCATGCCGCCGGTGCGCCAACTGATCTTGGTGGGGGCCACATTCGAGAAGTCGAAGGCGGGGGACACGAAGTTGGCGACGATGTTGATGCCGATGGTGGCAATGGCGAAGGTCAGCACGCCGAGCACCGCGGCGGTGGTGTTGTCGATCTTGTCGACGATGTGGACCGGGTCGGTGATGATGTTGCCGTCCGCGTCCGTGCCGATCACCGTGACCGCCGCCGAGACGGTGCACACGACGAGCAGCGAGAAGAACAGGAAGTTGACCGGCAGACCCCAGAAGTTGCCCTTCTTCACCTCGCCGAATGTCTTTCCGTAGCGGGAGAAGTCGCCGAAGTTGAGCATCGGGCCGGAGAAGTAGGAGACCACCAGTGCGAACGCGCTGATCATCATCGTGACCGACGACCATCCGGTGAGACCGTCGCCGACCGACAGGTCGAGGCTCACGTTGCCCCAGCCGGCCTTGGCGATCAGGTAACCCGCGAGCGCGATCATGACGACATAGACAGCGGGACCGCAGAAGTCGATGAACTTGCGGATGGTGTCCATGCCGTTCCAGAACACGAACGCCTGCAGGACCCACATCAGGAGGAAGCCGGCCCAGCCGAGCGCCGACAGTCCCATGAACCCGTGCTGGTCGACATCACCCCACGGTTCCAGTCCGGGCCAGAACTTCAGGGCCAGGAGGCCGAACGCGACCGAGGCCAGGTAGGTCTGGATGCCGTACCAGACGACTGCGATGGCGCCGCGGATGATCGCCGGGATGTTGGCACCCTTCACCCCGAAGGACACTCGTGTCGTCACCGGGTACGGGACGCCGGCGATCTGCGAGGGTTTGGCGACGAGGTTGCTGAGAATGTTCACGGCGACGATGCCGACCACGAGGGCGACGAGAACCTGCCATGCGGCGATACCCAGCGCGAACAGGCTACCGGCGAAGACATAACCGCCGACGCTGTGCACGTCGGACATCCAGAACGCGAAGATGTTGTACCAGGTCCACTTCTGTTCTTTCAGTGGAGCGAGATCGGTGTTGGTGAGCCGGTCGTCGTAGCCGGCCTTGATGACGCTCTCGCCCGCGGCGCCGTGATGCGACTGCGCCGCCTCGGCAGGGGTCGGTGTGGACATGTGTTCTCCTGGTTTGTCTCTCAGCGCGAAAACCGCTCTCAGGTGCGGGAATGCTGATGGGACAAAAGTAGGAACGGTTTGTTACCTGGTGATGAACGCGCAAGTATATTCCGCCGGGTGCACCGGCCGGCGCCCGAGGGTACCGGTCGTGGGGGGACCCGTCAGTCGTGGCGGACGTCGAGAAGGTCGGCGGTCTCGACGATCGCGATCTCGAGTCGCTGGTGGTGTCGGCGGGCGACTTCGAGGACCGACGGGGTGTCGCGGTCGGCGAAGGCCTCGAGCATGTCCTCGTGATCGGCGTTGAGTGCTGCCTGCGTCTCGGCGGTCACCGAACGCATCATCTGGAAGGGCTCGGTGAGGTTCCAGGTCGCCTCGAACATGTTGAGCAGTCGCGGCATCGCGCACGGGGTGGTGAGGGCGCGGTGGAACTCGCGGGACACATCGTGAAATGCCTTGCCGTCGTTGTACTTCACCGCGACGAGGAGTTCGGCGTGGCGGTCCCGGGCGATCTGGAGGGCGGACTCGTCGATGAGCTCGACCGACCGCGCCAGCGCGGCCTGTTCCAGGGTGCCACGCACGAAGTAGATCTCGCGGAGCTCGTCGGCGGAGGGTTGGTTGACGCGGTACCCGGCGTTGGGCCGGTGCACCACAAGGCCCTCGCCGACCAGGGTTTTGAGCGCTTCGCGCACCGGTATCGGACTGACCCCGAAGGCGTCGGCGATCTCGGCGGGCGGGATCTGGGTACCCGGGGGCGCGCCACCGGACAGGATCAGTCGGCGGAGTTCCTCGAGCACATTGGCACGCTCGTTGCCGGTGCGGGTGTCCGCCAGCTGCGCGAGCAACCGGTCGGTCATCCGCCGGTTCACCGCATCACCCCGGGACGCGTCGGGTACCTCGTGATCCACTCGGCAACGGCCTCGGTCAGCCGATGTTGGTTGCTGCGCTTGACGATCTCGTGGCCCTCGTCGTCGAACATCAGCATCTCGGCGACCGCGCCGCGGGCCTGCAGTTCGGCGACGATCTGTTGCGATTCGCTGACCGGCACGTTGGTGTCGTGCGCGCCGTGCACCACGAGGAGCGGGGCGCGCACGTCGTCGATGCGGTGGATGGGGGAAAGGTCGGCGAGCAGCTCGCGATCCGACTCGGGGTGACCGTATTTGGTATATGCGGCGACGGCGATCCATGGTTCGGTGTTACGGAAGAACGACTCGAGGTCGCTCATGCCGCAGATCGCGATGCCGGCCGCGAACAGGTCGGGGTGGAAGGTCAGGCAGGCCAGCGTCAGGTACCCGCCGTAGGAGCGGCCCGAACAGTACACCGAGTCCGGATCGGCGATCCCCAGGCGGCACAGCAGTTCCGCGCAGTCCGCGGCGTCGTCGATGCCCGCATACCGGCCGTATCGATCGTCGGCGTGGGAGAAGAGGCGGCCGTAACCCGACGAGCCACGGACGTTGGGGGCGAAGACGGTGATCCCGGCGTCGACGAGCGGGCCGAAGAGGAACTGGTAGTCCGGGCGGGTCTGTCCCTCGGGGCCGCCGTGGAAGTAGAGCAGCGTCGGCCCGGGTCGGTCGTCGCGGTTCTTCTTCGCGGCCCGATACAGGAAACCCGACAGCGGCATGCCGTCCCGCGCGAAGAACTCCACGAGCTCAGGGCGGAGGAGACTCGACGGACCCTCGCCGGTGACGACGTCGTCGCGCACCGGCGTCACCTTTCGGTTCGGGACATCGATCAGGTGGACGAGCGGGGAGTGCTGGGGGCTCGACACGGTCACCGACACCACCGATCCCGCCGCACTGATCGACAGATCGTGGGCGACCTCACCGGGGAGCTCGATCGGCGGATGCAGTGTCTGGTCGGGGAGCGTCAGGATCTGCAGCTCGCTGCGGCCCTTGACGTTCCACAACAGGGCGACGGTCGACTGGTCGTGGCTGACGGCGAACTCGTCGAGTCCGATGTCGACGCGTTGCGCCATCACCCGGAACCGGACGCCGAACTTGCTCACCTCGACGCCGAGGAGTCGGGGGAATTTCGCGTCGAAGTCGCTGCGCACCAACGCCTGGACGCTGTCGAGGTCGCGGATGGGTTCGTTCGGCGCGGGGACAAAGACCAGCGACGGGTGATCGAAACCCTGGTCGAGCACATAGCCCTGGTCGGTGACGGCGCCGGGGTCCTGGGGGAGCAGCGGCGTCATCGTGACCTCGTCATCGGGCGCGTCGGGACGGCGCCGGATCAGCAGCATGTCGTGATAGCCGCGCGGGCCGACGCGGACGAGGGTCGCGCCCTTCCAGGAATCGATCAGTTCGCTGCCGACGCGCAGGTCGAGGGTCCGGGCGGTCTGGGTGCCGGGGTGGACGCGCAACGCGTGCGTGGTGCCGTCATGGTCGATCGCGGTGAGCAGTACCCAGTCGGTGTCCCAGCCGACGAGACGGACGGTCCCGTAGGACCGGCCGTCCGGGCGGGTGGCCGCGATCCGGTGCGCGGTGTCGTCGTCGGGATCGGTGGTCACGACCCAGACTTGGTGGTGTTCACCGCCACTGGGTGCGATCTCGACGGCCAGCCACCGGCTGTCGGTGGAATGCACGATCTTTCGGACCGGACCGGTGGACCGCAGTTTGACCCAGCGCAGGTCGCCGACCCCATCACGTGACAGGGATCGTTGTGCCGCACGGGGATATCCGTTGCCGTCGTCGACGATGTAGGCGAAGGCGCTCCCGTCGGGTGAGAGGGAGGCACCGTAGGTCTTCCAACCGCGGTCGTCGAAACGTAGAGCGGTCACCGTCGGGCGTTCGCTTCCGTCGTCTGGAGCCACATCTCGAGGAGTGCGACCTGCCAGAGTTCGTTGCCGTCGAGCCGGGTGCGAATGCCGTTGGGGTCGCCGAACAACTTGTCGAGCGCCTCGGGTCGGTAGAGCCCGCGGTCGACGGCGGCCTGCGACCGGAGGGTGTCGTTGACGAGGTCGAGGACCCCGCCGGTGAGGTGGCGGATGCCGGGCACCGGGAAGTAGCCCTTGGTCCGGTCGATCACCGCCGACGGCAGGAGCGACCGGCTCGCCTCCTTGAGAACGCCCTTGCCCCCGTGCGCGAGTTTGAGTTCGGCTGGGCAGGTCGCGGCGAGTTCGACGAACTCATGGTCGAGAAAGGGCACCCGGGCCTCGAGTCCCCACGCCATCGTCATCGTGTCGACGCGTTTGACCGGGTCGTCGACGAGCATGACGGTGGTGTCGAGCCGCAGTGCCGCGTCGACCGAGGTGTCGGCCCCCGGCGCCGACTGATGTGCCTGGGCGAATGCGAAACTGGGGTCGTAGCCGGCCTCGAGGAGGTACTCGTCGGCGAGGATGCTGCGGATGTCGGCGTCGTCGCGGTCGAAGAAGACGTTCGCGTAGGCGCGGGTCGTGTCCTGCCGCGGCACACCGCGTAGCGGCGGGTACCAGCTGTAGCCGCCGAGGATCTCATCGGCGCCCTGCCCGGACTGGACCACCTTGATGGACTTGCTGACCTCCTGGGACAGGAGATAGAAGGCCACGCAGTCGTGGCTGACCATCGGCTCGCCCATCGCCGCGACGGTGTCGGGGATCGCGGGCAGCAACCGGTCGGTGCCGATGTGGATCTTGTGGTGATCGGTGGCGAAGGTGTCGGCGATCAGATCGGAGTAGGCGTACTCGTCGCCGGATTCGCCCGCGGCCGAGTCGAATCCGATGCTGAAGGTGGCCAGGTCGGTCTGTCCCTGCTCGGCGAGCAGAGCCACGACGAGGGACGAGTCGACGCCGCCGGACAGTAGGACGCCGACCGGGACGTCGGCGACCATGCGACGCTTCACCGAGGTGCGCAACGAGTCCAGGAGCTCGGCATGCCAACGCTGCTCGTCCCAGTCCGCGCGGTCGGGGTGCGCCTCGAACCTCGGCTCCCAGTACTTCCGTTCGGTGCGCCGGCCGTCGGGGTGGATGACCATGACCGTGGCCGGGGGTAGCTTGCGGATGCCGTTGTAGATGGTGTGCGGCGCCGGGACCACCGCGTGGAAGCTGAAGTAGTGATGCAGCGCAACACGATCGATCGACGTGTCGACGTCACCTGCACGGAGCAGCGCCTGCACCGACGACGCGAAGCGCAGCCGGCCCGGGGTGTCGGCCAGGTAGAGGGGCTTGATGCCGAGACGGTCACGGCCGAGGGTCACCACGCCGGTGTCGGTGTCGACGATCGCGAACGCGAACATGCCGATGAAATGGTCCACGCAGTCGGGGCCCCAGGCGTGGAAGGCCTTGAGGATCACCTCGCTGTCGGCGTGGGAGAAGAAGGAGTAACCCTTCCCCTCCAGCTCGGCCCGCAGTTCGTGGTGGTTGTAGATGCAGCCGTTGAAGACGAGTGCCAGGCCCAGGGCCGGGTCGATCATCGGCTGGCTGCCCTTCTCGGACAGGTCGATGATCTTCAGGCGCCGATGTCCGAGAGCGACAGACCCTTTCGCGAAGACGCCGCTCCCGTCGGGCCCCCGGCGCGTCATCTCGCAGGTCATCGCGTCGACGGTCGACACGTCGGGCACGCTGCCGTCGAGACGGATCTCGCCGCAGATTCCGCACATGATCTCTGTCCTCCTGCTCGGTGGCGCCTGTCGGGCGGTTCCCCGTCGATACCGTCCCTCTTCGATACTGCCGCACTCGGAGGGGCGGACCCGGGGTCTTGCGCCGCTCCGGCCGGGAGGGCGTCGACGGCGGGGCCATCTCTCACCCTATGAGCATCGCCGCCGGGAGGCAGGCCGAGGTGATGTCGCGGGATTGGCCCGGCACGCCGGGTGAGCTGTGGATACGATCTGGCGACGGAGGGAGCAACTTTGTTCACACAGGTCAAGCACCGTGTCGGAGGGGTCGTCGGTGTGGTCGTCGGGGCGGTGCTCGCGATGACGGCCGTGGGGTCGGTCCCCGCGTCGGCGGCCCCGCAGGGCTATGCGCCCGGGCCCGGATGCGTATGGCAGCTGATGTCGAACAGCACCGATCTCAACGTCGCCTTCCCCGACGCCAACGCGACCTACTGGGTGCTGCCGTACGCCCTCGGCCCGGGGGACTCGATCCGCCTGTCGGGGACCTTCCCGGCTGCCCGGTACTTCTCGCTCAACACCTACGGCACCGACCTCGACACGGTCGACACCCTGCGCGACAACGAGATCCGGCGCGATACAGGCAGCATCAACCCCTTCGCCGCGCCGGTCGCGATGCCGCCTGCGTCGAAGCGCACGTGGCACGCAACGGTCGTGCCCGGCGCCGCCGACCACTCGCGCAACGAGATCCGCGGTCTCCCGGCCGGTGGTCAGAACGCGCCTGTCGGCTTCCTCATCGTGCGGATCTACGTCCCCGACGACCCGAACTCCCCGAACGGTGGCGTCCCCCTGCCGAACGTGACCTTCTCGATAGGGGGCCAGAAGATCCCCGTCGCGCCGTGCGCGCAGCCGTTCAATCCGCGCGACCACGACGGGCCGATCGCGCAGGCGCTCACGGGGGTCTTCGACGACGCGATCGGCAACGCCGCGTCGGCCTCCCTCCCCGGGAACGCGAAGGAGGCGACCTTCGTGAACCCGGCGAGCACGTCGGGCCTGTTCCCGAACGGCACAACAAGTACATCGGCTCGCTGCTCAACTACCGGCCCGGACGCGTCGCGGTGATCCGCGGCAAGGCGCCGAGCTTCCCCGACAGTCGGGCCGGGCAGTCGCCGGCCGCTCCCGGCGAGCAACTCCGGTACTGGTCGATGTGTCAGAACGACAAGGTGACGCCCTACCCGGTGGTCGCCTGTGCGGCGGACCACGCGACCCGGATCGACGCCGACGGCTACTACACCTATGTGGTCGCGGCGCCCGGTGACCTGACCGCAGCGCAGGTCGCCGGCTCGGACCTGACCGTCATCCCGTGGGGCAGCACGACCGTGCCGAAGGTCGTGTTCCTGCGCAACATGCTGCCGTCGTCGGAGTTCTACCCGACCAGCGTGCAGGCGTCGCAGGCGAACAAGACCGACCCGGCGTCGTCGATGGGGCCCTACTATCCGCGCGCGACCTACTGCTCCGCCGAGACGGTGCGCACTGCCGGCTGGCAGGCCTGCTACCGGTAGCTACTTCGGGGTCACCCACGTGGTGATGTCACAGTGCACGACCTCGGTGCCCTTGGTGTCGGTGATGCTCACCGAGACGATGACGTCCGTGCCGGTGGTGATGGACGCGAGGTCGACCGGCTCGGCCAGGTGGGCCTCTGCGATGAGCCGGGTGGTGGCCTTCGCCAGATACCGCGTCTCCATCGCCTTGGGGATCCAGCGGTGCGAGGTGGGGGTGGTGGCCTCCATGAGCACACCCATCGCGGCCTCGGCCAGGTTGCAGGCGGCGATCGCGTGAAACGTGCCGATGTGGTTGTGGACCCCGAACCAGTTGGGAGCGGTGACCTTGGCGAAACCGGGCTCCATCTTCTGGACGAGCGGGAACACGGTCCCGAAGTACGGGGCCTTGGCGACCAGGCCCAGCGAGAACAGGACGTTCCCGAGAGCGTTGTCGGGGAGCTTCTTGCGCAGGGCGTAGGTGGAACCGATAGCAGCCATGCGGGTATCTTACTCATGAGTCAGTTTGGTGGACCGGGGGTGTGACGAGGTCGGATTTGAATCGGCACCCGTCTCTGTTGCATACTTGTCGGGTTGCCTTGACCGGCAGACGCACGTCGCACACTGTGCAGACACCGCCGAAGTGGTCAGGTGAATGACTCCCAGGCCCGGTTAACGGGGAATGGGCGTGTAACGCGTGCTCCGAACCAGGTTCACGGACTCGACACGCCCGACCGCGGGTGCCGGAGCAAACCGGCTCGTTCCAGAGACGAGCCAACGTACAACGACAGATGAACAGCGTCGATTGCCGAATCTCACACGGCGGTCATGTGCTCAGCCGGCGAGAGCCTGCCCTGGTCACGCGGTGTTTGTCTGTCGAGAACAACTGACGGAAGAGGACACAGCGTGGCGGGACAGAAGATCCGCATCAGGCTCAAGGCCTACGACCACGAGGCGATCGACGCTTCGGCGCGCAAGATCGTGGAGACCGTGACCCGTACGGGTGCACGTGTCGTTGGCCCGGTGCCGTTGCCCACCGAGAAGAACGTGTACTGCGTCATCCGTTCGCCGCACAAGTACAAGGACAGCCGCGAACATTTCGAGATGCGTACCCACAAGCGACTCATCGACATCCTCGACCCGACCCCGAAGACGGTCGACGCGCTCATGCGCATCGACCTGCCGGCCAGTGTCGACGTCAACATCCAGTAGGACGGGGACGAGATAAATCATGAGCAACCAGAGTTCATCCAAGGGCATCCTGGGCACCAAGCTCGGCATGACCCAGGTTTTCGACGAGAACAACCGCGTCGTTCCGGTCACGGTCATCCAGGCCGGCCCGAACGTCATCACCCAGCTCCGTACGCAGGACCGTGACGGCTACACCGCTGTCCAGCTCGCCTACGGTGCCATCGATCCCCGCAAGGTGACCAAGCCGGTCGCCGGCCAGTACGAGAAGGCCGGGGTCACCCCGCGCCGTCACCTGGCCGAGATCCGCGTCAACGACGTCAGCGAGTTCGAGATCGGTCAGGAACTGACCGCCGAGATCTTCGCCGACGGCGCGCTGGTCGACGTCACGGGCACCTCGAAGGGCAAGGGTTTCGCCGGCGTCATGAAGCGCCACGGCTTCGCCGGTCTGGGCGCCAGCCACGGCGCTCACCGCGTGCACCGCGCACCCGGCTCGATCGGTGGCTGCGCCACCCCGGGTCGCGTGTTCAAGGGCATGCGGATGGCCGGTCGTATGGGTAACGACAAGGTGACCACGCAGAACCTCACCGTCCACAAGGTGGACGCCGAGGCCGGCCTGCTGCTGATCAAGGGAGCGATCCCGGGTCGCAAGGGCGGCATCGTGGTGGTCCGCGACGCAGTGAAGGGTGGTGCGAAGTAGTGAGCACCGAGACCACGACCAAGTTGACGCTGGACGTCAAGACCGCCGACGGCAAGACCAACGGAACCGTTGACCTGCCGGCCGCGCTGTTCGACGCTCCCGCCAACATCGCGCTGATGCACCAGGTCGTCGTGGCCCAGCAGGCCGCGGCTCGCCAGGGCACGCACTCGACCAAGACCCGCGGCGAGGTCCGCGGCGGTGGCGCCAAGCCTTACCGCCAGAAGGGCACCGGCCGTGCGCGTCAGGGTTCGACCCGTGCACCGCAGTTCACCGGCGGTGGCACCGTCCACGGCCCGCAGCCGCGTGACTACAGCCAGCGCACCCCCAAGAAGATGAAGGCCGCCGCCCTGCGCGGTGCGCTGAGCGATCGCGCTCGCAACGAGCGCATCCACGTGATCACCGAACTGGTTGCGGGGCAGGCCCCCTCGACCAAGGCGGCTCGCGAGTTCCTGGAGAGCCTCTCCGATCGTCGCAAGTTCCTGGTCGTTCTCGGCCGCGAGGACCTGACGGCGTGGAAGAGCGTGGCGAACCTGAACAACGTGCTCCCGATCGCTCCCGATCAGCTCAACACCTACGACGTCCTGGATTCGGACGAGGTTGTGTTCAGCGTCGAGACGCTCAATGCCTTCATCGAGCAGAACACGGCGGATGCCAAGGCTGCCGTCGAGAAGACAGCAGAGGAGGCCTGACATGACGACCGTTGCCGATCCGCGCGACATCATCCTGGCGCCCGTGATCTCCGAGAAGTCCTATGGACTCATGGAGGACAACGTGTACACCTTCCTGGTGCACCCGGAGTCCAACAAGACCGAGATCAAGATCGCGATCGAGAAGATCTTCGGTGTGAAGGTTGCCAGCGTCAACACCGCGAACCGACAGGGCAAGCGCAAGCGGACCCGCTCCGGCTACGGCCAGCGCAAGTCCACCAAGCGCGCCATCGTGTCGCTGACCGCAGACAGCAAGCCCATCGAGATCTTCGGAGGCTCGGTCAGCTGACCGGGACTTCGGCGAGAAGGACTAGATACTCATGGCTATTCGTAAGTACAAGCCGACGACCCCGGGTCGTCGTGGAGCCAGCGGCTCCGACTTCGCCGAGGTCACCCGTGACCATCCGGAGAAGTCGCTGGTGCGTCCGCTCCACGGGCGCGGTGGCCGTAACGCTCACGGCCGCATCACCACTCGTCACAAGGGTGGCGGCCACAAGCGTGCCTACCGTCTGATCGACTTCCGTCGTAACGACAAGGACGGCATCAACGCCAAGGTCGCTCACATCGAGTACGACCCCAACCGCACCGCGCGCATCGCGCTGCTGCACTACGTCGACGGCGAGAAGCGCTACATCATCGCGCCGAAGAACCTGAAGCAGGGCGACATCGTCGAGAGCGGTCCGGCCGCCGACATCAAGCCCGGCAACAACCTGCCGCTGCGCAACATCCCGACCGGTACCCAGGTCCACGCCGTGGAGCTGCGCCCGGGCGGTGGCGCCAAGATGGCACGTAGCGCCGGCGCGTCGATCCAGCTGCTCGGCAAGGAAGGCTCCTACGCCACGCTGCGTATGCCTTCCGGCGAGATCCGTCGTGTCGACGTGCGCTGCCGCGCAACCGTCGGCGAGGTGGGCAACGCCGAGCAGAGCAACATCAACTGGGGCAAGGCCGGCCGTATGCGCTGGAAGGGCAAGCGCCCGACCGTCCGCGGTGTCGTCATGAACCCGGTTGACCACCCGCATGGTGGTGGTGAGGGCAAGACCTCCGGTGGTCGCCACCCGGTCTCGCCGTGGGGTAAGCCCGAGGGCCGCACCCGCAAGAACAAGGCCAGCGACAAGCTGATCGTCCGTCGCCGTCGCACCGGCAAGAACAAGCGATAACAGGAGGAGGTAAGAGAATGCCACGCAGCCTCAAGAAGGGCCCGTTCGTCGACGACCACCTCCTGAAGAAGGTGGACGATCAGAACGAAAAGGGAACCAAGCAGGTCATCAAGACCTGGTCCCGCCGTTCGACCATCATTCCCGACTTCATCGGTCACACCTTTGCCGTCCATGACGGACGCAAGCACGTGCCGGTGTTCATCTCGGACTCGATGGTCGGTCACAAGCTGGGCGAGTTCGCCCCCACCCGCACCTTCAAGGGTCACATCAAGGATGACCGGAAAGCGAAGCGCCGCTGATGACTACGCAGACCGATAATCCGACCGCCAAGGCCACCGCGAAGTTCGTGCGCGTCACGCCGATGAAGGCCCGCCGCGTGCTGGACCTCATCCGCGGCAAGAACGTGGACGAGGCACTGGACATCCTGCGGTTCGCCCCGCAGTCGGCGTCCGAGCCCGTGTACAAGGTGCTGGCCAGCGCTGTCGCCAACGCAGAGAACAACCTGGATCTGGATCGCCGGACCCTGGTCGTCGCCACCGCGTTCGCCGACGAGGGCCCGACCCTCAAGCGCTTCCAGCCGCGTGCCCAGGGCCGCGCATTCCGTATCCGCAAGCGCACCAGCCACATCACCGTGGTCGTGGAGAGCCTGCCGGAGAAGGCAGCCGGCGGCCGTGGCCGCTCGCGTCAGCCGAAGAAGAAGGGAGCCTAGTAGTGGGCCAGAAAATCAACCCGCACGGCTTCCGTCTGGGCATCACCACCGACTGGAAGTCGCGGTGGTACGCCGACAAGCAGTACGCGGACTACGTCAAGGAAGATGTCGCGATCCGCAAGCTCCTCTCCACGGGGCTCGAGCGCGCAGGCATCGCGAAGGTGGAGATCGAGCGCACCCGTGACCGGGTTCGCGTCGACATCCACACCGCGCGTCCGGGCATCGTCATCGGTCGCCGTGGCGCCGAGGCCGATCGCATCCGCGGCGACCTGGAGAAGCTGACCGGTAAGCAGGTCCAGCTGAACATCCTCGAGGTCAAGAACGCAGAGTCCGAGGCCCAGCTGGTGGCCCAGGGCGTCGCCGAGCAGCTGAGCAACCGTGTGGCGTTCCGCCGCGCGATGCGCAAGGCGATCCAGTCGGCGATGCGTCAGCCGAACGTGAAGGGCATCCGGGTCCAGTGCTCGGGTCGTCTGGGCGGCGCTGAGATGAGCCGCAGTGAGTTCTACCGCGAGGGACGCGTGCCGCTGCACACGCTGCGCGCCGACATCGACTACGGACTCTACGAAGCCAAGACCACCTTCGGCCGTATCGGTGTGAAGGTGTGGATCTACAAGGGCGACATCGTCGGTGGACGTCGCGAGCTGGCTGCGGCCGCTCCGGCAGCCGAGGATCGCCGTCCGCGCCGGCCCAGCCGGCCCCGGCGTAGCGGTGCCTCGGGCACCACTGCGACGAGCACCGACGCCGCTCGCGCGGCCGAGGCCGCTCCCGCCGAGGCCACTGCTGGTGCGGCTGAGAAGCAGGAGGGCTAGGCCATGTTGATCCCACGTCGGGTCAAGCACCGTAAGCAGCATCACCCCAGCCTCAAGGGGCAGGCCAAGGGCGGCACCAAGGTGACGTTCGGCGATTACGGCATCCAGGCTCTGGAAGGCGCGTACATCACCAACCGTCAGATCGAGTCCGCTCGTATCGCGATCAACCGGCACATCAAGCGTGGCGGCAAGGTCTGGATCAACATCTTCCCGGACCGCCCGCTCACCAAGAAGCCGGCCGAAACCCGCATGGGTTCGGGTAAGGGTTCGCCCGAGTGGTGGGTCGCCCCGGTCAAGCCGGGTCGCGTGCTGTTCGAGATGACCTACCCGAATGAGGAGATCGCTCGCGAGGCCCTGCGCCGCGCACAGCACAAGCTCCCCATCAAGACCCGGATCGTGACACGAGAGGAGCAGTTCTGATGTCTCTCGGAGTTGCTGCGAACGAGCTGCGCGAGCTCAACGACGCCGATCTGGTCGACCGCCTGAAGGAGTCGAAGGAAGAGCTCTTCAACCTTCGCTTCCAGATGGCCACCGGCCAGCTCGACAACAACCGCCGTCTGCGCACCGTGCGTCGCGAGATCGCACGTATCTACACCGTCATGCGTGAGCGTGAGCTGGGCCTGGCGTCGGGACCGGAAGGTGAAGACGCATGAGTGAGGACCAGAAAGTGACCGAAAACCAGGCTGCCGAGCGTAACCGCCGCAAGGAGCGGATCGGCTACGTGGTCAGCGACAAGATGCAGAAGACCATCGTGGTCGAGCTGGAAGATCGTAAGAGCCACCCGCTCTACAAGAAGATCATCCGGACCACGAGCAAGGTCAAGGCACACGACGAGAACGGCGATGCCGGCGTCGGTGACCGCGTGCGGATCATGGAGACCCGCCCGCTGTCGGCGACCAAGCACTGGCGTCTGGTCGAGGTGCTGGAGAAGGCCAAGTAAGCCGACTCCCAGCGAGATCGACACCCGAACGGCCCGTTCCCCTCTCGAGGGGGACGGGCCGTTTGTCGTGCCGGGGCGTGTACGCCGTTTCCGTTGGTTCCCCCGATGGATTGACCGCGTCACCGGTGGATGTGAGGGTTGACCTGATGGCCGCGACCGATGCATCTCTCTCCGACAAACCGACGGAACATCCGGCTTGGGTGCGTCGGATCTTCGAATCCGACTCGGCCGAGCCGGATCTCGACCATGTCCGCCGGATAGGCGCGCGCTTCCTCGGCCTCGGCTTCATCGGCTACCCGATCGTCTCGTTCGCGGCGATCGCCTCCGCCGCCACGGTGACCGCCTCCTGGTGGGTTCCGCTGAGCATCCTGCTGTCCGTCGGGCCCGGAATCCTCCTGATTCTCTTCAGCTTCCGCCGGGGCGTGTCCTGGCTCGGCCCCCTGGCCCTGGCCACCTGGGGTGGCTATCTGTTGGCCATCGCGCTGTGGTTCCCGGCGTGGACCGGGACCACGCTTGCCGACCCGGAGGACGTGGCGCAGTGGATGATCGCGTTCTGCGGCATGCCGAGCATGGTGTTGATGCTCGTGAATGCCAGGCTCGGTGCGATCAGTCTCGTCGTGTCGTCCGTCGTCTCGCATGTCTCGCAGCAACTCGGGCGGTTCGGGGCGATCACCTCGGATCTGGTGTTCGAGATCGTGTGGTCGGTCGTGTTCACCGCGGTCTTCCTCGCGGTTGTCCTCGTGGCCGCCCGCACCGGACGGCATCTGGACGAGACCCGTGAGGAGACCTACCGGAACGCGGCGAATGTCGCCGCGGAGGCGGCCCGCGAGGTCGAGAAGGCACGGTTCGACGCCATCGTCCACGACCGGGTGATCGCGTCCCTGCTCGCGGTGCAACCGGGCACACCGGATCACCGCCTCGCCGCACAGGCCCGCTCCGCGCTCGAGGAACTGGTCCGCGTGCCGATCGGCGGTGACGCCGAAGCGGTGTCACGAGCCGAGACCCTTCGCCGGATCAGATCGGCGGCAGCCGACGTCTCCGAGCGATTCGAGGTCCAGATAATCGGCGCGGCGACAGACTCCGACGGTGCGAGGGCGGCTCGGTGGGACCATGTCGACTATCCCGTGGAAGTCGTGCAGGCGGTTGTCGAGGCGATGTCCGAGGCGCTGCGCAACGTCGTCCGGCATGCCGGGCCCGATGCCGAGTGCGCGGTGATCGTGCAGCTCGCGCCGGAGGTGCTGAGCATGGCGGTCGTCGACAACGGCACCGGCTTCGACCCGGACTCGGTGGGCCCCGGCCGGGTCGGGATCGCGGTCAGCATCCGCGGCCGGATGTCAAGACTGCCCGGCGGCCACGCGCAGGTGCACAGTCGCCCGGGCCGAGGGACCACCGTCCAGATCGGGTGGGAGCGGTCGTGAGCGGGAACTGCAAACGCCACGGGGGCGAGGAGCGGGGCGTCGTCGTCAACGCCTTCGGGATCGGCTCCCGTCCGTTGTGGCTGACGATGGGGGCGTTCGGCTGCGGTTATCTCGCCGTCACCTTGTACGCCAACGCTGACGTCGCCGGGTTGTGGCAGTGGGTCGGGATCATCGCGGGGTTCCTGTTCTTCGCGGCCGGCGCATTCCTGACCCTCGAAGCGCCCGGCGACCCGTTGGCCGTGCCGACCACGGTGCTGATCGCCGTCTTGGCGGTCGCCGGGGTGACAGCCTCCCTGTTCTCGCTGCCGTTCCCGTTGACGCACGCCATGCAGACCGGCCCGTCCATGGGTGCGTCGGTGATCATCCTCGCCTTCGTCGCGGTTCGCGGCCGCCCACTGGCAGCGTGGAGCGCGAGCATCGTGATCTCGCTGGTGGCGACCGAGTGGGGGCATCTGGCGCTCGGGGATGCGATGTGGGGTCTGGCGGTGACCCTGCCCGGCTACGCGATCATGATCATGGGCTCGTTGTTCTCGCTCATGCTGCGGCCGATGGCCCGGCAACTGTACGGGCTGCGTGAGGCCAACGAAAGGCAGGCGGCGCGTGATGCTGCGGCGGCCGCGGCGGCCGAGGTTCGGAGCCGGCGCCTGGCAGCGCTCGACGAACGTGCCCGGCCGATCCTCACCCGCATCGCCGAGCGACAGGAGTTCAGTGCCGAGGAGGTCGCCGTCGCCCGCCTCATCGAAGCACAGCTCCGCGACGGGATCCGGGCATCGGATCTCGACGTGCCGGAGGTCCGGGACGCGGCGTGGCGTGCTCGGCAGCGGGGCGTGAAGGTGGTGCTGCTCGACGACGGCGGTCTGTCCGTCTTCGCCGAAGAGGAGGCCGCGCGGACTCGTGACCGGCTTGGTGCCGCGGTTGCCGAACTCCTCGCCGACGCCGAGAGCGGTCGCGTGACCGTTCGCATCCACCCGCCGGGTCGGAACACCCTGGCGTCGGTGGGGGTCGACACCGACGATCAGGTGGAACTGGTCGAGTTCACGACCGCGGGAGCGGCTCTTCAAGAGGCTTCGGCGGACCGGCGGTTGTCCAGATGAGCACGACGACACGGTCCCACAGCACCGTGGGTGCGGTGCGTGCGGCGCGTGTCGTCGATCGCGTTCGCCGAGGCCTGGGGCGCGGTATCCGCGAGGATTCGTCCGACCTCGACCGGCAGAAGCGGATCGGGTGCAGGTTCGTCGGGAGCGGACTCCTCGCCTTTGCCGCCGTCATGATCCCGGTCGCGGTGATGCGAGCCGACCTCGCGGCGTCCTGGTGGACGCCGGTGAGCTTTCTGCTGGTGGTCGTGCCCGCCGTTCTCTTGGTGGCCTCGACCTTCCTGACCGTTCCGCGAGCTCTTCTGGGACTGGTCTGTGCCTGCGCATTGGGTTATCTCGCTGCGACGCTCCTGTGGTTCCCGGCCTGGCTCGGCGAACCGGACGAGGAGGCCCGCTGGGCGGTGTGGCTGTTGCAGTTCCCGTCGGTGCCGAGCTTCGGGCTCGTCGTGATGTTGCGGACCGGCCTGGCCGTGACGAACCTCGTCGTCGCCACCTTCGCCGTCCACGCTGCCAATCAGATCGCGCGCTACGGAGAACTCCGTCCCGTCGAATTGCTGAGTGTGCCGCTGTCCGCGGCGCTTGCCGGGGTGTTCCTGGCCGTGGCTCTCGCCGCGGTGCGCAACGTGCGCGCCCTCGATGCGCGGCACCCCGCCGTCCTCGCGATGACAGCGCGGGCCGCTGCCGGCGCGGCGCAGGAGGCGGAGCGTTCCCGGTTCGCCGCGCTGATCCACGACCACGTGATCGCCACTCTCCTGGCCGTTCGGGAGGGGCCGCCGGACCCGCGGCTCGCGGAGCAGGCGGCGTCGGCGATCGACGAACTCGACCGCAGCACCGTACCGCCGTCGGAGGTCACGGCTCGGAGGTTCGCCTCGCGGATAGAGGAGACCGTCGCCTCGACGAGCGGGCTCGCGTCGTGCGCGCACGTCATCTCGTCACCCGCGGCGAGCTACCCGGCGCAGGTCGCCAAGAACATGGTCGACTGTGTGGCCGAGGCGACCCGGAACTGTGTGCGTCATGCGGGTCCCCACTCGCACTGTGTGGTCACCGCTGAGTTCGGTGACGGCTTCGCGAGGGTGACCGTGGTCGACGACGGCGTGGGATTCGACCCCGACGTCGTGGATCCGCGGCGATTCGGCATCGCGGTCGGCATCCGCGCGCGGATGGCCGGTCTGCCGGGCGGCGGCGCGGAGGTCGAGAGCGCGCCGGGTCAGGGCACGGTCGTCACCGTCGAATGGAGGCGGCCGTGATCTCGCACCCGGTGCCCGAGGAAGCGATCGATCTCGACGAGACGACCGGTAATCTGTTCGGGCTCGGTTCGCCGCTGCTCCTTCGAGCACTCGTCATCTTCGCGGTGATCTACGTTGCCGTGACCGTCGGCGCCGGTTGGCAGGTCCGCTCCGCCGTCACGTGGTTGGCGTTGACGGCGGGTTTCGCCCTGTTCGTGGTGGCCGCGGCGTTGCTCATGCGCGACGGCCGGTCGACGTTGCCGCGGGGCACCGCCGCGGTGGCGACCCTTCTGACCGTCGCCGGGCTCGCGACGTCGTTCTGGACTCTCCCGCTGGAGACGTACCTGACCCTTCAGACGACGCCGGCGAGCTCCGCGTTGACGATCATCCTGGCCATGGTGGTGCTGTACAGACGACCGCTGTTCGCCTGGGTAGGGGCGTTCTGCGCCACCGGACTGGCGGCGGTGAGCGGACAGATGATCGGCATCGGCTACGCGGTCGGGGCCGGCAACACCTTGTTCTGTTATCCCGTCCTGGTGCTGGCAACACTGTTCGGGCTCATGGCGATCCCGATTCCCGATCGCCTCCGCAGCCTTCGGGAGCAGGCGTTCGCGCAGGCGGCGGAGGAGGCCGCGACGGCAGCGTCGGCTGTCGAACGGACGAGGCAACTCGAGCGTCTCGACGCGGGCGCACGTCCGATCCTGGAGCAGATCGCCGGCGGACATGTGTTCGGCCCCGAGGAGGCGCGCGACGCGCGCCTGACGGAGGCACAGCTCCGCGACACCATCCGCGCACCCGGCTGGGACGCGCCGGAGGTGGGTGAGTCGGTGTGGGCAGTACGCCGACGCGGCATCTCCGTGCGATTGCTCGACGACGGCGCCCTCGACGACTACGCGTCAGACGACCTCGCCGACGAATCCTCGCCCGGGAGCCTCGCACGGCGGATGCTCGTCGAAGAGTTGACCGCGGTCGAGTCGACCTCCGCCGCTCACGGCAGTGTCACCGCCCGCATCCTCCCGGCGGGACGGGACGTGCTCGCGACGATCGTGGTCGACGTCGGCCTGCGAATGCGCAGGGTGGAGATCCACCGGGACTCCGGCGTCAGCGTGGACGCCACCCCGGTGGGAGATGTGGACACCCCGGGGACGGCCACGGGTCCGGTCGCCCCCGCCTGAGGGCGATCCGTCAGTTCTGTTGACCCCGGAGCCACGCCAGGACGTCGCGCGTGACCGGTCGCGTGGCATCGGCGTACTCCGGATGTTTCTTCAGGAACGCCGCGACGAGGGGGCAGACCCCGACGATGACCAGCCCGCGCGACCGGGCGTCGTCGAGTGCCTCTCGAACCAGGATCGTCGCGAGTCCCCGGCCACCGAACTCCTCGGCGACCTCGGTGTGGAAGAAGACCCGCTCGGTGACCGCGCCGGTGTCATCGGAGCGGTCGCGGTACTCGGCGAAACCCGCGACGACACCGTCGGACGTCCCTTCGACGGTGATCTCGTAGCGCCGGGCCGAGCCGTTGTCGCGTACCGACGTGGTTGCACCGGTCTTGTCGGTGGTCTGCTCGTGTTGGGTCACGGTGTCACCTTGCCATGATCGGCCCCTCTGCGGACCACGGGAAGTTGATCCACTTGTCCGTCGTACGCCAGGTGTAGTCGGGAACCGTGATGGTGTACGGCTTCTTGTACAGAACGGCGTTGCGTACCTCCGCGACGCGGCCCTGCTCCTCACAGAAGTCGTTGACCAGCTTGAGAGTCTTCCCGGAGTCAGCCACATCGTCGACGACCAGCACCCGCTGGTCGGTCAATCCGCTCGACTCGAGCAGGGACGGCAGCATGACCGGCTCCGAGAGGGTCTCGCCGACGCCGGTGTAGAACTCCACGTTCAGCGAGATCATCAACTTGCAGTCCAGCGCGTATGCGATCGCGCCGGCGGGGATGAGGCCGCCGCGCGCGATGCCCAGGATGATGTCGGGCGCGAAACCGTCGTCCACGACCTGTTGGGCGAGCTCGCGGCAGGCGACGCCGTTGAGCTCCCAGGACAGGATCTCTCGCTCGGTGTCAGAAGGGGGCATGAGGAGACTGTCCCAGAGCACGGCCGGCGGCGCTGCGTTCGGGCCCGAAATCGGACATGTGTCCGCCAGTCGAGAGACACGACAGTCACCGGGTGATTGCCAACCCTGGGATGGATAGGCTGGTATGGGTCCGGGTCCGAAGCTCGGAGTCGCAGCGTAGGTAATCGACTGAAAGAAGAGATGCCCGTGGCCTCTGGTCAGCAATCCTCCGATGAGATGCGCCAACCTCGGCATCGGCGACCCGAAGACGATCTCCCGACGGACGATCGGACCGCGCCGGCAGCCGCCGAGAACGACCCGGACGCCGTTGCGGCGAAATTGCGGGAATGGCGCCTGGAGAACGAGCGGAGGAACGCAGCCACCGGCACGCGAGAGAGTACGACACCGGTTGTGGACGCAGCGACCACCTCGGAAGAGGACGAACCAGCGCATCTCGTGCATTCGGTGACGTCCGCTGGTCCGGGTGTCGAGACCGCACCCCGGACGAGTGCCCTCGACGGCAGCGATCGACCTGCCGAAGACAATCTGAAACTGCGGGATCATGCGCCTCAGCAGCCGGCGACGACTGTCGCGGGCGCGAGTCCTGCTGATGTTCGCGAGTCGGGACGCCTTGCACCGACCGGTGCGGCTGCGATCGATGTGAGGAACCTGCAGAAGCGCTTCAAGGACACTCTCGCCGTTCAGGACGTCAGCTTCACAGTGCCGGCCGGCAGTATCGTCGCGCTACTCGGACCCAACGGTGCCGGCAAGACGACCACTGTCAACATGCTGTGCACGCTCCTGAAGCCGGACGGTGGCTCGGCAACCGTGGACGGGCACGACGTCGTCGCCGAATCCGCCGCAGTCCGTCGGTCCATCATGCTGACGGGGCAGTTCGCTGCCCTCGACGAGGCGCTGACCGGGCGCGAGAACCTGATCCTGTTCGGTCGCCTGCTCGGGCTCTCCAAGTCTGCTGCCCGGGCCCGTGCAGACGAGTTGCTCGAGACGTTTTCGCTGGTCGAGGCCGGCGGCAAACGTGTCGGGCAGTACTCGGGCGGCATGCGGCGGCGTATCGACATCGCCTGCGGACTCGTCACCTCGCCGAAAGTGGTCTTCCTCGACGAACCGACCACCGGTCTCGATCCCCGCAGTCGTCTCGAGGTGTGGTCGTTGGTCGGACGACTCCGCGACGAGGGCGTCACCATCCTGCTCACCACGCAGTACCTCGAAGAGGCCGATGTCCTGTCCGACAACATCATTGTCATCGACAAGGGACGCGTGATCGCCCAGGGAACCTCTGACGAGCTCAAGGAGGCCACCGGCGCGGCGTACTGCGAGGTCACCCCCGCCCGTGCCGGTGATCTGCCGCGGCTGTTGGAGGTCCTGGCCGATCTCGTCCCGGAGGGCGCGGCGCACACCGACGACCACGCGGTCTCCGTTCCGGCGCCGCGCGGTACGGAGACGCTGGTGGAAGTCATCCGTCGCACCACCGAAGCCGAGATCGAACTCTCCGACGTCGCGATGCGACGCCCTTCGCTCGACGAGGTGTTCCTGGCGTTGACCGATCCCGATCGCAGCGGGAAGTAGGCGTCATGTCGGTGTCCGAAGTCGGCTCCTTGTCTGCGTCCGCAGGCGTACCCGCAGAAGCCCGAACCCGCCCGCTGCAACAGTGGTGGGCGCTCACATTGCGTGGTGTCTCCAAGGTTTTCCGCAACGGTGAGTTCGTGTTCGCGTTCGTTTCCCCGGTCTTCCTCGCAGTGTGTTTCTATCTGCCCCTGAGTAGCCTGATGGATTCGTTCGGCGTGAGCTACGGACAGTTCTTGATGCCCATCATCGTGCTGCAATCCGTGGGCTTCGCCGCATCGTCGGCCGCGATGCGCTCGTCTTTCGACGACACCCAGGGAATCAACACGCGTTTTCGCGTGCTGCCGATGCCGGTGGCGGTTCCGATGTGTGCGCGGCTGGCCACGAATGTGGCCCTGCTCGTCGTGTCCTTGATCTGCGCGACAGTTGCCTGCGCCGCCATCGGGTGGCGCCCGATGGGTGGACTCGTCGGCACAGTCGGTCTCTACACCGTGGCGTTCACCGTCGGTGTTCTCATCGCCCTGCTGGCGGACGGGATCGGCCTGGTGGCAGGTAGTCCAGAGGCCACCAGTCAGGCCATGATGCTCCCGACCCTCATCCTGGGGATGATGTCGACCGGCTTCGTGCCCGTCTCGCAGTTCCCCGAGTGGATCCAGCCGTTCGTCCGCAACCAACCCATCTCGCAGTTCGTGAACGTGATGCGAGCCACCGATTACGGGGCCCTGAGCTGGGAGATCCTCCAACCGACGATCTGGTGGTGCATCGGTCTTCTGGGAATCGCCGTGCTCCTCCTCGTGATGGGTAGCCGGAAGGGGCGTTCATGAGTGCGCCTCATGCCGACGGCGGCGCAACGTCGTTGCAGAGCGAGCCGTCGACGATGCAGGGAGATGTCGGTTCCGTAGGTGCCGGCGCGGTCAGCGTCCACCCCGAAGCCTCGATCCGCGCTTGGTGGAGCCAGAGCCTCGCACTGACCGGGCGCCAGTTGCTCGTCTTCGTACGTGACGTCCCGACGCTTCTCCAGTCGCTGATCGTTCCCGCGTTGAGCATGCTGATGTTCAAGGTCGTGCTCGGCGACGCCATCGGACGAGCAACCGGCCAGGACAGCGCCTACGGCACGGTTCCGCTGGTGATCCTCGTCGGCGCGATGTTCGGGTCGATCGCTTCGGCGACACGACTCAACCGGGAACGGTCGACCGGGCTGCTGGCCCGCTTGTACGTCCTGCCGATCAACAGGGGCGCCGACCTCACCTCCCGCGTGGCCGCGGACTTGACCCGAGTGCTGGTCACGACGCTGCTGCTGCTGGCCGCCGGGCACCTGATCGGCTTCCGTTTCACGCAGGGCGTCGGACCGGCCATCGGCTTGGTGCTGGTCGCGTTGGCCTACGGTGCGGCGTTCGGCATCATGACGCTGGCGCTGGCCGTCAACGCGGCACCGGGGGCGCCGATCGTGCCGTACCTGGGTCTCTTCTCGAGCCTGTTGATGTTCTTCAACTCGGGGTTCTCGCCACTGAGCGCGTACCCGGATTGGTTGCAGCCGATCGTGGCGAACCAACCGATGACGCCGGCCATCGATCTGATGCGAGCGGTGGCGGTTGGAGGCCCGATCGCGGAGAACCTCCTCAAGGTGAGCATCTGGACGGTTGCGCTGCTGGCGCTGTCGATCTACCCCGCGCTGCGCGGATACCGGAAGGCCGCGACCGCCAGGTGAGGCCATCATCGACCGGTCGTTCGCATCCGATAACGTGTTGTGCGTCCGATCGGTGGGTACACCGGCGAGTAGAGCAGGGTTCGAGGCACGCGCCGCAGGCTGGCCAACGTCTTCGAACGCACGGTCTCGACTGTTCTCGGTGTCGGTTTCGGATTCGCTGATCTGGTGAAGCCGGATATGAACACGGCGAGCCGCCCTGCTCGTACGTAAACGCGTGGAAAGCTGGATGCCATTGTCGAATGTAACGCTGAGGAGGGTTCGGGCCGATTAACAGAAGTGGTGCCCGCTCGTTTGCTGGAGGGATTTTCCGGGCATTTCCGTGTGTGCCACAAACGCAACCTGGAGAAACAGCCTAGTTTTGGTGTTTGTGGGACGAAATCTATCGGGCGTATCAGGTCTAATCGATAGAACCGAGGCAGTCGAAGCAGTGAGGAGTGTCAGCGTCCGTGGCGACCGCCGATAACAGCGACAGCGCGAACGTTGTCGGAGAAAACACCACTGAAGTCCTGCCTCTTACAGCGGCACAGCGAGGAATGTGGTTCGCAGACACCTTGTCGCCGGACTACTCGGTGAACATCGCGCAGTACGTCGACATCCGCCACGAACCTGGTGGTCTCGACATCGACCTGCTCGAACGATGCTGCGTCGAAGTCGGCAAGGCCATTGAATCGCCGTACGTTCGGCTCACCGAGGTGGACGGGGTCCCGGCACAGTACGTCGACCTCGATTTCGACCAGCATGTGAAAATCCTCGATTTTCGTGATGCAGACGATCCCGTGGGCGCCGCGATGTCGTGGATGCAAGCTGAGTACCGCCGTCCGGTCGACCTCCAAGCCGACCAGTTGATCGTGATCAACTTCCTCTTGGTCGCGGATGACCGGACGTTCTGGTACAACCGCGCCCACCACATCATCATCGACGGGTACGCAGCGCTGTCGATCATGCGACGCACCGTCGACCGCTACAACGCCATCCGGCGCGGTGAAGAGCCGAAGGACAGGACACCGGCCACGATGGCCGAGATCGTGGCCTACGAGGACACGTATCAGGCCAGCAGCCGCCGCGAGACCGATCGCGAGCACTGGTTGTCGCGTGTATCGGATCTTCCCGAACGGGTGACCCTCGCCCACGGTGCGGGCACCGCTCCGCTCTCGTTCGACAATGTTGTGGCGGGTGGCGACCTGCCGGTCGCCCAGCAGCAGCGCCTCGAGTCGCTCGCCACCGAGTTCAACAGCTCGCTGGCCGTTCTCATGTCGGCGGCCTTCGGTGCCTTCCTCTCGCGGATGACCGGCTCCGACGACATCGTGATGACGCTGCCGGTGACGGGGCGGACCACCGCGAAGATCAAGGCCTCCGGCGGCATGGTCTCGAATATGCTTCCGATCCGATTGCGGAACGTCTCCGCGAGCACGGGCCGGGAACTGGTCGCTGCGGCCCAGCTCGAGCTGACCGGCGCGCTTCGTCATCAGCGGTACCGATCCGACGACATCCGCCGCGACGCCGGATTCGAGGCGAACTCGGTCTCGTTCGGCCCGACCATCAACATGGTCTTCTTCGACGACCCGGTCGCCATCGACGGCACGTCGATGGACTACCGAATACTGACCTCGGGCATCCTCGAGGACCTGCTGATCAACCTGTACCAGTCGAGCCCCGAAGCGCCTCTCGTCGTCGATCTGCACGGCAATCCGTATCTGTACTCCGAATCCGAGATCGCGTCGCATCATCGCCGGTTCCTGGCTTTCGTCGAGCACCTCTTCGACAACGTAGACGCCCCTATCGATTCGATGCCGGTCCTGCTCCCGGGTGAGGACGCCGAACTCGATCACTTCGAACGCGGGCCGCGCACCGACTGGACCGCGGCGCAGGCCGGCAACCATACGCTTCTCGATCTGTTCGCCGCGCGGGTGGCCGAAAGCCCTGATGCGGCAGCGATCGTCACCGACGACGCCGAGTTCACCTACCGCGAGTTCGATGCGCGAAGTCGCGAACTCGCAGCCGCCCTGGTCGAGGCGGGCGTTCGACCCGGTGACAAGGTGGCCGTGCTGATCGAACGCGGCGTGGAGCAGGTCATCGCCGTGTACGCGACGCTGATGGCAGGCGCCGCATACGTACCGGTCGACGTGGAGCAACCCGAAGACCGTCGGAGCCTGATCCTCGACACCGCGAAACCCACCGTGGTGATCGACCGCGAGTTCCTCGCGAACGCCGGTTCCTCGGCGACAGACGTATCGCTTCGCCGGCTCCCGGTGGACGAGGGGAACATCCGTCCGGAGTCGGCCGCGTACGTGATCTTCACGTCCGGCTCGACCGGAGTCCCGAAGGGCGTGCAGGTCTCGCACGGTGCCGTCGTCAACCGGCTGGCGTGGATGCAGGACCACTACCACATCGACGATTCCGACGCCGTTCTCTACAAGACGCCGATCACGTTCGACGTCTCGGTCTGGGAGTTGTTCTGGCCCTTGCAGATCGGCGCGCGAATGGTGATCGCGCGGGCGGGCGGGCACCGGGATCCGGCTTACCTCCGCGACACCATCGTCGAGCGCGGGGTGACCACGCTCCACTTCGTGCCGTCGATGCTGGATGTGTTCGTCGAGGCGGCGGCGACCGGCGAGTCGGCGGTCCCGTCCACGGTGAGGCGGGTCTTCACGTCCGGTGAGGCGCTGCCGACGAATCTCGCGACCCAGGTGGTCGAACACTCGGATTCCGAGTTGGTGAACCTCTACGGTCCCACCGAAGCCGCGGTCGACGTCACCGAGTATCGAGTCGGCGGTGGGGAAGTCCACATGCCCATCGGGCGACCGGTGGCCAACACCGACACCTATGTGCTCGACTCCCGGCTCCGTCGGGTGCCCGTCGGAGTGGTCGGCGAGTTGTACCTCGCCGGTGCACAGCTCGCGGACGGATATCTCGGCCGTGGCGGGCTGACGGCCGAGCGGTTCGTGGCCAATCCGTTCGACGCCGGCACCCGGATGTACCGGACCGGAGATCTGGTGCGGTGGAACGCGACCGGGATGCTTGAGTACCTGGGACGCACCGATTTCCAGGTCAAGATCCGTGGACAGCGCGTCGAGCTCGGCGAGATCGAGTCCGTGCTGCTGGCCGAGGGATCGGTCTCCGCTGCCGTGGCGATCGTCCGCACCGACACGGGAGGCGCCGCAGTCGTCGCCTATGTCAAACCCCGTGACACCACGATCCCGGCCGAGGTCATCGTCGACCGGCAGATGCGTGCCGCGCGCAATGGCCTTCCCGGACACATGGTTCCGTCCGCGGTGGTCGTTCTCGAGACCTTCCCGGTGAATGCCTCTGGCAAGCTGGACCGACGCGCGCTCCCCGCGCCCGCTTCCACCACCACTGCCGAGCGCGTCTACGTCGCTCCCCGGTCGGAGATCGAGGAGAAGGTGGCCGAGATCGTCGGTGACGTCCTCGGTGTCGAGCGGATCGGCATGCGGGACAACATCTTCGCTCTCGGAGCCGACTCCCTGGCAGCGGCCCGGCTGGCGTCGAGGCTGCGTAAGCAGTACTCGCGGGCGGTCGCGCTGGGCGACATCTTCAACAGCAACGACGTCGGCGAGCTGGCCGCCGCCATCGCCGATGCCGCGGTGGTCGAGGCGCGGCCGCCGCTGCGTCGGGGAACGCGGCCGGAGACCATCCCGGTCTCGTACTCGCAATCCCGCCTCTGGTTCATCAACCGGATGGACCCGTCGTCGGGGACCTACAACATGCCCGGGGCGGTGCGTATGCGTGGCGACGTCGATGTCGACGCCCTGCGCGCGGCGGTCCGAGACGTGGTCATCCGGCACGAGCCGCTGCGTACCCGCTTCCCGTCGATCGACGGCGAGCCGATCCAGGAGATCGTCGACGTCGCCGACGTCGAGGACCAGGTACGGCTCGGTGTCCACACCACGACCGAGGCCGATCTCCTCGACGCGGTCGCCACACAGGCCGCGGCCGGTTTCGACCTCGTCTCGCAGGTGCCCTTCCGTGCCTCCCTGTTCGAGACTCCCGCTGACGGGCACGTGCTCCTGGTGGTCCTCCATCACATCGTCGGCGACGGCGCGTCGCTGCGCCCCCTCATCGTCGACCTCCTCGCCGCCTACGGGGCCCGGGTCAACGGACTTGCGCCGGCCTGGGAACCGCTGCCCGTCCAGTACGCCGACTTCGCGGTGTGGCAACGCGACACTCTCGGTTCGGCCGACGACGAGAATGCCCGGATGGCACGTGAGCTCGCCTACTGGAGCGACCAGCTCGCCGGCCAGCCCGAACTGCTGGCCCTTCCCACCGACCGGCCCCGTCCTCAGATCCCCACGGGAAGAGGCGGTTACGTCGACGCCGAGATCTCACCCGAGCAGTTCGCGAAGATCCGCTCACTGGCCGGACGTTTCGGCGTCACCACGTTCACCGTTCTGCATGTGGCCTTGGCGGCCGTCCTCGGCCGGCTCGGTGACACCGATGACGTGTCCATCGGTACCGCGGTCGCCGGGCGCGACGAACCCGAACTCGCCGACCTCGTGGGCATGTTCGTCAACACCGTCGTCCTGCGGTTGAACATCCGCCCGGGTGATTCGGTCGCCGAACTGTTGGACCGTGCACACCGTGTACGTACCGGCGCGCTGGAGTACTCCCAGGTGCCGTTCGAGATGGTGGTCGACGAGGTGTCGCCCAGCAGGTCGCGTGCCCACAGCCCGTTGTTCCAGGTCGGTTTCACCTTCCAGCGCGACTCGTCGGCCGTTCTGGCTCAGACGGGGGAGTTCGACGTACTCGACATCCGGATCCCGTCCGCGAAGTACGATCTGTCGGTGACCGCCACCGAGTTCGCCGGCGCCGGTTCCGAACGCGTGGCCCTCGAATTCTCTTACGCCACGGATCTTTTCAACCGCTCGACGGTGGAGTCCATGGCCGAGGCGCTGGTCATGCTGCTCGATCAG
Organism: Gordonia sp. C13; assembly: GCF_023218005.1. Taxonomy (NCBI): domain Bacteria; kingdom Bacillati; phylum Actinomycetota; class Actinomycetes; order Mycobacteriales; family Gordoniaceae; genus Gordonia; species Gordonia sp. C13. The sequence continues at coordinate 211,667 of NZ_JALPSY010000002.1, forward strand.
ATGACGTCCACCCCCACCGAGGCGATCGGCCGGTTCGACATCGTGCCCGCTGCCGAGGTGCGGGAGCTGACCACCGAGCCCGTCGGTCGGACACCGGTCGTGTTCGCCGATCTGCTGGCGACGTGCTCGCCCGGTTCGGCGACGCCGGTACTCGTCGCCGGCGAGAAGATCACCCCGGATGTCTTCGATGCTCGGACCAATCAACTTGCACGAGAATTGATCTCACGCGGGATCGGACCCGGCGACGTCGTCGCCATCAGCGCTCGCCGTTCGGCGCGCTCGGTACTGTGCACCATCGCTGTGATCCGTTCCGGCGCAGCCTTCGTCACGATCGATCCCATGCACCCGGCCGAGCGTCGATCGGCGATGGTGAGCGACAGCGGCGCGCGCGTCGGACTGGCCACCGCCGAAGCCGGGGTCGACGCGATCGACAGCGGTGCGGAGTGGATCATCGTCGACGACAGCGAGACCGAGTTGCGTCTCGCCGGGCACCCCATCGCTCCGATCGGAGTCGATGAACTGGTCCGGCCCACACGCGTCGACGAGATGGCGTACCTCATCTACACCTCGGGTTCGACGGGCACGCCCAAGGCGGCCGCCGTGAGCCATCGTGGTCTGGCGAACATGATGGCGAATCAGCGCGAGATCCTGAGGCTCGACGAGACCTCGCGGGTGCTGCATGTCGCGTCCCCGAGCTTCGATGCCTCGGTCTTCGAGCTGACGATGGCGCTCGGGTCGTCCGCTCAGCTGGTCGTCGCCGACCCGGACACCTACGCCGGCGACCAGCTCGAGCAGCTGATCGCGGAATCCGGTGTGACACACGCGGTCATGACGCCGTCGGCACTGGCGACCCTGGAACCGGCAGCGGTGCCGTCGCTGACCACGGTGCTGAGTGCGGGCGAGGCATGCCCGCCAGAACTGATGCGCCGCTGGGTGTCCGCGGGTCGCCGGTTCTTCAACCTCTACGGCCCCACCGAGACGACCATCTGGGCCACCGCGGACGGACCGTTCTCGCCCGCCGACGACATGACGATCGGAACGGCGGTACCCGGAGTCGGGGCCCTCGTCCTGGATCGCGGACTGCGGCCGACCCCGGCCGGGGTCGTCGGCGAGCTCTACCTCGTGGGCGATCAGCTGGCCATCGGTTACCTGGGCCGCCCCGGTCTGACCGCCGAGCGGTTCATCGCGAACCCGTACTCGAACGGGACGCGGATGTACCGGACGGGTGACCGGGTCGTCCGTCGTGCCGACGGGCGGTTGCTCTATCACGGCCGCGACGATTTCCAGCTGAAGGTGCGCGGACTCCGCATCGAGCTCGGTGAGGTCGACAACGCATTGATGTCCCACCCGGACGTCGCCAATGCGGTCAGCCTCGGTGTGCCCGGACCGGCCGGCGAAGACGTCCTGGTCGCATATGTGACCGCGACCGACGACCGCTCGCCGATGCCCGAGGCGTTGACCGAGCACGTCACGCAGCTCCTGCCGCGCTACATGGTCCCGCACACGATCGTCGTGGTCGACTCCTTCGAACTGACCAACGTCGGCAAGATCGACCGCACCAAGCTGCCGCCGGTCGACTTCAGCGCGAGCAAGGACTTTGTCCCGCCGCGGACGCAGCTCGAGGCCATCGTCGCCGAAGTCTTCGCCCAGGTACTCGGGGTCGAGCGGGTCAGCGTGCACGACGGCTTCTTCGAGATGGGTGGCAACTCGCTGTCGGCTACCAAGGTGTCCGCACGTCTGTCGGCGGCGCTGGACCGGCAGGTCCCGGTGAAGGCGATCTTCGAGTCCGCAGATGTGGCCCGGCTCGCCGAATACATCACCAACAGCCTCTCCGGTCACTCGGCGGTCCCGCTGATCGCGCGTCAGCGCGCCGAGATGGTCCCGGTGTCAGCCGTTCAGCGCGGCATGTGGCTGCTCAGCCGTGCCGATCCTGAGTCCCCGGCCTACAACGTCGCCCTCGCTCTCGAGCTGCGCGGCCGGCTGGACGTCGACGCACTGCGCGCCGCGGTGGACGACCTGCTCCGCAGGCACGAATCGCTTCGGACCAGCTACCCGATGATCAACGGCGAACCGATGCAGATCATCAGCCCACCCGACGAGGTCGCCGGCCTCGACGTGACCCCGGTACAGGTCTCGGGGAGCGTGGCCGACGCCATCGCGGCCGTGACCGGCCGCGGGTTCGACATCACGACCGCCCCGCCGGTCCGCCTCGCCCTGCTGCGTGTCGACGAGGACGAGCACGTGGTCGTCTTCGTCGTGCATCACATCAGCGCCGACGGCGCCTCGATGGCGCCGCTGGCCCGCGATCTGATGATGGCCTACGCAGCCCGCCACGAAGGGCTCCCGCCGACGTGGGCGCCGCTGCCGGTCCAGTACGCAGACTTCACCCTGTGGCAGGCCGAACGGCTGGCGACGACCGACGACGAGGGCGTCACCGAGGCGCAACGCCAGCTCGACTATTGGATCGACCGCCTGTCCGGGGCCCCCGAGACCATCGATCTGCCGACGGATCGGCCCCGGCCGAGGACGCCGTCGTACGTCGGCGATCAGGTCGAGTTCGAGATCCCCGAGGATCTGGCGCGGTCCCTGGAGTCCGTCGCACGCGCGAACAACACCACGATGTTCATGGTCACCCATGCCGCCTACGCGGTGCTGCTGTCGCGTCTGAGCGGACGCAACGACCTCGTGATCGGCACGCCGTACGCCGGACGTGGCGAACAGGCGCTCGACGAGGTGGTGGGCATGTTCGTCAACAGTCTCGCGTTGCGGACCCGGATCGACCACGGGGAGAAGTTCAGCGATCTGCTGTCCCGGGTGCGTCGTGATGACCTCGCCGACATGGCCAACACAGACGTCGCTTTCGAGACGATCGTCGCGAAGATACTGAGTGCGCCGACGACGTCCCACAACCCGTTGTTCCAGGTGATGTTCGCCTTCCAGAACATCGACTTCCCGTCGCTCGAACTCGGCGACGTGGTCGTGTCACCGGTGGCCGAGGGGATCATCCCGGCCAAGGTCGATCTGCAGTTGAACCTGTACCCGAACGACCCGGCAGCGGCGGGACACAATCCGGGAGCCGGCGCGATGAAGGCGCAGCTCGTCTACGCCACCGATCTCTTCGACCGGTCCACGATCGAGACCGTGGCGCAGCGATATCTCGGAATCCTCGAGGCCGTCGCCGCCGACGCCGAGTGTATCGTCGGGGACATCGTGATCCTCACCGCTGATGAGCAGGCCGAAGCTGTCGATCCGGTTGCGGCAGACATTCGGCTCACCGATCTCGTCACCATCGCCGGCGATACCGATCCCGGGGCGATCGCCGTGGAACACGACGGCGTGAGCGCCGACTTCGGTCAACTGGCGGACATGGTGAGAGCAATGGCGGCCGCCCTTCCGGGATCGGACTCCGACGCCACGCTCACGATGGCACTGATGAGTGTGGTGCCCAGTCTGGCCGCAGGTGGTCCGGCCGCGCTCGACGAGGTTCTGAGCGGCCTGCGCTCCAACGCCTCCGCGATCATCGATCTGTCCACCGCTTCAGAAGGAAACAACAGGACGTGACCGTCGACTCTGACGCCGCTGACATCTCGCGTGGTTGGGGCGCTCGGCCGTCCACCCTGCAACTGATCGCACATGCCGCGTCGGTTGCTCCTGCGCAGACCGCGTTCGAGGGCAAGTCCGGCCCGGTCCCGTTCGCCGCACTGAACGCGACGGTCTCGATGACCGCGGGAGTTCTCGCGGCGCAGGGGATCGACACGGAGGCGGCGGTGGGAGCCGCCGTCACCGGTCAGTTGTCGCTGGCAGGACTCGCGCCGAATGAGATCGCCACGACGACGAGTCGCGTCGTCGAGCAGATCCGGACCGCGGCGTGGGCACTGGCCGGAACCTCCGATTGGGAGTCGCTGCCGGGTCTGTTCCGCTCTGCCGCGCATCGGTTCGCGGATCGCGTCGCGGTGTCGGCGTCGGGCCGGTCGCTGTCCTATGGCGAGCTCGATGCTCGCTCGGACGCGGTGGCCGCCGGGCTCGCCGCCCGCGGGGTCGCCGCCGGTGACCTGGTCGGCATCGCCACCGCCCGGACGGTCGACCTCATGTCCGCGATCCTCGGTGTGATGAAGGCCGGGGCCGGGTACCTGCCGCTGGATCTGGGTAACCCGGTCGAACGCCTGTCGTTCATCGTCGCCGACGCCGAGGTGGCGGTGGTCATCGGCGATGCGTCGTCGGCCGATCACGCCCTGTGGGATCGCCTCCCGGACGGGGCGATGGTCGTCGACGTGGAGGCTCTCGCGGCCGAACCTGTCGCCTCCACGGACCTGGTGCGGGTGCCCGCGGACTCGCGGGCGTACGTCATCTACACCTCGGGGTCGACCGGGCGGCCGAAGGGCGTCGAGATCACCCATCGTGACGTGGTCACCCTGATCGACGCCGCGGCAGACGATTTCGAGTTCTCCGCGTCGGACGTGTGGACGATGTTCCATTCGTATGCGTTCGACTTCTCGGTGTGGGAGATGTGGGGCCCGCTGCTCTCCGGGGCTCGGCTGGTGGTGATCGATCGCGACCTGGCACGGGATCCACGAGCATTCCTGGACGTCCTGGTGACCGAACAGGTGACGGTGCTGAGTCAGACCCCGTCGGCGTTCTACCAGTTGATCGACGCCCGTCGGGGCGATCGGCGCGAACTGGCGTTGCGGTATGTGGTGTTCGGCGGCGAGGCGCTGAGTTTCGACCAGGTCCGCCGTTGGTACGACGAGAACCCGTCCGATACCGCGCAGCTGGTGAACATGTACGGCATCACCGAGACCACCGTGCATGTGAGTTTCCGTGCGCTCGACCGGGATTCGGTTGCCGGCACCGACGCGTCCCTGATCGGCCGACCGCTGACCTCGCTGGGTATCCACATTCTCGACGAGCGATTGAACCCGGTACCGCAGGGCGTGCCGGGCGAGATCTATGTGACCGGAGGCCAGTTGGCCTCCGGCTACCTGAAACGACCGGGTCTGTCGTCCTCGCGATTCGTCGCGAACCCGTTCGCCGATGACGGCTCCCGGATGTACCGGACCGGCGACCGCGCCCGGCGGGTCGGTGACGACATCGAGTATCTGGGCCGTAACGATGCGCAGGTCCAACTGCGCGGTTTCCGGATCGAATTCGGTGAGATCGAGGCGGCGTTGCTGGCCGCGATGCCGGAGGCGGCCGCAGCAGCCGCTCGGGTGATCGAGGACCCGGATCGTGGTGACCAGCTGGTCGGTTACCTCGTGGTGGCTCCCGGCGAGGACGTGGACGCCGCCGCGGTCCGGTCGGCGATGGCCGCACACGTGCCCGGGTACATGGTTCCCGACGCAATGGTCGGCGTGGAACGCCTGCCGCTCACCGCGAACGGGAAGCTGGACCGAAAAGCACTGCCCAGGCCTGTTTTCGAGTCCGGCGTCGAGTACGTGCCGCCGGCGGACGACACCGAACGCGCGCTCGTCGACGTGTTCACGGCGGTGCTCGGTCTCGAGGACATCAGCGTCACCGAGTCCGTGTTCGACGTCGGTGGCAACTCGCTGATCGCAGCCCAGATCGTGGGTCGGGCGTGTGAGGTCCTCAACGTCGACCTCAACATGCGCGATCTGTTCGATGCACCCACCGTCCGCGGCCTGGCAGCCCGGGTGAAGGATGCGGCGCCCGGTCTCGAGCCGATCACTCCCGCCAATCCCCGCCCGGCTGTCATCCCGCTCTCGTTCTCCCAACAGCGGATGTGGTTCATCAACCAGTTCGACCCGACGCTGCCGACATACAACATCCCGGTCCTGCTCCGGATCACCGGACATCTCGACGTCCAAGCATTGCGTACCGCCGTCGTCGACGTGATCGCCCGCCAGGACGTTCTGCGAACGGTGTTCCCGGCCGCCGACGGTCGGCCGAACCAGGTCATTCTGCCGCTCGCACAGGCCGAATCGGTTCTCGACTGGACGGTCACCGACTCGCCGGAGGTCTTCGAGTCCGCGGTCTCGGCCGGTTTCGACGTCACCGAGCAGATGCCGATCCGAGTCGCTGTGCTGCGCACCGACACCGACGAGACCATCCTCGGCGTGGTGGTGCACCACATCGCGGCCGACGGCGAGTCGATGCGGCCGCTGGTCGCCGACCTCCTCACCGCCTACACCTCGCGGGTCGAGCACCGCGCGCCCGACTACGCACCGCTCGAGGTGCAGTTCGCCGATTATGCGCTCTGGCAACATCGCGTTCTCGGCGACGCGACCGACCCGACTTCGTTGGTCGCGGGTCAGCTGCGCTTCTGGACGGAGCGGTTGGCCGATCTCCCCGACGTCATCGACCTACCCACCGACCGGGAGCGGCCTCGCGTCGCGACCAACCGCGGTGACCAGGTGGCCTTCGACGTACCCGCCGAAGTGGTCGCACGCGTCGAGGACATCGCCCGGATCAGCGGCGCCACACCGTTCATGGTCGCCCACGCCGCACTGGCCGTGCTGCTGTCACGGGTGGCGGCCACCGACGACGTGGCCATCGCCACGCCGATCGCCGGTCGCACGCATGCCGTGGTGGAGCCGCTGGTCGGCATGTTCGTCAACACTCTCGTCCTTCGCACGGGTGTCGATGCCGGCAAGTCATTCCTCGACTTCCTCGAGGAGGTGCGGGCCGCCGATCTGGACGCCTTCGCCAACGGCGACGTCCCGTTCGAGACACTCGTCGAAACCCTTGCGCCGGTGCGCAGTGAGGCATTCGCACCGCTCGCGCAGGTGATGCTGTCGTTCGATCCCGCGCAGTCGGCCCACAAGCTGGACGCGACGATCGGCGGACTGCAGTTCACCGAGATCGATCCGCCGGTCATCCCGGCGCAGTACGACCTGACGGTCGGTCTGCATTCCCTCGACTCCGGTGGGTGGTCCGGCACGGTCACCTTCGCCACAGATCTGTTCGATCCGTCGACGGCCGCGCTCATCGGGCGCCGATTCGTACGGCTGCTCGATGCCCTGACCTCGACGCCACGGATGTCGGTCGGAGACGCGCCACTCATCTCCGAGGACGAGACATCGACCGTTGCGTCCCTGGAGTCTGGTTCGCCGACGATCGATTCGGCCACGTTCGGCGGACTTGGCTCGTTGGCGGACGGGTTGTCGCGTGCCGTGTCGGAGCATCCTGAGCGTGATGCGTTGGTGTTTGGGGATCGGACGGTGTCGTTTGGTGAGTTCGGTGCTCGGGTGTGGGGGTTGGCGCGTGAGTTGATCGCGGTTGGTGTGGGGCCGGATGTTGCTGTGGCTGTGGTGATTCCGCGGTCGGTGGAGTTGTTGGTCGCGGTTCATGCGGTTGTTGCTGCTGGTGGGCAGTATGTGCCGGTGGATCTGGATGCGCCTGCTGATCGTGTGGAGTACATGTTGGCGACGTCGGGTGCTTCGCTGGTGCTGGTGGCCGGCGGGTTGCCGGTGCCGGCTGCGGTGGCGCAGGTCGATGGTCTGTCGGTGCGTGAGGTGGATGCGTCGGGTTCGTTCGATGCCGGTGTGGGGCCGGTGTCGGATGCAGATCGTCGTGCGCCGTTGAGTGTCGATGATGCGTTGTACACGTTGTTCACGTCGGGGTCGACGGGGCGGCCGAAGGGTGTGACGGTGTCGCATCGGTCGGTGCTGAATCGGCTGGCGTGGATGGATGCGTGGTATCCGGTGTCGGGGTCGGATCGGGTGTTGCAGAAGACGCCGGTGACGTTCGACGTGTCGGTGTGGGAGTTGTTCTGGCCGTTGGTTGCCGGGGTTCCGTTGGTGATCGCGGAGCCGGGTCGTCATGGTGATCCGGAGTATCTGCGTGAGGTGATCGTCGATCGTTCGGTGTCGGTGGTGCATTTCGTGCCGTCGATGTTGTCGGCGTTTGTCGACGTGTTGGGTGATCGGCTCGGCGGGTTGACGTCGCTTCGGTATGTGTTTGCTTCGGGTGAGGCGTTGGCGCCGGCGGTGGCGGGCGGGTTGTTGTCGCGGCTGCCGGGTGTGGGTTTGCACAATCTGTACGGGCCGACCGAGGCTGCGGTTGATGTGACGGCGTATTCGGTGCGGGCTGGTGATGCGGTGGTGCCGATTGGTTCGCCGGTGCCCAAGACGGTGACGCGGGTGTTGGATTCGCGGTTGGCGCGGGTTCCGGTGGGTGTGCCGGGCGAGTTGTATCTCGGTGGTGTGCAGGTGGCGCGGGGGTATGCGGCGCGGCCGGATCTGACTGCTGAGCGTTTTGTTGCTGATCCGTTCGGTGGGCCGGGGGAGCGGTTGTATCGGACCGGGGATCTGGTGCGGTGGAATGCTTCGGGTGAGTTGGAGTATCTGGGGCGTACCGATTTCCAGGTGAAGTTGCGTGGGCAGCGGCTGGAGTTGGGTGAGGTCGAGGCTGCGGTGGCGGCGGCGCCGGGTGTGGTGCATGCGGCAGCGGTGGTGGCTGAGTCTGGTGGTGGGCAGCAGTTGGTGGCGTATGTGGCGCCGGCTGATGTGGATGTGGATGTGGTTGCCGAGTCGGTGGCGTCGGTGTTGCCGGGGTATATGCGCCCGTCGGTGTGGGTGCGGTTGGATGTGATGCCGCTGACGTCGTCGGGCAAGGTGGATCGTAAGGCGTTGCCTGCGCCGGTGTTCGAGGCTGTCGAGTATGTGGCTCCGGCTTCGGATGCCGAGGAGCGGGTTGCGGCGGTGTTTGCGACTTTGCTTGATGCCGAGCGGGTTTCGGTGACCGAGTCGTTCTTCGATTTGGGTGGTAACTCGTTGTCGGCGATGCGTTTGGTGGCGCGGGTGTCGGATGCGTTGGGTGTGCAGGTCGGTATCCGGGATGTGTTCGATGCGCCGTCGGTGCGGGATCTGGTTGCCGCGGTGGCCGATCGTCGTCCTGCTCTGCCGCCGGTGAGCCGTGTCGAGTCTCGGCCCGAACGGATTCCGTTGTCGTTCGCCCAGCAGCGCATGTGGTTCATCAACCAGATGGAACCGGAGCTGGCGACATACAACATCCCGGCCGTGTTCACGCTGTCCGGCGAGGTCGACGTCGACCTCTTGCGGACGGCGACCGCTGACGTCGTCGCCCGACACGAAATCCTCCGGACGACCTTCCCGGCCGTCGACGGGGAGCCGTACCAGCAGATCGCCGCGCCCGCAGATGCTGCCGAACGCCTGGACTGGCGGGTCGTGGCGAGCGCCGACGAACTCGCGACCGACATGCGTCGCGGGTTCGATGTCGCGCACGAGTGGCCCCTGCGTGCCCGCGTTCTGCTCACCGGTGACGGGCAGGCGACCTTCGCCCTCGTCGCCCATCACATCGCATTCGACGGTCAGTCGTTCGGTCCGCTCGCGACCGACCTCTTCGCCGCTTATGAAGCGCGAAGCCGCGGCGCGGCACCGGATTTCGCGCCCCTCGACATCCAGTTCGCCGACTACGCCCTGTGGCAGCGCGAGGTACTCGGCGCGCCCCAGGATCCGGATTCGGTCCTCGGCGGACAACTCGCCTACTGGCGAGACCGACTCGCAGGACTCCCGGATGTCCTCGAACTGCCCGCCGACAGGCCCCGGCCGCTCGTCGCCAGCCACCTGGGCGACGTGTTCACCTTCGACATCCCCGCCGACATCGGCCGCCGCGTCGATGCCATCGCCACCCGGCACGGCGCGACGCGGTTCATGGTGTTGCACGCGGCGTTCGCGGTCCTGCTCGCCCGTCTGACGGGTACCCACGACATCGCGGTCGGTACGCCGATCGGTGGCCGCGGGCAGAGCGAGCTGGACGCCATGGTCGGCATGTTCGTCAACACCCTCGTGCTGCGCACCGAGATCGATTCCGCCAGCGGGTTCGACGCTGTTCTCGACCGCGTCAGAGCCGACGATCTCGATGCCTTCGCGCACGCCGAGGTGCCGTTCGAGTCGGTGGTCGATGCGGTCAATCCCGTTCGCTCCGAGGCCTTCTCGCCTCTGGTTCAGGTCATCCTGTCGGTCGATCCGATCGGCGCCGACGTCAGCGGTGCCGCCACGGTCAACGGTTTGACGGTCGCCCCGGTGGACATCACCGAGGCCCCCGCCCAGGTCGACCTCAATCTGACCGTCTCCACCGGCTCTGCCGACGAGGACTGGTCGGGAATCCTGACCTATGCCACCGATCTCTTCGACCGAGGAACCGTCGAGGAGATGTCCCGGTGGTTCCTCCGCCTGCTCGACGGTGTGCTCGCATCCGAGCAGACCGCCGTCGGCGACATCCGGCTCCTCGCAGCCGAACAGGATCAGGCACTGCTCGCCGGGGCCATCGGGCCGGCGGCGTCCGCCGCGGATGAGACGATCGCCGAGCTCGTCGGTGCCCGCGTGGCCGACTCCGCGCAGTCCCTCGCGCTCGTCACGGGCGAGCGCACGCTGACCTACGGCGAGTTCGGGCTCCGCGTCGCCACGGTCGCACGGACGTTGATCGCCGAGGGCGTCGGTCCGAACACAGCCGTCGGCGTCGTGATGCGCCGGTCTGCCTGCACCGTCATCGCGGTGCACGCCATCATGGCAGCGGGTGGCCAGTACGTCCCCATCGATCCCGACACCCCGGCCGACCGCGCGCGATACATGGTCGAGACCGCCGGTATCGGACCGGTCCTCGTGGAGAAGGGACACCGGCCCGTCGAGGTTCTCGATGTGCTCGACGGACGGTCGCCGATCATCGAACTCGACGCCGATGCACCGCTTTCCGCCGACGCGGCCCCGCTGTCGGCTTCCGAACGACTCGCCACACTGCGTCTCGACGACGCCGCCTACACGCTGTTCACCTCCGGTTCGACCGGCAGGCCGAAGGGCGTCACCATCTCGCATCGGGCGGTCGCCAACTTCGTCGCCTGGTTCGATTCGCTCATTCCTGCCGGGCCCCAGCGTCTGGTGTTCAAGACCCCGCACACATTCGACGCGTCGGTCCTGGAACTGTTCTGGCCGTTGACAGCTGGGCAGACGATGGTGGTCGCGGATGCCGAGGGCCACCGCGACCCGAACTACCTCGCCGACCTCATGGCCGAAACGGGCGTGACCGTCGCCCAGTTCGTGCCGTCGCTGCTCTCGGTATTCCTCGACGTCGTCGACCGACCGGATCTGCTGACCGGACTACAGGTGTTGTTCAGTGGCGGCGAGGCGCTTCCTCCGGCGGTGCTCCGACGATTCACCGAGCGCGTGCCCCACGCCCGGGTGGTCAACCTGTTCGGTCCCACCGAGGCCGCCGTCTACACGATGTCGTCGGCATTGGACGAGCCCGTCGACGTCGTCCCGATCGGGCGGCCCATGCCGAACACCACCGCCTACGTGCTCGATGATCGCCTGCACCCGGTCCCAGACGGGGTGGCCGGCGAACTCTACCTGGGTGGTGTCCAGTCCGCGCGCGGTTACGCGGCCCGGCCGGACCTGACCGCGGAGCGCTTCGTCGCGGATCCGTTCGGGGCCCCAGGAGCGCGGCTGTACCGGACCGGTGACCTGGTCCGCCGACGCCGCACCGGCGATCTGGATTATCTGGGCCGCACCGACTTCCAGGTGAAGCTGCGCGGACAGCGACTCGAACTCGGTGAGGTCGAATCCGCGATCGCCGACGCGCCCGGTGTCGTCCACGCCGCGGCCCGCGTGGTCGCCGGGCCGGGCGGCGACCAGCTCGTCGGCTACGTCGCTCCCGCGACCGTCGATCTCGATGCCGTGCGCACATCGCTCTCGGACGCGCTCGCCGAATACATGCGCCCCACCGCGTGGGTGCTCCTCGACGAGATGCCGCTGAACTCCGCCGGCAAGGTCGACCGCCGTTCGCTGCCCGAGCCCGAGCTGGAAGCGGCCGAATACGTCGCGCCCGCTTCGGAAGCCGAAGATGCGATCGCCGGCGTGTTCGCCGGGCTGCTGGGCGTGGAGCAGGTGAGTGTCACCCAGTCGTTCTTCGACCTGGGGGGCAACTCGCTGTCGGCGATGCGTCTGACGTCCCGGGTGTCGGATGCCCTGGGTGTCGAGGTGACGGTCCGCGATGTGTTCGATGCCCCGACGGTGCGCGAGCTCGCCGAAGCAGTCCGGGGGCGACGTGCCCCGCTGCCCCCGGTGGCCCGGCCGGAGTCGCGTCCGGGGAACGTCCCGCTGTCCTTCGCGCAGCAGCGGATGTGGTTCATCAACAAGTTCAACCCGTCGAGCGGGATGTACAACGTCCCGCTGGTCCTACGGGTCGACGGTGGACTCGACGTGGCGGCATTGCGGACGGCGATCGGCGATGTGGTGGCGAGGCACGAGTCACTCCGCACGACCTTCCCGGACGTCGACGGTGAGCCCTTCCAGCTGGTGCACGACGTCTCGGAGATCGCCGAGCGGTTGGACTGGCGAGAGGCGCACTCTGCCTCCGACATCGAGGACGCCGTCGCAGCCGGTTTCCGACTCGGCCTCGAATGGCCGGTGCGGGCGCGTGTCTGGAAGACCGCCACGGACGAGCACGTGGTCGCGGTGATCATGCATCACATCGCCTCCGACCGGGAGTCGTTCGCACCACTCGTCTCCGACCTGGTCACTGCATATTCGGCCCGCTCGAACGGCCGGACCCCGGCCTTCGCGCCACTGGATGTGCAGTACGCCGACTTCGCGCTGTGGCAGCGCGACGTCCTGGGATCGCCGGAAGATCCGGACTCGGTGGTCGGTCGCCAGTTGGCCTACTGGGCGCGGCAGCTGGCCGGGGTGCCGGATGTCCTGGAGCTGCCCGCCGATCGTCCCCGCCCGACGGTGGCCTCCCACCGGGGCGCGGTGGTCTCGGTGCCGCTGCCCGCCGAGGTGAGTTTGGGCATCGAGGAACTCGCTCGCCGGCGCGGCGTGACCCCCTTCATGGTTGTGCATGCGGCCCTGGCGGTGGTGCTGGCGCGGTTGTCGGCGACCGACGACATCGCGGTCGCCACCCCGATAGCAGGGCGGGGACAGCAGGCTCTCGAACCGGTGATCGGCATGTTCGTCAACACACTCGTGCTGCGGACGAAGGTCACGTCGCGGGGGCGTTTCGCCGATCTGCTCGACCAGGTTCGTTCGGTCGACCTGGAGGCGTTCGAACACGCGGATGTACCTTTCGAATCCGTCGTCGAGCGACTTCAGCCCGTGCGCTCGCAGGCGTTCGCGCCCCTGGCGCAGGTCGTGCTCTCGGTGATCGACCGGTCGGTCGACCTAGGAGCCGGCGTCGTCGACGCGGTCGCGAACGATCTGGCGTTCACGCCGCTCGAGCCGCCGGTCGTCCCGGCGCAGAACGATCTGTCCATATCGGTGGGCACCAATCGGGCAGGCGACGGCGAGGTCCGCGTGACCTACGCGACCGATCTCTTCGACGAACAGTCGGTGAGCCGGTTCGGCGAGAGGTTCGTCAGAGTTCTCGCAGAGGTCACGACGAATCCCGAGATGACGATCGGGGGTACTCGACTGCTCACCGACAGTGAACGGAATCAGATACTGGAGTGGTCCCGAGGCCGTCGGAGCGTGATCGGGTCTCCGACGCTCGTGCATCTGACGAGCCCTGCATGAGCCCGGTGGTCAACTGATGAGTAAGCGTACTGACAGTGAGGAATCGCGAAAGGTGTCGAAGGTGACTGATCCGGGCAACAGGTCAAGCCGTCCGGCAATCGTCCACGGCAATCGCGAGGTCAGTCGCCGCGAGTTCGAATCGCGAGTGGCGACGTTGGCACGTGAGCTCATCGCGCTCGGTGTCCGTTCGGAGGTCGCCGTCGGGATCCAGATGGAGCGCTCGATCGAGCAGGTCATCGCGATCCATGCAGTGATCACTGCCGGTGGCCACTTCGTTCCGCTGGATGCGCAACTCCCTGTTGACCGTTCCCGGTACATGGTGGCCACGGCAGGGGTCCGGTTGGTCGTCGTGACGGGCAGCGGCCAAGCCGAGGCGATGGAACGGTTCGGCGACCTCGCCGATGTCCACGTCTTCGACGGGACGGGTCCCGCCGGCGACGAATCACCGATCACCGACGCCGATCGTGCCGTGCCGGTGAGGCCAGACAACGCTGCTTTCACCTTGTTCACGTCCGGCTCGACAGGCCGCCCCAAAGCAGTGGTCATCACGCACGAGGGCGTCGCCAATCGACTCGAGGCGGATGCCGAACAGTACGACCTGTGTGACGAGGACGTCTTTCTGTACAAGGCGCCGATCAATTTCGACGTAGCGGTTCGCGAGGTGTTCCTGCCGGTGACGGTCGGGGCGACCATGGTGATCGCTGAACACGGCAGGCACGGCGATCCCGCCCACCTGGCGGATCTGATCCGTCGTCACGGCGTCACGATCGTGCACTTCGTGCCGGCCATGCTCGCCGCGTTCACAGAGGTCCTCGGGGCTCGAGTCGGGGAGTTGTGCTCTCTGCGGCTGGTCATGACCGGAGGCGAAGCCCTCACGCCACCGGTCGCGCGAGACCTGATTGCGTACCTACCGCAGACGCGGGTCCAGAATCAGTACGGTCCGGCCGAGGCATCCATCGTCGCCACCGTCCACCGAGTGACGCCGGACAGCCGGACGGTGCCGATCGGAACCCCCACGAGGTGGGTCGAAGCCTACGTTCTCGACGACTCGCTGGACATCGCTCCGGCAGGCGTGCCGGGCGAGTTGTATCTGGGTGGAAAACAGCTCGCCCGCGGATATGCCGGCCGAGCCGACCTGACAGCGGAGCGCTTCGTTGCCGATCCGTTCGGGGAGCCGGGAGCCCGCCTCTACCGGACCGGGGACCGGGCGCGCTGGAACACCGAGGGCCAGCTGGAATACCTCGGACGCAACGACTTCCAGGTCAAGCTACGCGGACAGCGCCTCGAACTCGGGGAGGTCGAAGCGGCGCTCGCCGCGGCTCCCGGTGTCTTGCACGCGGCCGCGACAGTGGTGGACGCACCCGGCGGGCAGCAACTGGTCGGCTATCTGGCCCCGGCCGACGTCGACGTGGACGCCGTGGCGGCCAGTGTGACCGCACGCCTACCGGAGTACATGCGGCCGACCACCTGGGTGCGCTTGGAATCCATGCCTGTGAACACATCTGGCAAGGTGGACCGCAGTTCGTTGCCGGCGCCGGAATTCGGTGCCGTCGAGTTCGTGGCTCCGGAAACATCTGAGGAAGCGGCCGTCGCCGCACTTTTCGCCGACCTGCTCGGGCTCGAGCAGGTGAGTGTCACCGAATCTTTCTTCGATCTCGGCGGAAGCTCCCTCTCGGCTGCCCGTATCGCGGCACGCGTCTCGGATGAACTGGGCGTCGAGGTGACGGTCCGGGACGTGTTCGACGCCCCGAGCGTGCGGGAGTTGTTGGGCGCCACCAGTAGCCGCGGTGCCGCGCTGCCGCCGATCACCGCGGTGGATCCGCGTCCGGATCGTATTCCGTTGTCGTTTGCGCAGCAGCGGATGTGGTTCATCAACAAGCTCGAACCTTCGAGCGGGATGTACAACATCCCGGCGGTGTTGCGGGTCCGTGGTGAGCTGGACCTGCTGGCTCTGCGTTCCGCAGTGGGTGATGTGTTGACGCGTCACGAATCGTTGCGGACGACGTTCCCGGATGTCGAAGGGGAGCCGTTTCAGTCGGTGCACGAGGTTTCCGAGATCGCCGAACGGCTGGATTGGCGGGAGGTGGACTCGGCCGGCGACATCGAGGCTGTCGTCGCAAGTGGATTCGCGCTGGAGCGCGAATGGCCTGTGCGCGTACGTGTCTGGAAGTCCGCACCAGGGGAGCATGTGGTCGCGGTGGTGATGCACCACATCGCCTCAGACGGAGAGTCCCTCGCACCTCTGGTGTCGGATCTCGTCGCTGCGTACCTTGCGCGGTCAGGCGGAGAGTCGCCGGTGTTCGCGCCTCTCGAGGTGCAATACGCCGACTTCGCGTTGTGGCAGCGTGCGGTGCTGGGTTCGCCAGACGATGCCGAGTCGGTGGTCGGTCGGCAGCTGGCGTACTGGACCGAGCGGCTCGCGGGTCTGCCGGACGTGCTGGAATTGCCGACGGATCGACCCCGACCGCCGGTGGCATCCGGTCACGGAGTCCGACGGCCTTTCCAGGTCCCGCCCCAGGTCACCTCGCGCGTCCGGCAGGTTGCTGATGCCCACGGGGTCACCCCGTTCATGGTGCTGCACTCGGCTCTCGCCGTGACCCTGTCCCGGCTCAGTGGTACCGACGACATAGCCATCAGTACGCCCATCGCGGGGCGCGGACGCGAGGTGCTCGACCCGCTGGTCGGCATGTTCGTCAACACCCTTGTGCTGCGGACAACGGTCGACCCCGGTGGCTCGTTCACCCAGTTGCTCGACCACGTCCACGTCGTCGATGTGGATGCGTTCGCCCACGCGGATGTGCCGTTCGAGTCGGTAGTCGATGCAGTCGCCCCCGTGCGCAGTGAGGCATTCGCACCGCTCGCGCAGGTGATGCTCGTCGCCACGCCCCGCTCCGCTGGGGTGCCGCGTTCGATCGAACTCGGGGAACTCGAATTCGCCCCCGTGGTCACCGAGGAAGTACCCGCGCAACGTGATCTCACTGTGAACATCGAGATCTCCCAGACCGGCTCGTGGACGGGTTCGGTGGTCGCGGCCGCAGATCTGTTCGATCCGTCGACGGTGGATGCCTTCGCGACTCGAATGGTGTCGGTTCTTGATGAACTGACGGCGGCGCCGACATCGCCGGTGGGAGACGTCGCGCTGATGTCGGACGATGAGGCGTCGGCTGTCGCGTCCCTGGAGTCTGGTTCGCCGACGATCGATTCGGCCACGTTCGGCGGACTTGGCTCGTTGGCGGACGGGTTGTCGCGTGCGGTGGCGGCGTACCCGGGTCGTGATGCGTTGGTGTTTGGGGATCGGACTGTGTCGTTTGGTGAGTTCGGTGCTCGGGTGTGGGGGTTGGCGCGTGAGTTGATCGCGGTTGGTGTGGGGCCGGATGTTGCTGTGGCTGTGGTGATTCCGCGGTCGGTGGAGTTGTTGGTCGCGGTTCATGCGGTTGTTGCTGCTGGTGGGCAGTATGTGCCGGTGGATCTGGATGCGCCTGCTGATCGTGTGGAGTACATGTTGGCGACGTCGGGTGCTTCGCTGGTGCTGGTGGCCGGCGGGTTGCCGGTGCCGGCTGCGGTGGCGCAGGTCGATGGTCTGTCGGTGCGTGAGGTGGATGCGTCGGGTTCGTTCGATGCCGGTGTGGGGCCGGTGTCGGATGCAGATCGTCGTGCGCCGTTGAGTGTCGATGATGCGTTGTACACGTTGTTCACGTCGGGGTCGACGGGGCGGCCGAAGGGTGTGACGGTGTCGCATCGGTCGGTGCTGAATCGGCTGGCGTGGATGGATGCGTGGTATCCGGTGTCGGGGTCGGATCGGGTGTTGCAGAAGACGCCGGTGACGTTCGACGTGTCGGTGTGGGAGTTGTTCTGGCCGTTGGTTGCCGGGGTTCCGTTGGTGATCGCGGAGCCGGGTCGTCATGGTGATCCGGAGTATCTGCGTGAGGTGATCGTCGATCGTTCGGTGTCGGTGGTGCATTTCGTGCCGTCGATGTTGTCGGCGTTTGTCGACGTGTTGGGTGATCGGCTCGGCGGGTTGACGTCGCTTCGGTATGTGTTTGCTTCGGGTGAGGCGTTGGCGCCGGCGGTGGCGGGCGGGTTGTTGTCGCGGCTGCCGGGTGTGGGTTTGCACAATCTGTACGGGCCGACCGAGGCTGCGGTTGATGTGACGGCGTATTCGGTGCGGGCTGGTGATGCGGTGGTGCCGATTGGTTCGCCGGTGCCCAAGACGGTGACGCGGGTGTTGGATTCGCGGTTGGCGCGGGTTCCGGTGGGTGTGCCGGGCGAGTTGTATCTCGGTGGTGTGCAGGTGGCGCGGGGGTATGCGGCGCGGCCGGATCTGACTGCTGAGCGTTTTGTTGCTGATCCGTTCGGTGGGCCGGGGGAGCGGTTGTATCGGACCGGGGATCTGGTGCGGTGGAATGCTTCGGGTGAGTTGGAGTATCTGGGGCGTACCGATTTCCAGGTGAAGTTGCGTGGGCAGCGGCTGGAGTTGGGTGAGGTCGAGGCTGCGGTGGCGGCGGCGCCGGGTGTGGTGCATGCGGCAGCGGTGGTGGCTGAGTCTGGTGGTGGGCAGCAGTTGGTGGCGTATGTGGCGCCGGCTGATGTGGATGTGGATGTGGTTGCCGAGTCGGTGGCGTCGGTGTTGCCGGGGTATATGCGCCCGTCGGTGTGGGTGCGGTTGGATGTGATGCCGCTGACGTCGTCGGGCAAGGTGGATCGTAAGGCGTTGCCTGCGCCGGTGTTCGAGGCTGTCGAGTATGTGGCTCCGGCTTCGGATGCCGAGGAGCGGGTTGCGGCGGTGTTTGCGACTTTGCTTGATGCCGAGCGGGTTTCGGTGACCGAGTCGTTCTTCGATTTGGGTGGTAACTCGTTGTCGGCGATGCGTTTGGTGGCGCGGGTGTCGGATGCGTTGGGTGTGCAGGTCGGTATCCGGGATGTGTTCGATGCGCCGTCGGTGCGGGATCTGGTTGCCGCGGTGGCCGATCGTCGTCCTGCTCTGCCGCCGGTGAGTCGTGTCGAGTCTCGGCCGGACCGGCTGCCCCTGTCGCGTGCTCAGCGACGGATGTGGTTCCTCAACCAGTTCGACACGGGTTCGGGCACTTACAACATCCCGATGGCGCTGACGCTGTCCGGGGGCGTCGACGACACGTTGTTGTTCGACTCGGTGTGCGACGTCGTTGCACGTCATGAAGTACTGCGCACCGTGTATCCGTCCGTCGGTGCCGCTCCGGTGCAGGAAGTCCTGCCCGTCGCTGCGGCCCGGGAGCGGCTCGACTGGCACGAGGCCGATTCGATCGACGCTCTGATCCGTTCGACCACAGAAGGTTTCGACGTCAGCTCGCAGCTGCCGATCCGCGGACGTTTCCATCGCGACGAGGCCGGTCTGCACATCGCGATCACGGCGCATCACATCGCCATGGACGGCCAGTCCATCCCGGTGCTCGCCCGAGACCTGATGGCCGCCTACGCGGCACGGGCGGAGGGCAGCGAGACCGGTCTACCCGGCCTCGACGTCCAGTACGCCGACTACGCCCTGTGGCAGCAGGCCGTCCTCGGCGACGCCGCGGACGAGTCGAGCGTCCTCGGCGGGCAGTTGGCACACTGGCGCAGCTCTCTCGCCGGACTTCCCACGGTGACCGACCTGCCGATGGATCGGCCACGGCCGGCCGTGCTCAGCACGGCGGGCGCGACGGTCACCGTCGAGTTCGACGACGACCTCGCCGACGCCGTCGACACGCTCGCCCGCAGCAACTCCATGACCGCGTTCATGGTGACCGAGGCGGCCTTCGCGGCCACCGTGGCCCGACTCGCCTCGACCACCGACGTCGTGATCGGGACCCCGATCGCGGGCCGGAACGATGCCGCACTCGAAGACCTCATCGGGATGTTCGTCAACACCCTGCTGTTGCGTACGCAGGTAGATCCCGGCGACAGCGTCGGCGAGCTGCTCGGCAGTGTGCGCACGACGGTGCTCGACGCCTTCGCCAACGACCAGGTCCAGTTCGACGATCTGATCGAGACGCTGGCACCCGAACGTTCGTCGTCATATCAGCCGCTGGCGCAGATCGCGTTCACCTACACCGAAGCCGCGGAAGAGGAAACCGCCGGACTCGCGGCCGCCGGTATCGAAGCCAAGCCGGTCGGCCAGGCTACCGCCGACGCCAAGTTCGACCTGACCGTGGCGATCCGTGCACGAGGCGCCGGCGCACCGATGGCTGCGGACTTCATCTACGCCACCGATCTCTTCGACGAGTCCACCGTGGAGCGGTTCGCCGCGGTGTACCGGCGGGTCTTGACGGCTGTCGTCGAGAACCAGGACATCGCGGTCGGCGACATCGACATCGTGGGTGCCGAACGAGAGGAGCCGGCACGCGCGTGCGCCGCTCCGGTTCGCACACCCGGCGCGATGGTCGGCCGGGGCGGCGAGGTCGAGGAGGGGACGCTCATCGACGTCCTCGCCCAGCGCGACCTCGATCCCGACCACCCGGCGCTCATCTGCGACGGCACCGCGATGGACTACGACGAGTTCGAGACGCGCACCAACGCGATCGCGCGGGCGCTGCTCGCCCGCGGGGTCTCGCCCGAAGACGTCGTCGCCGTCGGCATGGAGCGGTCCATCGGCTCGGTCCTCGCGACGTGGGGCGTCATCAAGAGCGGTGCCGCCTATGTGCCCGTCGACCCGGCATACCCGGCCGACCGCATCGCCTACATGCTCGACGACTCCGGTGCGACCCTCGGCATCACCGATGCGGGCACCCGTGCACGTCTCGGCGAATCCCCCTGCGAATGGGTCGATCTCGCAGACCTCGAAGCCGAAGCCGAATCCGGCGACGACATCGAGGATGCCGAGCGCAACGGATCGGTGCGGCTGACCAACCTGGCCTACCTGATCTACACCTCGGGTTCGACCGGCCGTCCGAAGGCCGTCGGTGTCTCGCACACCGGCATCGTCGACTTCGTCAACTCGCTCGCCAAGATCACCACGGGCACACCGGAAGACGAGCCCGACACCCGGATCCTGCATGTCGCATCGCCGAGCTTCGACGCATCGATGTTCGAGATGGCCTGGGCCATCCCCGCCGGGCACACCCTGGTGATCGCACCCCAGGCCGACTTCGCCGGCGACGCGCTGGCGACGGTGCTGGAGCGCGACGAGGTCACCGACATGATCATCACGCCGTCGGTGTTGGCGACGGTCGATCCGGAGCGCGCACCGTACGTGCGGAACCTGGCGACCGGTGGTGAGGCATGTCCGCCGGAGCTGGTCGAGCGGTGGTCGGAGCGCGGCCGCCGCATCTTCAACTGCTACGGGCCCACCGAGGCGACGGTGTGGGCGACGCGGTCGCGTCTGACGGCCGGCAAGCCGGTGACGATCGGAAAGCCGGTGGACGGCTTCACCGTTCGCGTCCTCGACGGACGGTTGCACGAGGTGCCCCAGGGCGTCGTGGGCGAACTGTATCTGTCGACCGCCGGCCTGGCACGCGGCTACCTCGGCCGTCCCGGTCAGACGGCGACCAGTTTCGTCGCCGACCCGTTCGGCGAGCCGGGTGCGCGGATGTATGCGACCGGCGACCTGGTGCGGGTGGCGAAGGGCGGCAACCTCGAATTCGCCGGCCGCGCCGACCATCAGGTCAAGATCAACGGCCAGCGCGTGGAACTCGGCGAGATCGAAGCCGTACTCGACGCCCAGCCGGGTGTCGCCCAGTCGGTCGTGGTCGGAGTCGAGTCGACCCGGGGTGGACGAAAGCACACCGAGGTCGTGGCCTATCTGGTCGCGAAGCCGGGCGCGGCGATCGACAGCAGCGCGGTCCTCGACGAGGCGGCCCAGCACCTGGCGGCGCACATGGTGCCCAGCCAGGCGCTCGTCATCGACGAGATCCCGCTGACCCCGGCGGGCAAGCTCGATCGCACCGCACTGCCCGAACCGCACGCCCCCGAACCGGCCGAGTACGTCGCACCGGCGAACCCCGCAGAAGAGAACCTCGCCCGGATCGTCGGCGGCCTGCTCGGTGACGAGCGGATCAGCGTCACCGAGTCGTTCTTCACTCTCGGCGGCGACTCGATCATGTCGATCCAGCTGTCGTCGGCCGCGAAGGCGGCAGGTATCCATCTGTCGCCCCGAGAGATCTTCGAGCTGAAGACGATTCGCGCCATGGCAGCTGCCGCGGCGGCCTCGGGCGGACCGGTCGAGCTCATCGAGGAACTGCCGGGCGGCGGATTCGGCGACATGCCGCTCCCGCCGGTCACTTCCTGGATGATCGAGCATTCCGAGCAGCCGTCCGACTTCGCCGACTTCTCGCAGTCGCTCGTGTTCAATGTGCCGAGTGCCGCTGCAGTCTCCGACCTGCAGACGGTCGTTGAGGCCGTGGCGGCCGCCCATCCGATGCTCACCGCAGTGCTCAGACGAGCCGGGGACGACTGGACCATGACCGCCGGCGGGGGCAAAGTCCCGGCCGTCCGCGAAATCGACACCGCGGGTCCGCTGGACTCGGCACTCGTCGACGCTCACCGGCAATTGCTCGGCGCACTCGATCCCGAAACCGGAACGCTATTCGGAACCGTCGTGGTGAACGGCGAGGGCCGCCGTCGTCTGGTCATCGCGATCCATCACCTCGGTGTCGATGCAGTCTCGTGGCCTGTCCTCGTCGAGGACCTCGTCACGGCATGGGCGCAGCTCACGTCCGGGCGACCGATCGAACTCCGTCCCGAAGGAACGTCTGCGCGACGGATCGCGCACCTGCTCGCGAACCAGGTCGACGCGCGCGCGGGCGAGATCGACTACTGGCGCCGGCAGCTACCGGCGACGCCGACATCGTTCGGTGACAACGCAGATCGCGCCCTACACAGGTGGCGCGACGAGTCCTCGCTGATGTATGTGGTCGACGACGTGGCCGGGTCGATCCTGACCTCGGTTCCGCAGGCGTTCGGAAGCAGTGTCGACGACGTGCTCCTGGGCGCCCTGGCGCGGGCCGTCCGCGGCTGGCAACGCGCCAGCGGCATCACCGACGACGGACCCGTCACGGTCTCGACGGAGGGGCACGGCCGGGACGAGAGCATCGCCGGCGACGAAGGCGCCATCGATCTGTCCCGCACCGTCGGGTGGTTCACGAGCATCACGCCGCTCGCGGTCGACGCCTCGAGCGATGTCGTCCACGCGGTGAAATCGGCCAAGGATGCGCGATTGGCACGTCCCGCAGGAGGTGTGGGATTCGGCATCCTCCGGTACAACTCGGACGGCGACATCGCCGACCGCCCGCTTCCGACAATCATGTACAACTACTTCGGCGGCGGCACGGCGCCTGCCACGGACACCGCTCCCGATGATTTCCTGCCCGTGTCCGATCGGCCGAACATGCCGAGCACCATCACCGGTGCGATGCGATCGCCGAGCATCTTCGGGATCAACATCAGTACGGCCGGTCGGGAAGCGAAGCGGCTCGAAGCGAAGGTCACCTACGCCACCGATGTACTCGACGAGACGGCGGCCTCCGATATCGCCCGACGCTGGCACGACGAGTTGCGTGCGGTCGTCGAGCTGGTCGACGGTGGTGCGGACATCGGCCTGAGTCGTGCCGACGTACCCGGTGTCGACGTCACCCAGGACGACCTGGACCGGATCGCCGAGCAGTACCCAGGGGCCGACGTCTGGCCGATGACCCCGCTGCAGCAAGGGCTCTTCTTCCAGGCCGACCTCGCCCACACCGTCGCCGACGACGGCGAGGCCCTCGACGTTTATGTCACACAGACCGTGCTGTCGCTGGCCGGCGAGGTGGACTCGGGGCGGTTGCAGACCGCCCTCGCTCAGCTCCTCGCACGACAGCGGGTTCTCCGGTCGGGATTCGTCCGGGTGCCGAGCGGTGCTGCGGTCACGGTGGTGCCGGCAGAGGTGAGCGTTCCGTGGAGCGTGATCGACCTACGGGCGGAAGATCCTGACTCCCTCGACGGTCGCGTCGAGGCCGTGCTGGCGGCCGAGCAGGCCAAGCCGTTCGACATGGCCGAGCCCCCATTGATCCGCGCGGTGCTTGTCGAGCATCGAGAGGGCGCCGAGCTCGTGGTCACCAACCACCATCTGCTGATCGACGGGTGGTCGAGCCCTCTCGTGCTCGCCGATCTGTTGTCGCTCTATGCGACGGGAGAGACCTTCACCGGTGGGTTGCCGGGAGCGACCGGGCGCGATTTCGCCGAGCACGCGCGAGCGGTGGCCACCGCCGACGTCACCGCCGGGATCACCGCGTGGCGCGAGGTTCTCGCATCGGTGACCGAGCCGACCCTGGTCGCGCCGGGCCACGAACCCTCCGCCGATGCGCCGCCGCGTGACCACGAGTTCGCCCTCGACGTGGAAGTCACCGAGCGCCTCGAAGCACTCGCGCGGGACAACTCGACCACGATGGCCACGGTGGTCCAGCTCGCCTGGGCGGTTTTCCTCTCTCGACTCACCGGCACCAGGACGGTGACCTTCGCGGAGACAGTGTCCGGCCGTTCACCGGACATCGAGGGCATCGAATCAATGGTCGGCATGTTCATCAACACGATCCCTGCGGTCGTCGACGTCGACCCCGACGCCACTGTCCTCGACGTCCTGACCACCGTTCAGAACGACAAGGTGAAGGTCCTCGACCACCAGCAGATCGGCCTGCCGATGCTGGTCGCACAGACCGGGCTGCCGACGCTGTTCGACACGCTCGCGGTCTACGAGTCGTTCCCGGTGAACGTCGATTCGGTCGCCGGCATCGACGCATCGTCCGCGGGTGGCCTGAAGTTGGTCGGTGCCAAGACGTCGGATGCCACGCACTATCCGCTCAACCTCTCCGCGTCCCGTCGCGGTGCCGAACTCGCACTGAAGCTGAAGTACCTTCCGACGGCCTTCGCTCCGGAACAGGTCGCGGTCTTCGCCGACGTCGTGACCGGGCTGCTCGGGGCCATCGCCGACCACCCGGACGCGACATGTGCCGAGATTCCGCTCCTTCCTGCTGAAGCGGGCGTCGAACTCACCCCCGTGACCGGTGGGCCCGCGACGGACCCGGTGACGCTGCCCGAACTGTTCCGGGCCGCGGTGCGCCGCGCTCCGGACAACGTGGCCGTCGTCGACGGTGCCGGTGAGCGACTGACCTATCGGGAACTCGACGAGGCCTCGGATCGATTGGCCCGCTGGCTGATCGGTCGCGAGGTGGGACCCGAGCGGGCCGTCGCCCTCGCGATCGGCAGGTCGGCTCAACTGCTGACCGCGATCTGGGCGGTGGCGAAGACCGGTGGCGCCTACGTGCCCATCGACCCCGACTATCCGGCCGAGCGCGTCGCGTCGATGATCGAGGATTCGGGCGCAGTGCTCGGGTTGTCGGTCGTCGCGTCCGGCGACCTGCCGGCCCGGGAGTTCGACTGGGTACGACTGGACGACGACACGGTGGCTGCCGAGATCGCCGCCGCGCCCGCCGGACCGATCACCGAAGCCGAACGGCTCGGAGAGGTGACACCGGCGAACCTCGCCTACGTCATCTACACGTCCGGTTCGACCGGCCGTCCGAAGGGCGTGGCGGTCACCCACTCGGGGCTGGCGAACTTCGCCCGCCAGGAATCCGAACGCCTGAATGCCGGCGACAACCCGGTGGTTCTCGGGTTCGCCTCACCGAGCTTCGACGCGTCGGTGCTCGAGTACCTCCTGGCCACCGTCAACGCGGGCACCCTCGCATACCGGCCGTCGGAAGCTGTCGGCGGAGCAGCACTGGAACGGTTCATCGCCGAACACGGTGCGACGCACACGTTCCTGACGCCGTCGGTGCTCTCGACCATGGACCCGGCCGCGGTGCCGAGTCTTCGCGTCATCGCCGCCGGCGGCGAAGCAGTGCCGCAGCCGATCGTCGACCGATGGGCCGGGGCGACGGAGCTGCACAACCTGTACGGCCCGACCGAGACGACCATCGGCATCACGATCTCGGCGGCGATGCAGCCCGGCGAGCCGGTCCGACTCGGTGGCCCGATCGGCGGGGTGGACCTGATGGTCCTCGACAACCGGCTGCGGCCGGTGCCCGTTGGCATGCCGGGCGAGCTCTACGTGGCCGGGGGAGCGCTCTCCCGCGGCTACCTCGATCGGTCCGGACTCACCGCCGAACGGTTCACCGCCAACCCTTACGGCCAAGCCGGGCAACGGATGTACCGCACCGGCGACGTGGTCCGGTGGACACCGGACGCCGCTACCGGCGGCCTCACGCTCGAGTACACCGGCCGTTCCGACGACCAGGTGAAGCTCCGCGGTTTGCGCATCGAGCTTGGGGAGATCGAGGCCGTGCTCACCGAGCACGACGCCGTCGAATCCGCGGTGGTCCTCGGCGTCGGCGGATCGGTGGCGACAGCGCTGGCCGCATACATCGTCCCGGCCGACGGAACCGTCGAGGTGTCCGAGCTGAAGGCCTTCGCAGGTAGGCGGTTGCCGGCGTACATGGTGCCGTCGTCGTTCAGCGTGATCGATGAGTTGCCCTTGACGCCGGTCGGCAAACTCGACAAGCGAGCCCTCCCGGAGCCGGTCCTCGAAGCGGGCGAGTACGTCGCGCCGGCCGCCGGCACGGAGACCGCAATTGCCGACGTGGTCGCCGCGGTCCTGAGTATTGACGCCGGTCGAGTCTCGGCGACGTCGAGCTTCTTCGAACTCGGCGGCGACTCGCTGTCCGCGGCGCGGCTCGCGGCGCGGCTGTCCGAACAGCTCGGCGTGGCCGTCTCGGTTCGCGACGTCTTCGAGGCCGGTTCCGTTCGCGCCCTCGCCGAAACCATCGGCGGCTTCGAGACCGCCGCGCTGCCGCCGGTCACCGCGGTCGATCCGCGTCCGGATCGTGTTCCGTTGTCGTTCGCGCAGCAGCGGATCTGGTTCATCAACCAGTTGGAGCCGGAGGCCCCGACCTACAACATCTCGGTCGGCGTCCGCCTGTCCGGTCGCCTGGACGTGTCCGCACTCGAGGCGGCGGTGCACGACGTGGTGGCCCGTCACGAAGTCCTGCGGACGACCTTCCCGGACGTCGACGGAGAGCCATTCCAGCTGGTCCACGCCGCGGATTCGCCTGCAGCCGAGCCGGATTGGGCGATCGCCTCCGGCGAAGAGGATCTGGTGGCCGCCGCTGGTTCCGGATTCGACGTCGCTGCAGCACCGCCGTTCCGGGTGCGCTTGCTGAAGGTGCGCGACGACGAGCACATCCTGCTGGCCGTGCTGCATCATCTGGTCGGCGATGGCGAGTCGATGCGGCCGCTGATCGGCGATATCGTCAGCGCGTATCTCGCACGTGCGGCCGGCGACACCCCGCGGTTCGCGCCTCTGGACGTACAGTTCGCCGACTACGCGTTGTGGCAGCGGAATGCTCTCGGTTCGCCGGACGACCCCACGTCGGTGGTCGGTCGGCAGCTCGACTACTGGGAGCGGCAACTTGCCGGGGCGCCGGACGTCCTGCAGCTGCCGGCCGACCGCCCGCGACCGATGGTCGCCTCGCACCGGGGTGCGATGGCGACGGTGCCGCTGCCCGCCGAGGTGAGCGCGCGGGTCGACGAACTCGCCCGTCAGCGCGGGGTGACCCCGTTCATGGTTGTCCATGCGGCACTCGCGGTGCTGCTGTCGCGGTTGTCGGCAACCGATGACATCGCGGTCGCCACCCCGATCGCGGGCCGTGGACAGCAGGCCCTCGAACCGTTGGTGGGCATGTTCGTCAACACGCTGGTGTTGCGGACACCCGTCGCGCCGCGCGGCCGGTTCGCCGACCTTCTCGACGAGGTGCGTTCGGTCGACCTCGAGGCATTCGCGCATGCCGACGTGCCTTTCGAATCCATCGTCGAGCGTGTTCAGCCGGTCCGCACGCAGGCGTTCGCTCCCCTGGCACAGGTGATGGTGACGGTCGTCGACCAGACGGCAGCCGGCCCCTCGGACGGGCCCGCCGAGGCAGGCGAGCTCACGGTGACCCCAGTCGAGTCGCCGGTGGTGCCTGCGCAGTACGACCTGACGGTGACCGTCGGGATCAACCGGAGCGGCGACGGGGAGGTCCGGCTCGTCTACGCCACCGACCTCTTCGACACCCAGACCGCACAACGGTTGGCCGAGCGGTTCGTCGCGGTTCTCGACCATCTGACATCGCTGCCGAATGTTCTCGTGGCGGAGGCTCCGCTGATGACCCCTGCGGAGCAGGACGAGGTCCTCGGCTGGTCTCGAGGCGCGTCGGACGGCCCCGCGGAGGAGACCTTGCTCGAGTTCGTGACGGGTAACCTCCGATGAGGGACGGCGCCGAACACAGCTGGAAGCACCGAGACGCCCGCACAGGAGACCACGGCGGTGCACACACCGAAAACCACGAGGAGAGTCAGCGAAACGTGTCGGAGCTGATCAGGACTCACACTGCGACACAGGCCGCGTCGAACCCGGCTCTGGTTTTCGGCAGTCGCCGCGTGTCGCGAGACGAGTTCATCGCGCGGGTCGCTGACCTGGCGCGTGAGCTCATCGCGGCCGGGGTCGGACCTGAGGTCGCGGTGGGCGTCGAGATCGAGCGATCCGTCGAACTGCTGGTCGCCGTTCACGCGATCACCGAAGCCGGCGGGCACTACGTGCCTCTCGACGGGCAGCTGCCCGACGAACGTCTGCGCTACATGGTCACCACCTCTGGTGCACGGCTGGTCCTGGTCGCGGGGGAGTCCGACGCAGCGCGGAATCGCTACGAGGGATCGGCTACGGTCCGCGTCGTCGACTGCAACGGCCCCACACCCGAAGCGGCGCCGATCACCGCCGCGGACCGGCGCTCGCCCGTCCGCGGAGAGACCGCCGCGTACACGATCTTCACGTCTGGATCGACCGGTCGACCGAAGGGCGTCACGGTCTCGCACCGCTCGGTCGCGAGCCGGCTGCGCTGGATGCGTGACTGGTACTCGCTGACAGCCGGCGACGTGTTCGTCCAGAAGACCCCGATCACTTTCGACGTGTCGGTGTGGGAACTGTTCCTGCCCATCGGTCTCGGCGCCACCCTGGTCATCGCAGAGCCGGGTCGCCATGGAGACCCTGAGTACGTCGCCGACCTCATCGCGGCAGAATCGGTGACGGTCGTACATTTCGTCCCGTCGATGCTGTCGGCGTTCACCGAGGTACTCGGCGACCGGCTCGGAGAACTCACCGCCATCCGCACGCTGTTCACCTCGGGGGAGGCGCTCACCGCGGCGGTGGCCGAACCAGTGTTGGCGGCTTTGCCCGACCTCGAGATCCACAACCTCTACGGTCCGACCGAAGCGGCCGTCGACGTCACCGCCCAGCCGGTCGTTCGCGGCGATCGGCACGTGCCCATCGGCGTCCCCGTCCCTCACACCCAGACCTACATCCTCGACTCGTCCCTGAACCCGGTTCCGGCCGGTGTCCCGGGTGAGCTGTATCTGGGCGGCGTCCAGGTCGCGCGCGGCTATGCGGCGCGATCGGACCTGACGTCCGAACGTTTCGTCGCCAACCCGTTCGGCGATCCCGGAACACGCCTCTATCGCACCGGCGATTTGGTTCGCTGGAATCGAAGCGGCGCCATCGAATACCTCGGCCGTACCGACTTCCAGGTGAAACTACGCGGTCAGCGACTGGAGCTCGGCGAGGTCGAAGCGGCCATCGCAGCGGCCCCCGGCGTGGTGCACGCGGCCGCGTCGGTCGTGGATACCCCGGGTGGCCAGGTGCTCGCCGGGTACCTGTCGCCCGAAGACGTAGAACTCGACGCGGTCGTCCAGAGCGTCGCCGCGCGGTTACCCGAGTACATGCGGCCGGGGACGTGGGTCCGGTTGGCGTCGATGCCGCTGAACACGTCGGGGAAGGTGGACCGTCGTGCTCTGCCGGCGCCCGACCTCGGCGCCGCCGAGTACGTGGCGCCGGAGACCGCCGACGAGGAGACCGTCGCCAAGCTCTTCGCCGAACTGCTCGGTATCGATCGGGTCGGAGTCACCGATTCGTTCTTCGACCTCGGCGGCAGCTCGCTGTCGGCCACACGTATCGCGGCCCGGGTCTCCAACGAACTCGGGGTCGCCGTCTCGGTGCGTGACGTCTTCGACGCGCCCAGCGTGCGTGAACTCGTCGCCGCGGTCCGGGGTGGTGAATCCGCGCTGCCGCCGGTGCAGCGCATCGATCCGCGTCCCGAGCTCGTACCGCTGTCGTACGCGCAGCAGCGGATGTGGTTCATCAACCAGCTCGACCCGGCCAGCGGTATGTACAACATCCCGGTGGTCCTTCGGATCAGCGGTGACCTCGACGTGGTGGCCTTGCGCGTCGCGGTGGGTGACGTCGTCGCCCGGCACGAGACGCTCCGGACGACGTTCCCGGACGCCGACGGCATACCGTTCCAGTTGGTGCACGAGGTCGCCGAGATCCCCGAGCATCTCGACTGGCGACACATCGGTTCGGTCGCAGACATCGAGGCCGCGGTCTCGACCGGATTCGTGCTGAACCGGGAATGGCCTGTGCGAGTGCGCGTCTGGGAGACTGCGCCGGGGGAGCACGTCGTCGCGATGGTCATGCACCACATCGCCTCCGACGGTGAGTCGTTCGCGCCGCTGGTCTCCGATCTGGTGACTGCGTACCTCGCACGTTCGACCGGTGAGGCGCCGGTGTTCGCACCGCTCGAGGTGCAATACGCCGATTACGCCTTGTGGCAGCGTGAGGTGCTCGGTTCGCCGGAGGACCCGGCGTCGGTGGTCGGCCGTCAGCTCGCCTACTGGACCAAGCAGCTCGCCGGTCTGCCGGATGTGCTCGAGCTGCCGACGGATCGACCACGCCCGCAGACCGCGACCGGCCGGGGTGCACAGACCGCCTTCGACATCCCCGTCGATATCGCCGACGGCATCACGAGACTTGCCGCGCAACGCGGCGTCACCCCGTACATGGTCGTGCACGCGGCCCTGGCCGTGGTTCTCGCCCGGTTGTCGGGTACTG
Organism: Gordonia sp. C13; assembly: GCF_023218005.1. Classification (NCBI taxonomy): domain Bacteria; kingdom Bacillati; phylum Actinomycetota; class Actinomycetes; order Mycobacteriales; family Gordoniaceae; genus Gordonia; species Gordonia sp. C13. Next base: position 242,045 of record NZ_JALPSY010000002.1, read on the forward strand.
ACGATCTCGCCATCGGGTCGCCGTTCGCCGGCCGTGGCCAGCGTGAACTCGAACCGCTGGTCGGCATGTTCGTCAACACTCTCGTATTGCGTTCGCGCGTCGCCGGATCCGAGACCTTCGCGGAGTTGCTCGCCGACGTCCGCGACACCGACCTGGCCGCGTTCGCGCACGCCGACGTCGCCTTCGAGTCGGTCGTCGAAGCGGTCGATCCGGTCCGTAGCGCGGCGTTCGCACCGCTGACCCAGGTGTGGCTGAGTGTCGAAGAGGGCGCCGGTCAGCAATCGGCCGAACTGCCCAACGGGCTGGTCGTCTCACCCGCCGACGAGGGCCCGACGCTCGCCAAGGTCGACCTCGGTTTCGGTGTCTACACCGCGCCCGTGGGTGCACCCTGGTCGGGTTCGGTCACCTATGCGACCGATCTTTTCGACGAGTCGACGGTCCGCGCGACGGCCGACCGATTGATCCGGGTGCTGGCTGCGGCGGTCGCCGACCCCGACGTACTGGTCGGCGACATGGATCTGCTGGACCCCGTGGAGCGTTCGCAGATCGCGGACTGGTCGGGATCGGCAACCGATCGCGAGGCGGGGCTCGGGACAGGAACCATCGCCGATCTGGTGGAGAAGGTCGAGCCGTCGTTCATGCACGCCACCGCGGTGATCGACGGTGACCGCACCATCGACTACCGCGAGCTCACCGACCGCACCAATGCGGTTGCGCGACAGCTGATCAGCCTGGGCGTCGGTCCTGACGTGCCCGTGGCGATCTCGCTGCCGCGCTCGATGGAGATGGTGATCGCCTCGCACGCCGTGATCGCCGCCGGCGGTCATTTCGTCCCCGTGTCCGTCGACGCCCCCGCGGAGCGGGTCCGCTACATCCTCGACGCAACCGGTGCCGACGTACTCGTGGTCTCGGCGCATGCGCGTGAGGCCGCCGACCGCGTCGAGCCGGGAAGCGTGAAGGTCGTCGAGGTGGACGGTTCGGCGCCCCTCACCGGCGACGCGTCGACCATCACCGATGCCGACCGCACCGCCTCGCTCCACGCCGACCACGCGATGTACACCATCTTCACCTCGGGTTCGACGGGTAAGCCGAAGGGCGTCACCGTGTCTCACCGTGCGGCGATGGCGATGTTGCATGCTGATCACCTCGACCACGAATTCACCCCGGCCGACGTGATCCTGGCGGTGCTCGACTTCACCTTCGACCCGTCGGTGCTCGACCTGTTCCGTCCGGTCATCAGTCAGGGCACGCTCGTCATCGTCGGACAAGGTCAGCAACGCGACCCATGGGCGTTGCGGGACTACGTCATCCGGCATCGCGTCACCTCGATCATGATGGTGCCGTCCATGCTCTCGCTGATGCTCGGCGAGCTGTCCGACGACGACTTCGCGGCGATGCGATCGGTGCGGACCGTGCAGCTCGGCGGCGAGGCGCTGCCTCCCGCCCTCGCCGATGCCATGCACCGGGTGTGGCCACAGGCCACCCTCCACAACCAGTACGGGCCCACCGAGACCGTCATCTACTCGACGATCGCCGAGGTCGGATCGGGACTGTCGACGGTGCCCATCGGCGCCCCGACCCCGCATGCCACCGCCCAGATCCTCGACTCGCGACTGCATCCGGTGCCGGTCGGCGTACCCGGCGAGCTGTACCTCGGCGGTATTCAGATAGCCCGCGGGTACATCGGCCGCCCGGGTCTGACCGCCGAACGATTCGTCGCGGACCCGAGCGGACCAGCCGGATCGCGCATGTACCGGACCGGCGACATCGTGCGTTGGCGCGCCGACGGTCAGATCGAATACCTCGGACGTGTCGACTTCCAGGTCAAGCTCCGCGGGCAGCGGATCGAGCTCGGCGAGATCGAGTCCGTCATCGCCTCGACGCCGGGGGTCCGCGAAGTCGTCGTCACGGTCCTCGAGACTCCCAACGGCGCACAGAGTCTCGTCGCCTACGTCACCGCCGACGCCGATGTCACGGTGACCGCACTGCGCGACCACGCCGCCGACCGTCTGCTCCCGTTCATGCGCCCGGGTGTGTGGACGCTGCTCGACGACATGCCGGTCAACGCGGCCGGCAAGGTCGACCGCGAGCGTCTGCCCGCACCGGACTTCGGCGGAGTCGACGTCGTCGCGCCGGTCGGTGCCGACGAAGAGGCGGTTGCGGCAGTGTTCGCCGATATCCTCGGTGTCGAGCAGGTCAGCGTCACCGAGTCCTTTTTCGATCTCGGTGGTACGTCCCTCAACGCGGCCCGACTGGCAGCGCGCGTGTCGGCCGCCCTGGATGCCGAGGTCCGTGTCCGCGACGTGTTCGATACACCCTCGGTCCGAGAACTCGTCGAAGCCGTCGCGGGACGGAGCCCGGCGCTGCCGCCGATCACCGCCGTCGAACCTCGACCCGAGCGGGTGCCGCTGTCGTTCGCGCAGCAGCGCATGTGGTTCATCAACCGGTTCGAACCCGGCAACGCCACCTACAACCTGCCGAACGTACTGCGACTGTCCGGACCTCTCGACGTTCCCGCGCTGCGTGCCGCCTTCATCGACCTCGCGATGCGACACGAGGTACTCCGGACCACGTTCCCCGCCGACGACGGTGTGCCATACCAGGAGGTCGCCGACGCCGCGGAGGTGGCCGGCCGCTTCGACTGGAGCACCGCGGAGTCGATGGCAGACATTCAGTCCGCGGTCACCACCGAGTTCGACCTCGCCGTCGACTGGCCGATCCGGGTCCGGCTGTGGCCGGTGGGTACCGACGAGCACGTGCTTGCGATCGTCATCCATCACATTGCGGCCGACGGTGAGTCCCTGCGTCCGCTGATCTCCGACCTGGTGGCCGCCTACAGCTCGCGGCACGAGGGCTTCGCGCCCGAATTCGCGCCCCTCGAGGTGCAGTTCGCGGACTTCGCGATCTGGCAGCACGAGGTCCTCGGTTCGCCCGACGACGCCGAGTCGGTCATCGGCAGGCAGCTCGGATACTGGCGCGAGGCACTCGCCGGGATGCCCGACCTGCTCGAACTGCCCTACGACCGGCCGCGGCCCAGAGTCGCCACCGGCCGGGGCGGGGCCACCGCGTTCACCATCCCGGAGAATCTGGCCCGCCGCATCGGCGACGTCGCCACCCGCACCGGCGCGACGCCGTTCATGGTGCTCGACGCCGCACTGGCAACACTGCTCGCACGGATGTCGGCGACCGATGACATCGCCATCGCCACCCCGGTCGCCGGTCGCGGCCGGCCCGAACTCGACCCGCTGATCGGCATGTTCGTCAACACGCTGGTGCTGCGGTCGAAGATCGATCTCGGTGAGTCCTTCGTCGACGTCGTCTCCCGGACCCGCACCACCGCACTGGGGGCATTCGAGAACGCCGATGTGCCCTTCGAGACAGTGGTGGACGCGGTCAACCCGGTGCGCAGCGAGGCCTTCGCGCCGCTGGCCCAGGTGATGCTCACCCTCGACCCCGGGGGCGCGGCGCGTTCGACCGGCTTCCCGGTAGGCGACCTGGTGTTCTCCGGTGTCGAGATCGACAGCCAACCGGCGCAGGTGGATCTGACCTTCATGATCAATTCCGAGCCCGCCGGTGACTGGCAGGGTGCGGTCGTGTTCGCCACCGACCTCTTCGACGAGTCGACGGTGCACACGCTGGCCGCGCGGTTCGTGAAGCTGCTCGATGCACTGACCACCGACGTGCACAGACCGATCGGCGACGTCTCGATCCTCGGGACCGACGAAGCAACGACGATCACCGCCGGTCAGCAGGGCCTCGCCCGGACGCTGCCGACCGAGGATCTGGCCTCCGCGCTCGCCGCCAGCGCCGCCGAGTACCCCGATCGCGAAGCCCTCGTGTTCCGGGACCGGAGCGTCACCTACCGCGAACTGGGCGCGCGGGTGAACACCCTGGCCCGGCAACTGATCGCGGCCGGTGTCGGCCCGGATGTCGCGGTGGCCGTGTGCATCCCGCGATCGGTGGAGCTGCTGGTCGCGATCCATGCGATCGTCACCGCCGGTGGGCAGTACGTCCCGGTCGACACCGCCGCGCCCGTCGACCGCGCCGAGTACATGGTCGAGACCTCCGGTGCGACAGTCGCTCTGGTCCACGCCGGGTTGCCCACCCCGGAGCCGATCGCCGGACTCGGCGACACGGTCGAGGTGATCGCGGTCGACGCGTCGGCCCCGTTCGAGGGTGCCGTCGCGCCGGTCACCGACGCCGAGCGCCGTGGCCGACTGCGTCCGCAGCACGCCGCGTACACGATCTTCACCTCCGGATCGACCGGCCGGCCGAAGGGCGTGACCCTCCCGCACGATGCCGTCGTCAACCGGCTGCGCTGGGGCCTGGACGAACTGCCGATCGGCGCCGACGACATGGTGGTCCTCAAGACGCCCTACACCTTCGACTGCTCGGTCGCGGAGTTGTTCGGTCCGCTCATGCAGGGTTCGCGGCTGCTGATCGCCGAACCCGACGGCCATCTCAACCCGCCGTACCTGGCCGACCTGATCGCCGACACCGGCGCGACGATGGTTCATTTCGTGCCGTCGATGCTGTCGGTGTTCCTCGAGCTCGCCGGTCCGGAACGGCTGGCGCGGCTCGACTGTCTGCGGATCGTCTCGACGACGGGCGAAGCTCTACCGCCGGCAGTGGCCGCCGAAACCCGTGCCGCGATGCCCGACGCAGTTCTGTACAACCTGTACGGGCCGACCGAAGCCGCCGTCGAGATCACCTATCAACAGCTCGACGAGATCGGTGACACCGTGCCCATCGGTGTGCCGGTGTGGAATTCGACGGCCTACGTACTCGACGGACGGTTGAACCAGGTGCCGTCGGGGGTGCCCGGCGAGCTCTACGTCGGCGGTGTCCAGCTGGCGCGTGGTTACGCCGCAAGACCCGACTTGACCGCCGATCGCTTCCTCGCCGATCCGTTCGGCGAGCCCGGCGCGCGGATGTACCGCACCGGTGACCTGGTGCGCCGCAACGCCTCCGGCGAGCTGGAGTACCTGGGCCGGACGGACTTCCAGGTGAAGCTCCGTGGCCAGCGGATCGAGCTCGGCGAGATCGAGGCCGCGATCGCACAGGCGCCCGGCGTCGTGCACACCGCGGTGACCGTCGCCCAGGCCCCCGACGGCGGCGAGCACCTCGTCGCGTATGTGTCCGGTGCACCCGGCGAGACGGTTGATGTCGATGCGATCAAGGCCACCATCGCGACCCCGCTGCCCGAGTACATGCGCCCGACGGTGTGGATGCTGCTGGACGAGTTCCCGCTCAACAACGCGGGCAAGCTCGACCGGAAGTCGTTGCCCGCTCCCGAGTTCACCTCGAGTGAGTACGTGGCGCCGGAAACGGACGACGAGACACGGGTCGCGGAGGTCTTTGCGGAGGTGCTCGGTGTCGACCGGATCGGCGTCACCGACAGCTTCTTCGACATGGGTGGCAACTCGCTCTCGGCAATGCGACTGGCCTCGCGCGCGGGGGTCGCCCTTGGTGCGGACATCTCGGTCCGCGACGTCTTCGACGCGCCCAGCGTCCGTGAACTGGTCGCCGCAGCGGCTAACGGAGGACGCGGCTTGCCGCCGATCGCCGCGGTGGAACCGCGACCCGAAACCGTTCCGCTGTCCTACGCGCAGCAGCGGATGTGGTTCATCAACCAGTTCGACTGGAAGCCACCGACATACAACATCCCGGCGGTTTTGCGACTGACCGGGCCGCTGGACATGGGTGCGTTGCGCAAGGCTGTGGAAGATGTCGTCGAGCGCCACGAGTCCCTGCGCACCACGTTCCCCTCGATCGAGGGTCGGCCGGTACAGCGCATTCATCCCGCCGCGGATGTTGCCGACCGACTGGACTGGGCCGAAGCCCCTGACCAGGCCGATCTCGAGCGGGACGTGGCCATCGGGTTCGATGTCACCAAGCAGTGGCCGATACGGGCGCGGTGGTTGCGCATCTCTGCCGATGAGCATGTGTTCGCGCTGGTTGTGCACCACATCGCCGCCGACGGCGAGTCCGTCACCCCGCTGGTGACCGATCTGGTGGGCGCATACGTCGCCCGAAGCACGGATGCCGTGCCCGAGTTCGCCCCGCTGCCGGTGCAATACGCGGATTATGCGCTCTGGCAGCACGAGGTGCTCGGTTCACCCGACGACCCGACGACCGTCCTCGGATCGCAACTGGCCTACTGGCGCGAGCGTCTGGCCGGTCTGCCCGACGTCATCGACCTGCCCACCGACCGCCCGCGCCCGGCGACCGCATCGGGAGTCGGCGCCACGGTCGACGTGCAGATCCCGGCCGGAGTCGCCGACCGGGTCACCGCCGTCGCGCAGGACAACGGCGTCACCGACTTCATGGTGGTCCACGCCGCCCTCGCGACGCTGCTCGCCAGACTCTCCGGTTCCGACGACATCGCGATCGGCACGCCGATAGCCGGTCGCGGACAGGAAGAACTCGAGCGGGTCGTCGGCATGTTCGTCAACACGCTCGTGTTGCGGACTCAGGTGTCGCCCGCGCAGTCGTTCGGCGAGGTGCTCGCGCAGGCCAGAGCCGTCGACGTCGAAGCTTTCGCCCACGCCGACGTGCCGTTCGAGACCGTCGTCGACGCGCTCAAGCCGGCGCGATCCGGGGCGTTCGCGCCGCTGAGCCAAGTCTGGCTCACGTTCGATCAGGCCGCCGGGGGCCTACCCGGCGCAGATGACCTGCCCTCCGGGTCGGTGGGCGATCTCACGATCGCACCGCTGCCGCTCCCGTCCACGCCGGCCAAGGTCGACCTACTGGTGAGCGTCGCGGCGGCGCAGGAAGCCGGTGAGCCGTGGCGCGCCACGCTGACCTACGCCACCGATCTGTTCGACGAGTCGACGGCGCAGCGCATCGGTGACTGGCTGGTCGATCTGCTCGACACCTTGACGACCCGAACCGACGTGCCGGTCGGCGATGCCGTGTTCCTCGACGACGCCGCGATCGGCCGACTGACGCCGGTCTCCGGTGGCCGGGGCGCGCAGCCGGAGTTGCTCGCGGAGACATTCGAGCGGGCCGCTCGCTCGTGGCCACAGCAGGTGGCCGTGGTCGACGCCACCGGCAAGTCCCTCACCTACGAGGAACTGGACGTCCGGTCCAACCGTCTGGCGCGCTGGCTCATCGAACATCAGATCGGTCCCGAGTCCCTGGTGGCCCTGGCGATCGCGCGTTCGGTGGAGTTGCTCACCGCCATCTGGGCGGTCGCCAAGACCGGCGGTGGTTACGTGCCGATCGACCCCGACTACCCGGCCGAGCGGGTCGCGAGCATGGTCGAGGACTCCGGCGCCGTACTGGGGCTCACGACCGACGCCGCCGGACCGCTGCCCGACCAGGGATTCGAGTGGCATCGTCTCGACGTCCTCGATCTCACGGCCTTCACCACGGCGACGCTGACGGACTCCGAGCGTCTCGCCCCGGCCCGGATCGAGAACACGGCATACGTCATCTACACCTCCGGTTCCACTGGCCGGCCCAAGGGTGTGTCCGTCAGTCACTCCGGCCTCGCCAACTTCGCGCGTGAGGAGATGCGGCGCGGATCGGTGTCCGGTCCCGCCCGGGTGCTCGGCTTCGCCTCGCCGAGCTTCGACGCCTCGGTCCTCGAATACCTGCTCGCCACCGCGAGCGGTGGACTCATCGCCTATCGCCCGGGCGACGCCGTGGGCGGAGAAGTGCTGCAGCAGTTCATGATCGAGCACGGCGTGACGCACACCTTCCTGACGCCGACGGTCCTGTCTACGCTCGATCCCGCAGCACTCGAATCCCTCGAGCTCGTCTACGTCGGTGGTGAGGCGGTTCCGCAGGCGCTCAAGGACGAGTGGTCGACGGTCCGCCGGATCCAGAACCTGTACGGGCCCACCGAGACCACCATCGGCATCACCATCAGCGAGCCGATGAAACCGGGGGACCCGGTCCTGCTCGGCGGGCCGCTGGCGGGCCTCGGTCTGCAGGTCCTCGACAGTCGCCTGCATCCGGTCCCCGTCGGAGTGCCCGGCGAGTTGTACGTCACCGGCCTGCCGCTCTCGCGCGGTTACCTGAACCGGCCCGGCCTGACCGCTGAACGGTTCGTCGTCGATCCGTTCGGGCACAACGGCTCCCGGATGTACCGCACCGGCGACGTGGTGCGCTGGCAGCGCACCGCCGGCGGTGCGCTCTCGCTGGCGTATTCGGGACGAACCGATGACCAGGTCAAGCTGCGCGGTCTCCGGATCGAACTCGGTGAGATCGAGTCGGCTCTCACTGCCCACCCCGCAGTCGACTCCGCGGTCGTCGTCGGCGTGGGCGGCGCTGTCGCCTCGTCGCTCGCCGCCTATCTGGTGACCACCGGGGACGTGACCGACGAGGAGCTTCGCGAGTTCATCGCCCGGCGACTCCCGTCCTTCATGGTCCCGGCGACTCTCACGCGACTCGACGCGCTGCCGATGACACCTGTCGGCAAACTCGACAAGGCGGCGCTGCCCGAACCGGTTGTGGTGACGACCGATCATGTCGAACCGGAGACGGACAACGAGCGGGCCATCGCCGAGGCCTTCGCCGAGGTGTTGGGGATCGAACGCGTGTCGGCAACCGAGTCCTTCTTCGATCTCGGCGGCAACTCGCTGTCGGCGACTCAGGTTGTCTCGCGGGTCCACGACCGCGGACTCCCGCTCGAGCTCCGATGGCTGTTCAGCGATCCCACCGTCCGCGAACTGGCCCGCCGCATCGACGCGGGCGGCACCATGGGGAATGACGTGCTGATCACCCTGCGCGGCGACGGCGCCCGACCCCCGCTGTTCTGCGTGCATCCGGCCGGTGGCCTCGCTTGGTTCTACGGAGGCTTTGCGCCGTACATCGCCGATCGGCCGATCTACGGGCTCCAGGATCCCCATGTCGTCAACGGCGAGGACAGCGCAACCGATGCGCACGATCTCGCCGCACGCTACGTCGAGGAGATCCGGAGGGTCCAGCCGGAAGGTCCGTACCACCTACTCGGGTGGTCGATCGGCGGAATCATCGCCCATGCGATGGCGACACGACTGCAGGCCGCGGGGGAACGCGTCGCCTACCTCGGCGTCATGGACACCACTCCGCCGGTGGACGGTGAGATCCCCGAGACGGTCGTCGAGGAGGATACGACGACGAACCCGGACCACGCCGCCGACATCCTGGGCGGCTGGCGCGACCTGTTCGATCTCGACGACGCGGTGAAGGCGGAGAGTGCCGAAGAGGTCGCCGACATCGTGCGGACGCAGATCGCCGGGATGGGTTTGCTCGCCGACGACGTCGTCGACCGGGTGATGGACAGCTTCGCCGTTTCTGCGGACATGCTGATGGCCTACCGCCCACAGCAGTTCGCCGGCTCTCTCCAGCTCTTTACCGCGACCGACGACAAGCAGAACCCGGCCGCGATCCCCGAGGGGTGGCGAGAACATGTGTCCGGAACCATCGACAACACCGACGTCCCGACCCATCACCTCGGCATGACCGATGCCGCCTCGCTCGCCATCATCGGGCCGAGGGTGGAGCAGGCGCTGTCCGCCACAGGTGAACCGAGCGGCGATTCGCCCGACAAACCTTCGTGACCGATTGCCGGACAAGGCGATCGGACCGAGGACAACAGGAAGAGGAGACACTAATGACCAACCCTTTCGACGACGAGAACGGCCGCTTCTACGTGCTGGTCAACGACGAGAACCAGCACTCGCTGTGGCCGACCTTCGCCGACATCCCGGCGGGCTGGACCAAGGTGTTCGGAGAGGACAGCCGTGAGGCCTGTCTCAAGTACGTCGAGGAGAACTGGACAGACCTGCGTCCGAAAAGTCTGATCGACGCGATGGAAGCAGACAAGGCAGGCGAAGCCGCGAACTGAGTCCGGCGCCGACTCCCGTCGTCCGGTCGAGACCTCGACCGGATGAAAGTCAGCGATCGGGGCGGGGACATGGCCCGTAGGCGCAGTGATCCGGCACCGGGTCTCCTACGATTGAGTTCGTCCATTTTCTGAACCGACCTCGGTTGGTTCCCAACGATAGGTACCACGATGACGAATCCATTCGACGACGAGGACGGCCGCTTCTACGTACTCGTCAACGACGAGAACCAGCACTCGCTGTGGCCGACCTTCGCCGACATCCCGGCGGGCTGGACCAAGGTGTTCGGCGAGGACAGCCGTGCCGCATGCCTGGAGTACGTCGAACAGAATTGGACCGACCTCCGGCCGAAGAGCCTCATCGAGGCGATGGCCGCAGACGAAGCGGCCAAAACCGCCGACTGACTGACTTGACACCGGGTGGTTCGCTGAGCCCGAGCGAGCGTGACCCGACCTGACGGTCTGTTTCACCGACCTTCCGAGGAGCTTCGCCCATGAAACTCAGCGTCGTCGTGCCGGCCTACAACGAGGAGCACGAACTCGGTGCGTGCCTGGACCATCTCCTGGCTCAGACGCTCCCGATCGACGAGGTCATCGTCGTGGACAACTGCTCGACCGATCGGACCGGGGACATCGCGCGCGATTACGCGCGACAGCACCCCAGGGTCCGGGCGCTGACCGAGGAACGGCAAGGGGTGGCCTGGGCGCGTGACAAAGGGTTCGACAACGCGACCGGGGACATCATCGGTCGGGTCGATGCGGACGCGCGGGCGCGCCGAGACTGGTCGAGCGTCGTGATGCGCTTCTTCACCGATGAGTCGAATGCCGAGTGGGATGTCATCGGCGGATTTCCCCTCATGACCGACGCTCCCGGCTGGCGCAAGCAGGAGGAGAAGCTCGAGAAGCTGGCCGCCGACAAGGGTGGCCGGGAGACGAACGGCGTCATCGGGCAATGCTTCGCCATGCGTCGCTCCTGCTGGGAAGCCATTCGGGGATTCCTCCTGTCAGAGCGTCACGACATCCACGAGGATCACGACATGTCCGCAGCCGTCCGTCAGTCGGGTAGGCGGCTGTGGCTGAGTTACGGTCTCATCGTCGAGGGCTCGTCGCGGCGTTTCCGGGTGCCGCCGTGGCGGAACGTCGGATACGCCCTGGGAGGGGCTCGGGCCGCGTGGGCGCGACGTGACTGGAAGGTGTTCGCGCAACAGGCCTTTCTCGTGTTGCCGTTCGCCTCTGTCTATCTCTGCGTCCTGTGGGTGAGATTGCGGGGATGGGATCCCGAGACGGAACGCTGGAGTGCGAGACGTTTGTGGGACGAGCGACGAGAGGCCGTCCGGGTATCGCCCGTTCTCGACTGAACCCATGGAAGCCGACAGGGCCGCCGGTTCTTGACCCGGTTTGTCTGGAATCGACCTACCGGAATATCGGGACGGTTCCGCGGGAATAACAACTCAACGAAACACGAGTGGCGAACTCCCGTAACTGGCACCTCAGCAGTAACATGATGTCACATTCTCCACGCAGAATCGCTTGTGGAATGTGACACAGATGCTGAAGCAAGAGTCCCCATATTTCGTGGGGTAGGGCACACTGTGTTGAAGGGCCGCAACGTACCGATGTCTGGGGAGGCAGGGACGCCGCGGTCACGCCATTATGGGCGGGGGGGAAGGTAGTCACTCATGAACGATCTAGTGCACGACATCCAGGATCGTGGCGCGATCACGCCGAAGCTGACCGCGGTGCGGTTGGGCGACAAGGCACTCACCTACGGTGAGCTCGCACATCGGATCGACGAATACGATCATGTGTGTTCCGCGCATGGCATGTCACAGGCTGCTGCGTTCTACGCCGCTCTGATGAACTGCTTGCCGACGCTGGGCGAGGTCCAGCCGCTGGAGGCGCGAATGCAGGTCATCAGCGAGGTCGAGGCCTGGCTGGGTCGCGGGCGCGGGGCGGTTGCGCCGGCGCGTACCCATCTACGTGCGGTGAGTTAGTCTCCGCACCCACAACTTGAATCGAGACCTGCCCGGTACAGCCGGGCAGGTCTCGATGTCTCTATGAGGCCGAGGATTCGACGACACGGGCCGGTCGTCAGAGCGTCAGAGACCGAAGACCAACGCCAGGAGCAGCAGAATCGGCCCGCCGACGACTACGCTGCCGACACCGCACACGATCCCGGTGACGGCGCGGCCGGTTCCCTTGCGGTTCATCGGCGCCCGGTTGATCTGCTTGATACCGATGATTCCCGAGACGATGGCGACCATGCCGAGAATCGCGCCGAGTCCGAGGGCGAGGGTCATGGGAATCGCGATCAGACCGGTGGTCAGCGCCAGCGACGCGGCGGGTGCGACCGTACGCCGCGCCGCGGGCGGCGAATACGGCAACGGCCGGACGATCGGGGTCGGCCGTGAACCGACGAACGGCACCGGCCGTCCGCCCGAGAGCCGAGCGGGTGCGGAAGAAGTGGAGCCGAGAACGGGACTCTGCTCGACGGAGTTCTGCAGGCCCCAGAAGTCGCCCACCGGTGGGAGGGCGGCGTGATCTTTCGGCGCGGGGCGGAGACGGGTCTCGACACGTGTGGCGGGCCGTGGGGCGGGACCGGATGTCGAGTGTAGGGCAGGAGGCGCGGCCTCTACTGCGGCGTCCGGCACGACCGGGAGTGCATTGTCGTCGAGATCGTTGACCGCGGGCCATCGCTCATGACGTTCGGTGATCGCCGGTGAGAACGGCTGGGTGGGAATGTCGACGCGCACGGCACCTCCTCGCTCGCCGGCTCGCGGGACGGGCCGTACCCGGGCGAGTCTACCGGCGACGAGGAGGTGCCGGCCGGTGTCAGTGGTCGGTCGCCATTCCGGCGAGCTGGGTGACAGCATCGCCGCTGAGCTTCCACCCGCCGTCGGCGTCGACATAGGTGAGCTTGATGTCGACCGGGGCCGGGGCATGCGGGCTGGCGACGGCCACCGTGGCGACGGCCTTGTTGTCACCGTCCTTCGACACGTCCTTCACGGTGTAGACCTCGGGGGTGTAGCCGGCGGCCGACGAACCCTTCGCGAAGGCGATGAGCGCAGCCTTGGTGGCGGGGTCCGAGGTGTCGACGACCGAGTCGAGCTCGTCGGCAGGGGTCGCGGGGTCGACGGCCTTGCGCAGGATGTCCTGGGCCTTCGAGTCGCTGAGGCCGGTGACCTCGTCGATCGCGTCGCCGGCGGCGGTGGAGACCTCGGATGCGGCGGACTCGACTGCGGTCGACACCTTGCTCGTGGCCTCGTCCACGTCCTCGGACGAGCAGGCGGTGGCGACGAACAGCGCGGACCCGGCCAGGGCGATGGCGGCGACGGACTTCCGGATCTTCATTGATTCCCCTTCATGCGGCGCCTCCGCGGTCGGTACCGCGGAGTAGTAAGCCAACACTAACCCAGCGATTAGGGGGAATTAATCGGACCGCGGTCCGGTTATGGTGGTCGAGGCTGCCACGGCAGCGCGATCGGTACGCAACGGAAGGCGCGACATGCAGTTCGGAATCTTCAGCGTCAGCGACATCACGACGGATCCCACCACGGGCCGGACACCCACCGAGAACGAACGGATCAAGGCGATCGTCGAGATCGCCAAGAAGGCCGAGGACATCGGCCTCGACGTGTTCGCCCTCGGTGAGCACCACAACGAGCCGTTCTTCTCGTCCTCGCCGACGACGACCCTCGCCTATATCGCGGCGCAGACGGAACGACTGCAGCTCAGTACCGCGACCACGCTCATCACCACCAACGACCCGGTGAAGATCGCCGAGGACTTCGCCATGCTTCAGCATCTCGCCGACGGCCGCGTCGACCTGATGCTCGGGCGCGGGAACACCGGACCGGTCTATCCGTGGTTCGGTCAGGACATCCGGCAGGGCATCCCGCTCGCGATCGAGAACTATCACCTGCTTCACCGGCTCTGGACCGAGGACGTGGTCGACTGGGAGGGGAAGTTCCGGACGCCGCTCACGTCGTTCACCTCGACCCCGCGCCCGCTCGACGGCGTGGCCCCGTTCGTGTGGCACGGGTCGATCCGTAGTCCGGAGATTGCCGAGCAGGCCGCGTACTACGGCGACGGTTTCTTCGCCAACAACATCTTCTGGCCCAAGGAACACTTCCAGCGGCTGATCGCCTTCTACCGGGAGCGCTACGAGCACCACGGCCATGGCAAGGCCCACCAGGCCATCGTCGGCCTGGGCGGCCAGTTCTTCATCCGGCCGCGATCCCAGGATGCGGTGCGGGAGTTCCGGCCGTACTTCGACAACGCGCCCGTCTACGGTCACGGCCCGTCGCTGGAGGACTTCACCTCCCAGACGCCGCTGACGGTGGGCAGCCCGGCCGAATTCGTCGACAAGACACTGTCGTTCCGCGAGAGTTTCGGGGACTACCAGCGACAGTTGTTCCTCGTCGACCATGCGGGACTGCCGTTGAAGGTCGTCCTCGAACAGCTCGACCTGCTCGGCGAGGTCCTGCCCGAGCTACGCGAGGGGTTCGCTCAGGGCAGGCCCGCCGACGTCCCGGACGCGCCGACCCACGCCTCGCTGGTGGCCGCCCGCCGCGAGGGCGAGAAGATCGAGGTGCGGTCATGAACGGGGGTGCGGTGCGCCTTGTGGCGGTGAACGGCGGGCTCTCCGAACCGTCGTCGACGCGGATGTTGATCGACCGGATGACGGCGGCGGTGACCGACGCCCTCGGCGAGCGGGAGGCCGCCGTCGAGGTCGAGGTGATCGACCTGCGCGATCTGGCCGTCGACCTCGGCCGCGCCATGACCGTCGGGTTCGCCTCCGGACAGGCCCGCGCCGCTCTCGACGCCGTGGAATCCGCGGACGCGTTGATCGTGGCGTCCCCGGTGTTCAACGCCTCCTACAGCGGACTGTTCAAGATGTTCTTCGACCTGGTCGACGTGGACGCGATGTCCGGCAAGCCCGTGCTCATCGCCGCCACCGGCGGCAGCCCGCGGCACTCCATGGTGCTCGATCACGCGCTGCGCCCGCTGTTCTCCTACCTGCGAACCGTGACCGTGCCGACCGGGGTGTACGCGGCGTCAGAGGACTGGGCGGGCGCCGAGTCGGCCGGCGGTTCCGGGCTGAGTGGTCGAATCGACCGTGCGGCAAACGAACTCGCAGGGCTCATCGGGCCGCGGGCCGCGGGTGGTGCCGCGTCAGACACCCGGAGCCGCGTCGGCGACACACAGCACGACGCGCGTGGTACGGGACCCGACGTGCGCCAACAGACGATCGAGGCGGCGGGCATCGCCAACTTCGCCCGGTTGCTCGGCCCTTCGTGATGGCCCTCCCCAGGGAGCGGGGCTCGGCGTCAGGCGCGGCCCGGAGTGTTCTTCCGGGGACGTAGCCGAGAGTGCGGCAAAGCGGGTGCGGGCAGGTGCTGGATGTCGCCGTCGTAGCCCCGGACCTGACCGAACCGTTCACTGTGGGCCATCCACTCCTCGCGGAATCCGACGATCTCGTCGTGCGTGCGGCCGATGAAGTTCCACCACATCACGATGTCCTCGCCGAATGGGGTGCCGCCGAGCAGGATCACCCGGGCGGTGTCGTCGGAGACGTTGGTCAGCGTCAGTCGCTGTGCGCCCACTCCGACGTAACCCAGTTCGGTGCGCTGGAGAGGTGCAGCGTCGGTGTCGGCCACCACGATCGTCCCGGCGTCGACGAGGATGCCGTGCTCGAAGGTGGGATCGACGTCGAGGTCGACGGCCGCGCCGGGCGCGAAGTCGAGCTGGGCGCCGAGCAGCGGCGTGAACGTGTGCACCGGCGATCGGGTGCCGAGCAGCTCGCCGAGGAACACCTTGGCCGTGACCCCGTCGAGTACGACGTCGTCCGGGCGGTGGTGGGCGAAGTCCCGTGGGGTGTCGACGGCATCGGCAGGAAGGGCGGTCCACAGCTGTACGCCGTGCAGGACCGTGGTCTCCGGCGTCGACACCTCGGTGTGGGCGATGCCGTGTCCCGCGGTCATCAGGTTGATCTCGCCGGGGCGGACCATCGCGTGGTTGCCCATCGTGTCGCGATGCTCGACTTCGCCGGTGAACAACCAGCTGACCGTCTGCAGGCCGGTATGCGGATGCGGCGGCACATCCATCCCGCCGGTACTCGCCACGTCGTCGGGCCCGTAGTGGTCGACGAAGCACCACGCGCCGATGAGCGACCGCGAGCGTTGGGGGAGGGTCCGGTGAACGGTCATCGCGCGCGGACCGCCGAGGGGTACGTCGCGTGCGGTGAGGACCTCCAGATGAAGGTGCCCGGACCTGGTCGCGCTCTCGGCGTCGGTGCGGCATTCGACCTCGGCCGGCTGGGCCTCCAGATTGCTCATGGCGACCATTCTCCCCGGCGTCGGGACCCCCGGTGCCGGGAACCGCGACTCAGGCGACGGCCGGGTTCTCGAAACGCATGGTGATCTTCTGTACCGAGCTGGTCATCAGTGCGTGCCGGCCGAGCCGCAGAGAGCGGAGTTCGGCGGCAATCGGGTGGTCGCCGAGCGTGAGGCTCGCCCCGCCGAGGCGGGTGCGGGTCCCGCTCACCGAGGTCAGGCGCCAGGGCGTGAGCCGGGTGACGCCGTCGAGTTGGGAGTAGGCGTGCAGCACGGTGTCTGCGGTCGTGTCCGGGACCTTGATCCCCGGTTTGATCCGCAGGTCGGCGATCAGCAAACCGTCTGCCTCGAGCCGACCGTGCCGGGTCGACGAGGCGTGGTCGACGTCGAACTCGGCCAGGGTCTTGGGGAAGCCCCAGATCCCGCGCCCGGCCGCGAGGGTGAAGTCACCGTCCACCGGGAGGCGGTGCACGAGAGCGCGCGCGTCGCCCTTCGCGAGAGAGCGGAGCGCGCGGAGAGGCGAGGTCGGGGGTTGGGACGGGTCGTCGACGAGGAAACAGACACCGAACTCGTTGTACGGCCCGAGGTCGCCGTCGACGTAGTCGACGAAGACCAGCATGCACATCGCACGTCCCGGTCGGATGCGGAGCGGACGCAGGGTGCCCGGGCGTGCGGACTCGCTGTCGATCGCACGCTGGACCGCGGCCGCGTCTGCGGTGAAACCCGCGACGAAGCACTGCGCGTGCCGGATCTCGACGGGCATGGTCACCGTGGTGCCGAGGATGTCGTGGGACGAGGGTGCGGTCACCGGTACTCCTTCTACTGGTCTGACGTGGGGTCTTCCGGAACGGTTCGACGCAAGACTAGAACGTGTTCTAGTCTTGCATGATCAGGCCGTGGAGACGTCGGAGAAGGCGGATGTCCTCCATCCTGTGGACACCGGAAGCGACAAAACGAGACGGATTGTCGCAGGTCCCGGCCGGAAACCGGCCGATGTCCGACTTGTCGTATACGGTTCGCCTCGTGTGCGGTCGCGCCACGCTGTGTAATTGCTGAGAGACGTGTGCAAGCCGCCCGGTGAGCCGACGAAAGGGGGCGTCGTCGATGCCCGAGGGTAACGTCGCATCGCCGCACCGAAAGGGTGCCGCACCGAGCCAGGCGCAGACGGCGAGGTGCACGCGGTGACGACGCACGACGCGGCGGCGGTGGACCGTGCCATCAGAGTGGGGATGGTCGATGACCATCGTTCGCCGATCTGGGGGATCGAGCGGGTGCTCGACCCCGTCGACGACATCTCGCTGGCGTGCTCGGCGTCCACGGTTGCGGGCGTGCTCGCGGGAATGCCACTCGATGTTGTGCTGCTCGATCTGCGCCTCGACGACGGCACCACGCCCAGGGAGAACGTAAACACGCTGTCCGCGGCCGGTGTTGCCACGGTCATCTACACATCCGGAGAGCATCCGGCGCTCCTGCGGTCGGCGGCTCGAGCGGGTGCGCTCGGAGTGGTGCTGAAGTCGGCGGAGGAGTCCGTCATCATCGACGCCATCCGGGCGGCCGCCGAGGGACGGGCGGTCCTCACCACCGAGTGGGCTGCCGCCATCGACGGCGACCCCGAGCTGGCCGCGGTTGATCTCTCGCCCCAGTTGCAGAAGGTGCTGGCCCTGTACGCGTCGGGGGAGACGTCGGCGCGCGTGGGAGCGGCCCTCGGTGTGTCCGCCGAGACGGTGAACGAGTACCTCAAACGCATTCGCCAGAAGTATGCAGACGCCGGCAGGCCGACCCGGACCAAGGTCGATTTGTTCAAGCGTGCGGTGGAGGACGGCTGGCTTCCGGTGCCGCAACGGCACCGGAGCCGAGGTTCGTCGGAACGTCGACAATAGGTCGATCCGGATCGGGTCCAGGGACTACCCGGTTCGGAATCAGTAGTTAAAAAAGGGGAACGGTGGGGATTCAGTGGTCGATCGGCGCCGGAACAGTAGAAGTCCCCATTTCTGGGTCTACCGGGCGACCGACAGCAGCACTACTTTCAGATCATTGGGAATACGCGTGGAGCGTGCGGCGTCGGGGGACGTGGGCGATGCGCCAGAAAATAGGGGATGGACCAGTGACGGCCACTTCAGAGTTCTACCGAACCGCACAGTCCCGGGGGGCCGTGGACCAGCGTCGTGTCGGCTCGCCGGAAACGATGCTCCACAACGGCATCGCCCGGCTTGTGGACTATCGCCCGGCTGTCGACCGTGCACCGGCGGCGCTGCCGCGGCCGAGCCTGTCCGACCGTGAGGTCGAGGTTCTGCTCGCCTGGCTCGCTGCCGAGTCGAAGGAAGAGGCGGCAGCCCGACTCTTCATCTCGGCGTCGACCGTGAGCACCCACCTCGCACGCATCCGTGCCAAGTACACCGCGGTGGGCCGTCCGGCGCCGACGAAGACCCATCTCTTCGCGCGCGCACTCCAGGACGGATACACCAGCCTCGATCGCTGGTGAACCTCTGACGCGCGACCTGCGGTGGTCCCCGAAACGCGGTTCAGCGCAGGTCGCGCGCCAGTTTGGGCCAGGTCGCGTACAGGTCGTCCTGCCAGTAGCCCCACGAGTGGGTGCCGGTCGGCCGGAGGTTCACCTGCACGGGAAGCCCGAGGGAGCGCATCCGCTGCACCATCTGACGGGTACAGATGTCGATGGCGACCTCGATGCCGCCACCCACGACAGCCTGGTTGACCAGGTCGAAGGCGCTGCCGTCGATGCTCGGGTCGCCCAGCTGCTCGTGTGAGCCCGGTAGTCCGGTACCGCTGGTCATGTACACGTTGGTTCCGCGCAGCTTCTCGGCGTTGAGATACGGGTCGTTCGCGCGCCACCCGGGTCCGTCCAGCGGGCCCCACATGTTGACCATGTTCGCCCCGCCACGATCCTCGACGACCATCCGGATGTACTGCTGTCCGACCGGATCACTCGTCCTCGCGCATCCGCTGAACGCGGCCACGGATCGGTACAGGCCCGGCGCGGCGATGGCCAGGTTGAGCACCGAGGTCCCCGCCATCGAGATGCCCGCCAGGGCGTTCGCGCCGGTGGTCGGGAACTCCTCGTCGATGATCGGCGGGAGCTCCTCGGTCAGGAACGTCTGCCACTTGTTGCGGCCGAGTACCGGGTCGTCACGCTGCCAGTCCGTGTAGTACGAGAAGGCGCCACCGATCGGCGTCACGACGTAGGCGTTCTTGTCGGCGAAGTACCTCTTGTACGTGGTCCGCGCATCCCAGGTCGCCGAGTCCTCGCCGCCGCCGGCGCCGTTGAGCAGGTACAGAACCGGGGCGGGTCGAGACCGGTCGCGTGGGGTCAGGACGGTCACCGCGACCGACCGGTCCATCGCCGCCGAGTGCACCAGCAGCGTCGTCTGCTGGGGGTCGTCGGCGTAGCGATCGATGACCTTTGATCCGGGTGCCGCACCGGCGGGTGGCGAGGCCACGAAACCGAGTGCGGCGAGTAGCGCCGACACCGTCATCAGGACCGTCCAGAACCGTCTGCCGTTCACGTCCACCGCGCCCCACCTTCTTCTCTGTTTTCCACCTCTGCCGACGCAGGTCACGCCGGGCGGCGAAGTGGCCCCGTCGTCAGTGTAGGCATCGAATACAGGCGGACCGGGCGGTACCGCTTCGGCTCAGAGCGGGACCTGAGCCAGGATCGGCGTGGTCGGCTGCGGGGAACCACCCGCGGGCTCGATGGTCACCGCCAGAACCTGCGAGTCCCCGAGATCGTCGACGACGACGGGTTCGGTGTCGCCGCCGGGGATCAGACCGGCCGGGATCGGATTCTCCGATCCGCCCACCAGCCAGAGCTGGAAGGTGCTGTCCGGTGAGAGTGGACTGCCCACGTCCCGGATCAAGGTCACCGCGCGTCCGGCGGTCGCGGAGGTGATGACGGTGATCGTGCCGTGGTCGTCCGCGAGGGGTTCGGCCGTGACGGTCGCATCACCGGCGGCGAGGACCGTGAGGACCTCCTGTTGCGTCTCGCCGACCGCGATCGCCGCGGGTGAGGGCTCCGGTGCCGTAGTGCGGCCGATGAGCACGCCGGCGCCGAGGGCGACGGCGACGGTCGCCGCGGCGGCGGCGAGCACGGCTGCCTTCCGCCGCGGACTCTGTCGGCGTCCGCCGATGGGGACGGGCTGGGGTGTCGTCGACGGTTCCGGGCCGTCGGTCTCGGCAGCCTCGTCGAAGACATGGGTCAGCACCCGGCGCCGAAGATCCGAGGGCGCCTCGAGGGCGTATGTACTCGCGAATCCGGCCATGGTGGTGTGGATCTCGACGATCCGGGCCTCATAGGCCGATCGCACATCCGGCGGCAGTGCGGCGAGTTCCCGTTCCGCGCGGAGGGTCTCCTCCGGGGTCAGGGCGGAAACGGCATACAGCTCGATGTGGTCGTCGAGCCAGGCGGACATTCGGTCGTCGGGCTCCGCGTCGGTGGTTGTCATGGTCAGGTCAGGCATCCTCCTGCGTCCTCAAGCACTGTTTCAGGCGGCGAAGGCCGTCCCTGATGCGGGACTTGACGGTGGGCAAGGGGGTCTCGGTCTGCTGTGCCACCTCCGGGTAGGTCAGACCGCCGAAGTAGGACATCTCGATGGAGCTCCGTTGCAGATCGGTCAGCTCGCCGAGGCATGTGCGTAGCGTACGCGCCTCGTCGGCGTGGACAACCACCTCGAGCGGAATGTTGCGTGGGGTTTCCACGGAGACGGCGCCGTAGTCCGACATCCGGTCCTGCTGGAGCTGTTCGCTGCGTACGCGGTCAACGGCCCGGCGATGGGCGATGGTCATCATCCACGTGAGGACCGACCCCCGGGCGGCGTGGTACTGGTCCGCCTTCTGCCAGTACTGGAGGTAGGCCTCCTGCACGATCTCCTCCGCGTACTCGCGGTCGCGGACGACGCGGAACGCGAGTCCGTAGATGCGCGAACTCGTCAGGTCGTACAGGCGTGTGAACGCGGCACGGTCCCCGGTGGAAGCCGATTCGAGAAGATCGCGCAACAAACGAGATTCGTGTCCACGTCCGTGGTCCGCATCGGGGGTCGCGCCGCCGTCGTCCGATGTCACCTCATCACGGTAACCGGAACGGTCGGAACTTCTCCGGCGATCGGCGATCACCGGTTCGCGGAACGTCGGTAAAGGACAAGGGACACAGGGACGCACACGGCCAGGATGACCAACGAGGAGCCCACTGCATACCCCACGGCATGGTCGGCAACCCATCCGGTCGCGGTCGGGAACATCGGTGGCGCCTCGTTCCCGAAGAGCTGCCGGCAGGCGGTCGCGACGGCAGTCACCGGGTTCCATTCCGCGATGGTGCGCAACGGGCCGGGGAGGCTCTGCGCGGAGATGAACGCACTCGACAGGAATGTCACCGGGAACATCCAGAGGAAGCCGATGCTCTGTGCCGCTTCGACATTCGGCGCCGCCAGACCTGACACGGCGCCGACCCAGGCCATCGCGATGGCGAAGAGACCGATGATGCCGAAGGCTATCGCGGCGTCGCCGGCGCTGCCGTAGATCCGCCAACCGATCGCCAGTCCGCAGGCGACCATCACCGCAAGTCCGACGGCGCCCAGGAGCATGTCCGAGGTGACCCGGCCGCTGATGACCCCCAGTCGGGACATCGGCAGTGAGCGGAGGCGGTCGATGATCCCGTCCGAGGTGTCGTTCGCCAGACCGACAGTGGTGAAGGCGGCATTGAACACGACGGTCTGCGTGAAGATGCCCGCCATCAGGAATTCGCGGTACGAACTACCGCCGAAGGTCGCTCCGAAGACGTAGGCGAAGAGAAAGACGAACATCAGCGGCTGGATCGTCGCGCTGATGAGGAGCGTCGGTATACGTTTGACGGTCAGCAGGTTTCGCTCGACCAGTACTGCGGTGTCAGTGAACACGGGCTCGCTCCGATCGGCTGGGCGGAATGTCGGTTACGTCCGTGAAGTTGTCATCTGTTCCGACGACAACGTCGGCAAATCTGTTGACCGCCTTGCCATTGATGTCCGCTTCGGCGACCGTGATGTCCGACTCGGTTGGCACGTCGGCGATCTCGTCGACCGGGGGAGTTCTGTCACCGGAACGCTCGGTGAGTGTCAGGAAGACGTCGTCGAGGGTGGGTGTCGACACGGATGCGTCGACGACCTCGATGCCGGCGGTCGACAGCGCCCGGACCGCCGCCACGGCACTGCGGGTGCCGGCGTCGACGGGAACCGACCAGCGCGCCGAATCGGTGCCGGTGCCACCGTCCGATCCCAGGCGTTCTGCGGGTCCGACGCCGATGCCGGTGAGGGACGCCGACACCTGCGCGTCGGCGTCGTCCGTATGGGGGACAACGACTTCGACGGTGAGGATCGATCCCCCGGTGGC
Source organism: Gordonia sp. C13 (assembly GCF_023218005.1). Classification (NCBI taxonomy): domain Bacteria; kingdom Bacillati; phylum Actinomycetota; class Actinomycetes; order Mycobacteriales; family Gordoniaceae; genus Gordonia; species Gordonia sp. C13. Next base: position 264,587 of record NZ_JALPSY010000002.1, read on the forward strand.
GGACTTCAGTTCCGCCGCGCTTCCCTGGGCCCGGATCGTGCCGTGGTCGATGACGGTGATCTCGTCGGCGAGGGCGTCGGCCTCCTCGAGGTACTGCGTCGTCAGCAGAACCGTCGCGCCGGAGCTCACCTGCTCGGCGATGACCTCCCACATCTGGCGTCGTCCGCGCGGGTCGAGTCCGGTCGTCGGCTCGTCGAGGATCACCAGTGAGGGGCGATTGATGAGGGCGCCGGCGAGGTCGAGGCGACGCCGCATCCCGCCCGAGTAGGTCCGCATCGGTCGGTCGGCGGCGTCTTCGAGGTTCAGCTCCGCGATCAGTTCGCGGGCACGTTCCGATGCCACTGCACGCGGTTGCCCGTACAACTGGCCGACCATGCGGAGATTCTCGAAACCGGTCAGGTTCCCGTCCACGGCGGCGTACTGGCCGGACACCCCGACGATCTTCCGGACCGCGCCGGGATCGGCGATGGCGTCGATGCCGTCGACGATGACCGAGCCCTCGTCGGGGGTCATCAGCGTCGCCACCGCGCGGACCGTGGTCGTCTTGCCTGCGCCGTTGGGGCCGAGGAGGGCGTGCACCGTTCCGGTGGGGACCGACAGATCCAGGCCGTTCAGGGCATGGACACGCGGACCGCGGCCGAACAATCCGGTGCGGAAGGTCTTCTGCAGCCCGCGGAGCTCCAACGCGTACGGTGACGCCCCACGGTCCGGTGCGTCGTCAGCGATACTGTGTCGCCCCACGGGTGACCTCGCTTCCCTCGTCCTGTGCGCTCTCCATCGTCCGGATCAGACTGGCGGGCCGCATGTCTCGCCAGTTCTGTTCGACGTACTCGAGGCATTCGTCGTGGCCGGACGGTCCGAAGACGGTCCGCCAGCCGTCGGGGACGGGGGCGAACTCCGGCCACAGCGAGTGTTGGTTCTCGTGGTTGACGAGCACCCGGAAGACTCCGTCGGTGTCATCGAAGGGATTGGTCATCACTTCTCCTGTCGTGTGGCGGCCGCCGGAGCTCCCGGCGATACACCGATGGCATGTACCCAGTCGGACACGTGCTCGGGCAACATCATTCGTGCGTGGGTGCTGTGCGCCTCGATCTCGACGACCCGTCCGGTCACCTTCGAGTGCCAGGCATCGACGGCGGGCGCGCCGGGCTGGGGGTCGACGGTTGCGGTGACGAAGGTCAGGTCGCCGTCGTAGAGACGCGGCCGCCACCTCTCGGCCAGCGGGGAGGCGTGGCGGAACACCTCGTGGACCGTGCCCAGGGTCTCCCGGGTGAGCCCACCGAGCGCCCCGCCCACCGTGGAGATGAGGCGGTGGGCATCGGCGACGGTGAGTTCGTCTGTCCCGGAGAGGTCTTCGCTGTCGAGTTCCAGGCCGAACTCGCGCATCAGGTCGGTGATCGAGGCCTCGGCGTCGAGGTCGGGTCGCTCGGAGATGACGTAGCTGTCGAGCACGACGAGCCGGGCGACCTCGTCGCCGGCCTCGCGCAGCTGCACCGCCATCTCGTGCGCGATCAGTCCGCCGAGGGACCACCCCACGAGGTGATACGGACCTTCCGGCGCAACGGTCCGGATCTGCGCCACGTACTCGGCGGCGAGGTCGCCGATCGAGCGTGGACAGGGCTTCCCGGACAACGCCGGATGTTGCAGCCCGTACAGGGCACGGCCGGCGGGAAGGTGGGGCAGGAGCGAGGTGAAGCTCCACGACAGCCCGATCGCCGGATGGACGACGAACAGAGGTGGCTCGCCGACACTTTCGGCGATGTCACCGCGTTGTCGACGCAGCGGCAGGAGCATGTCCAGCCCTGCCGTGCCGGACTGTTCCGACGGGTCGCTCGGAGCCGCCCCGTCGATGCCCAGTGCCGCAGCGAGTTCCGCCGGGCTCGGCGCGCCGAAGAGCGACTGCGCGGACACCTGGCGGCCGGTCCGTTCGGTCAGGCGGGAGGTGACGGCGGTGGCCAGCAGGGAATTGCCCCCGAGGTCGAAGAAGCCGTCGTCGGCTCCGATGGTGTCCGGGGCGACCTCCAGGACCTCGGCGAAGATCTGCGCGATCGTCGTCTCGCCGCCCGGGGCCGGTGCGCGACGCGCGGCGTCGTCGGTGGGCGCGGGCAGCGTCTTGCGGTCGAGCTTGCCGGTGGGGGTCAGCGGGATGGAGTCGAGCAGGGTCACCGAGGTCGGCACCATGTGCCGGGGGAGCCGGCGACTCACGCGGCGTCGTAGATCGGCGGGGTCCGGTGCGGTTGCGTTGGCCGCGGTGACGTAGCTGCGGAGCTTCGCCGCCGCGCCGGTCCCTTCGACGAGGGTCACCGCGAAGTCGACATCCGGCTCGGTCGTCAGGGCGTCGTCGATCTCGCCGAGCTCGATCCGGAAGCCGCGGACCTGCACCTGGGTGTCGCTGCGGCCCACGTAGACCAGTCGCCCGTCCTCGGTCCAGCGGACCAGGTCGCCGGTGCGATACATCCGACGACCGGCGAAACGCGGTCCGGTGACCATCGGCGCCGGCACGAAGCGGGTCGAGGTGAGGCCCGGCCGGTGATGGTAACCCCGGGTGACCTGCGGTCCCATGAGATAGAGCTCGCCCACCACCCCGGCCGGGACGGGATGCAGACGCTTGTCGAGGACGAGCGCTCCCACCCCGTTGTTCGGCGTGCCGATCGTCAATTGCCGGTCGGGGGCGAGGGATTCGCTGCCGGTGATGATGATCGTGGTCTCGGTCGGACCGTACACGTTGATCAGGGTGCGTCCGGGAGTCCAGCGCCGGACCAGGTCGGCGCCGTAGTCCTCACCCCCGACGGCGAGCGCCCGCAGCGAGGGCACCGCGGCCGGTGACATGCTCGCGACGGCCGCCGGCGTGATGAACGCATGGGTTACCTGCGCGGAGTCGATGACATCGCTGAGGGCCTCACCGCCGTAGACCTGCGGTCCGACGATGACCAGCGGCGCCGAACCGGCAAGGGCGAGCAGCATTTCCAGCACCGAAGCGTCGAAGCTGGGCGACGCGAAGTGCAGCACCCGCGACATCGGGCCGGGGGCCAACCGGTGGGCGAGTTCGTCGTGCACCGGACGCAACCCGGAATGCGGCACGAGTACGCCTTTCGGACGGCCGGTCGAACCGGACGTGTAGATGATGTACGCGAGCTGATCGGGCCGGATCGTCGAACCGCGTTCGGCATCGGTGATCGGCGACGGCGACGAGTGCTGCAATCGGGTCATCGTCGTCGCGTCGTCGAGGACGAGCAGCGGTGTCGGTTCCCCGGCCATCCCCGCAGCGATGGATTCGGTTGCGGCCGAGGTCGTCACGACGAGCCGTGCACCGCTGTCGCCGAGCATGTGGGCGATCCGGTCGGCAGGATAAGTGGGGTCGATCGGCACATAGGCGGCACCGGTCTTCACGATGGCCCAGATCGCCACGAGAGACTCGATGGACCGCTGCACGGCCATCGCGACCACGTGTTCGGCGTCCGCGGCGCCGACGCCGCGACCCAGCAGGACGCGGGCCAGCCGGTTCGAACGGGCGTCGAGCTCGGCGTAGGTGATGGTCTCGGGAGAATCCGGCGATCCCGCCATGGCGGCCAAGCCATCCGGGTTGCGCTGCACAGCTTGCGCGAACAACCGGTCGAGCGTGGTCGGCATCTGTGCAGGGCGACCGAGTGACGGTGTGCGCTCGGCGATCTCGAGTGGGTCGGTGATCCGGATGTCGCCGATCGGGCGCCCCGGGTCACCCAACATGCCGCGTACGACCCGCATCAGGCGCGTGGCCAGGAGTTCGGCATCCTGTCGCCGGTATCGAGCCGTGTCGTAGGTCACCTGGAGGGCGGCGTCGCCGTCGCGCATGCCGGTCAGTGTGAACTGCAGGTCGAACTTCGCTTCCGGGGAATCGAATTCGGCGATCGACGCGCGGAGTCCCGCATCCATCTCGATGGTCGTCGCCGGCAGGCCCTCGGTTGGTCCCTCGGTGTTCCCGGCGGTGTAGTCGTGGACGGACAGCGCCACCTGGAACAGCGGGTGCCGTCCCGGGGTGCGCTGCGGGTTCAGCGACGCGACGATGTCGTCGAACGGGAGGCCGCGGTGGTCGAGCGCGTCGACGTCGGCGTCGCGTACCCGGCGGACGAGTCCGGCGACCGTGTCGGCCGCCTTCAGGCGCGTCCGCAGCGGCACGACGTTGACGAACATGCCCACCACACCGCTGTAGTCGTGGTCGGCGTCGTGGCCGAGGCGATTGGCGACCGGGCTGCCGACGACGAGATCGTCGCCGAGGCCGAGCCGGTTCAGCAGGATCGCCAGTGCTGAGTGCAGGACCGAGAACGGCGTGGTCGACTGCTCGCGGGCGAAGGCGATCAGGCCCGCCCGCGTGTGTGCCGGAAGTGCGAGACTCACGGACCCTGCTCCGGATTCGGACGGCTGTGCAACATCCGTCAGCGGTGCGACGGTGGTCTCCGCCGGGGCGTCGGCGAGGGTCTCCTCCCAGAAGCGGAGGTCGTCGGCGAGGCTATCGGCGTCTGCGCTCGCGAGCGCGTGATCACGGTAGTCGATGTCGGCCGGCGTCCAGTTCTCGGTACGGCCGCGTCGGCGTTCGCCGTAGGCGCGGGTGAGGTCGGCGACGAGGATCGGGAGCGACGCACCGTCGGCGGCGATGTGATGCAGGACGAGCACGAGTACGTGTTCGGTGTCGGCATTCGCGGTGGTGCTGTCCGCGACGAGCGTCGCGGTGATCGGCGCGCGCCGGGTGAGATCCATGGGCCGGGTTGCGGACCGGGTGATCTCGGCGGCGATGTCGGTCGTCCACTGCACGGTGAGGTCTCCGATCACGGCCTCCGGGTCGTCGAGCACTCGCCCCATGGGGCCGTGTTCGTCGGATTCGAAGATGGTGCGCAGGCTGGTGTGCCGGGCCACGATGTCGACGAGTGCGCCGCGCAGCGCCGGCACGTCGAGTTCTCCGCGGAGGTGCAGCACGAAGGGCATCAGGTACTCGGTGGACTCGGGGTGCGCGGTGGCCATCGAGTGGAGTCGACGCTGTGTGGGAGCCAGCGGGAACCGCTCGGGCCGGTCCGAACGCCGGATGGGCGCAGCATCTTCGACTGACCCCGAGATGACGTCGGCTGCGTCCGGTGCACTCGCGTCCCAACCCTGCGGGAGCACGAGCAGCTGCGCGAGCGCTTCGGGTGTCGGGTGATCGAAGACGTCCCGTACCCGCAGCCGTTCACCGATGTGGACGCGGTTGATCCGGCTGACGAGCGTGGTCGCCTGGAGCGACGTGCCGCCGAGGAGGAAGAAGTCGTCGGTGGCCCCGACCTCGTCCGGACGGAGATCGAGGACGTCGGCGAGGATGTGCGTCAGCGCGGTCTCGGCGAGAGTGCGTGAAGCGCGACCCGACGTCGACACCGCTGTCGTGGCGGGGGCGGGGAGCGCGCGATGATCGAGTTTCCCGTTGCGCGTCAGCGGGATCGAGTCGAGCACGACGACCGCCGACGGGACCATGTGGCGCGGTAGCCGCTGCCGGACGGTGTCCAGGATGGCTGCGGTGTCCGGGGCGGCGGCCGGGTCGGTGGAGGTGACGTACCCGACCAGCACCGCGTCGGCACCGTGCCCGCGGACGACGGTCGTCGCGAAGTCGACGCCTTCGGCGGCGCTCAATGCGGCGGTGACCTCGTCGAGTTCGATGCGGAAACCGCGCACCTTGACCTGGTTGTCGCTGCGGCCGTGGTAGATCAGCGATCCGTCGGTGTCGCGCCGGACGATGTCGCCGGTGCGGTACATGACGTCACCGGAACCACTGGGTCGGGCGACGAACCGGGTGGCGGTCTGTCCACGCCGGTCCAGGTAACCGCGGGCGACGCCCGGTCCGCTGATGTACAGCTCGCCGGGGACGTGATCGGGCACCGGGCGTAGGCGATGGTCGAGGACCAGTGCGGTGCAGTCGGTGACCGGGGTGCCGATGGTGATCGGCGCGCCCGGACGGAGCGGTTGCGACATGACGGCGACGATGGTGGTCTCGGTCGGGCCGTAGGAGTTGATGTAGCTGCGGTCGGTTCCCCACCGTGCCACCAACTCCGGCGTCGAGGCCTCGCCCCCGACTCCGAGCGTGCGCAGCCGAGGGAGTGGACGCGGGGCCGCGGTGGCCAACGCAGCCGGGGTGATGAACGCATGGGTGACTGCGCGCTCGTCGACGAAGTCGACGAGTTCGTCGCCGCCGTAGATCGTCGACGGGACGATCACCATCGTCGCGCCGACCTCGAAGGCCAGGAGGAACTCGAGCATCGCGGCGTCGAAGGCCGGCGAGGCGAAATGCAGGGTGCGGTCCCCGGGGGCCACCCGGTAGCGATCGCGTTGCGCTGCACCGAACGCGGCGAGTCCGCGATGGGTCACGCTGACGCCCTTGGGCTTTCCGGTGGATCCGGAGGTGTAGACGACGTACGCGAGCGAGTCGGTGTGGCGCGGACCTGCGAGCGAGTCGGCGCCCGGGGTCGGACTCTCCCACGGGACACCCAGGATGCCGGGAGAGGCCCACCAGATCTCCTGTGGCACGTCCGCGAAGCGATCTGCGGACGTGATGCCCAGGCGGGCCCCGGAATCGCTGATCATGTGGGCGACCCGGTCGGCGGGGTAGCGGGTGTCGACAGGAAGGATCGCGGCACCGCTCTTGGCCACCGCCCAGGTGGCGATCACCGACTCGATGCTGCGCTCGAGTGCCACGGCGACGACGTCGTCGGTGCCCACCTCGAAAGCCTGCAGGTTGTGCGCCCAGATCGTCGAGATCTCGTCGATCTCGGCGTAGGTCAGACTGCGATCGGAGTCCTCGACGGCCACCTGGTCGGGATACCGGCGTGCCGTGGCGGTGATGATGTCGGCGAGGTGGCGCGGTGTGACCGTGGGTTCGCCGACCGGTTGGAGGTCTGCGGTCGTCGTCAAGTGGAGATCGTCGAGGGGGACGTCGGGGTGCGCCGTCGCGGCGTCGGCAAGTTCGGCGAACATCCGGGCCAGGATCTCGACGCGAGCGCGGGTGTGGACGTCGGTGGCATACGTGAACCGTGCGCGCCCGTCCCGGATACGGAGCTCGAGATCGAAACGCGCCACGCCGGTGTCGATCTCGTCGGCATCGATGCGCAGGTCGGAGATCCCGGAGCCGTCGGCGAGCGGACCCGATGGCGCTCTGTCGGTGGAGGCGTCGGTCGTCTGCGCGTCGAAGGCGAGCGCGATCTGGAAGATCGGATGCCGACCGTCACGAGGCGGATTGACCATCGACACGATCCGCTCGAACGGCATGTCGGATTGCGAGAGCGCCTCCAGGTCGCGCCGGCGAACGGAGTCGAGCAGAGTCGTGAAGCTCTCACGACCGTCCACAGGGGTCCTCAAGACCACCGAGTTCACGAACATCCCGACGACGTCGGCGAGACGGGGGTCGTTGCGCCCGGCGACCGGGGTGCCGATGACGATGTCGGAGGACGCGCCACCCACATGGGTGGCGGGATCGGCGTGTAGACGGTGGAGCAGCGCCGCGAACAGTGCATGCACACTCATGAATTCGGTTGCGTGGTCGGGGGAGACGGCCATCAGCCGGCGACGGATCTCGGCGCCGAACTCCACCTCGACGACCTCGGCACGACGAGGTCGTCCGGCCGGGGCGTCGGGGATCAGGATGGGACCGGCGTCGATCCCGTCGAGTTCGCGTCGCCACCAGTCCGTGAGCTCACCGTGGTCGGCGAGGTTCTCGGCCTGCCACCGCAGGTAGTCGAGGTAGTCGATCGCGGTGTCGGTCATGGGCCTAGCGCCGGTCGTGGTTCCGTCACGGAGTTCGGCGTAGGTGTGGGTGATGTCCCGGTGAAGCGGGATCATGGACCACCCGTCGGCGGCGATGTGGTGGATGACGATCGACAGTCGGTGGTGCATGGCGTCGCCGTCGATCCGGTGCAGTGCGGTCCGCAGCGGGAGGTCGGTGGTCAGATCGAAGGGGCGGGCGGCGAGAGCGCGGGCCATCTCCGGCCAGTGCGCTTCCGTGATGTCGGTGACCGCGAGATCGAGGGTGGCGGCGCCGGCGGGGTGCACCTCGAGGACAGGCCTGCCGTCGAGGTCGGGATAGACGGTTCGCAGCATCACATGACGGTCGACGGTGTGCCGGATCGCGGCGGCGAGTGCCTCGACGTCGAGATGACCGCGGAGGTCGAGCGCGAACGCGATCGCGTAACCGGCTGTCGCGGAACCGTCCCCGTCGGCGGCCTCGCCGACGGCGAGCTGGTTGAGGAACCAGAGCTGCTGCTGGGCGGGACCGGGCTCGACGGGTGCGTCGGGATCGTGCACGAGACGGGGGATACGCGTCACGTTCGTGTCCGGTCGCTCGAGATCCCGCGCGGGCACGAGGCGTGCGATGGCGGCGACGGTCGAATGGTCGAAGACCTCACGTACAGGTATCCGGTGACCGGTCAGGTGCTCGAGAGCGCCGACGATCTGGGTCGCCAGCAGTGAGTTCCCGCCGAGGTCGAAGAAGTCGTGGTGACGGCCGACGGTGTTGGGTTCGAGGTCGAGACGTTCGGCGATGAGGTCGGCCACGGTCTGCTCGGTGGGCGTGAGCGGCGCGACGTAGGCGACGCCGGTCTCGACCGGCAGGGCCTCCGGTGCGGGCAGCGCGCGCAGGTCGACCTTGCCGATCGGAGTCGTCGGGATCTCGTCGAGTTCGACGATCGTCGACGGGATCATGTGTCGAGGAAGACGATCCGACAGACGGTCACGCACGTCGGACGCGGTGTCCCCGGTACCGTCCGCCATCGTCACGTACGAGACGAGATGGGCGCGGTCGCCCTCGCCGTGGGTGGTCGTGACCGCCGCACGCACCGCGGCGTCGGCGACGAGCACGGCGTCGATCTCGCCGAGTTCGATGCGGTGACCGCGGACCTTCGTCTGATGGTCGGCGCGGCCCCGGAACTCGAGTTCGTGGTCGGTCGTCCAACGCACCAGGTCGCCGGTGCGGTACATCCGCTCGCCCGGGTCGCCGAACGGGTTGGCGATGAACCTCTTCGAGGTCAGTGGGCGCACCCCGTGGTACCCGCGGGCGAGATGCTCACCGGCGATGTACAACTCGCCGACCGCGCCGGGGGCGACCGGTTGCAGACGCTCGTCGAGCACGAGTGCGGAGACGCCACGAATGGGCCGTCCGATGGTCAGTGTCCGGTAGTCGGGTTCGATCGGCGACGACACCGCCGCGACGACCGTGGTCTCCGTCGGGCCGTAGGCGTTGAACAGCCGCGGCCCGCTCGACCACGTACGCACCACCTCCGGGTTCGGGTGCTCGCCGCCGATGACGAGGGCCTCGAGTTCGGGGACGTCGTCGGGCGACATGGTGGTGAGCACGGACGGGGTGAGGAAGGCATGGGTGACATGGCCTTCCCGCATCAGGTCGGCCAGTTCGGCGCCGCCGACGATGCCCGGGGGGATGATGTGCATCGTCGAACCGGCCGCGATCGCCATCAGGATCTCGAGTACCGACGCGTCGAAACTGGGCGAGGCCATGTGCATGGTCTGGCTGTCGGGGGTGATCCCGTACTGCGTGACCTGCTGCGCTGCGAAGTCCGCGAGACCGCGATGACTGACCACCACGCCCTTGGGGGTGCCGGTGGTGCCGGATGTGTAGATCAGGTAGGCGGGCTGGTCCACATCGAGCGGGGCCGGGCGTTCGGCGGACGACACCGGGGCGGCGGACATCCGGCGCACCGATTCGATGACCTCGTCGTCGTCGAGAACGAGAGTCTGCGGAAGGTGCCCGGGGCTGCTTGCGGTTTCGTCGGCCAATGCGGTCCGCGGGTCGGCGGACCGGTCGGTGAGGAGGAGGCAGGAACCGGAGTCGTCGAGCATGTGCGCGATCCGCGCCGGCGGGTAGGCCGGGTCCACAGGCACCCACGCGGCCCCGGACCGGGCCACGGCCCACATGGCGATCATCCAGTCCATGCCACGCGGAAGCACCACCGCGACATGGCGTTCGGGACCGGCGCCCCGTTCGATCAGCAACCGCGCGAGCCGGTTCGACGCGGCGTCGAGGTCGCGATATGTCAGCGACCGCGTGCCGTCGGTGATGGCGATCCGATAGGGGGAGGACGCGGCGGCCGTGGACAGCAGAGTTGTCAGATGCTCGACGGGTCGCCGTCCCTCGCCGACCGCGGGAACGAGGTCGAGTCGTTCGTGGAGGTCGAGGACCGGGAGGTCGCCGACTGCGGAACTCGGCTGTGCGGTGGCCGCCTGGACCAGGCGGTCGAGACGCGAGGAGAGCGCGGTCACCGTGGACCGGTCGAACAGGGCGGTGGCATAACCGATCTCGAGTGAGAGTCCGGCGGGCTCGCCGTCGCTGTCCTGCGTCTCGGTGAAAGTCAGTTGAAGGTCGAAGGTGGTGTACCCGGTGTCGACGCGTGACGCGGTCGCCGAGAGGCCGGCGAAGTCGAGACGGATGGCCGAACGGTCCTCGAGCGCGAGCGACACCTGGAAGAACGGATGGACGTGCGATGACCGGTCCGGGTTGAGTTCGGTGACGAGACGGTCGAAGGGCAGGTCGGCGTTGTCGAACGCGTTGAGGTCGACGTCGCGTACGTGCGCCAGCAGGTCGACGAACGCGGCGTCCTTGTCGACCGCCGTGCGCAGTGCCAGCGTGTTGACGAACATGCCGACGAGACCGTCGAGGTCGGCGTCCCCGCGCCCGGCGACAGGAGTTCCGACGACGACGTCCGACGACTGGGACAACGACCGCAGCAGGACGGCCACGGCGGCGTGCAGCACCATGAACACGGTGGAGCCGGTGGCGGCAGACAGATCTCGGATGGCGCGGTGCGTGTCGGGTGAGAGCGTGTGGGTCACCGACGCGCCCGATGCGTCGCCGCGGCCGGTACGCGGGCGGTCGAGTGGGAGGTCGGTCTCGCCTGGGGCGTCCGCGAGGGCGGCCCGCCAGAACTCGAGTTCGGCGGTGGCGCCGGTGCTCTCGGACAGCCAGGTATGGCGATCCGCGCTGACCTGTGAGTAGGTGACGGGCAGTGCGTTCCAGTCGGGTTCGTTGCCGTCGCGCCGGGCGCGATAGGCGGTTGCCAGGTCCCCGGCGAGGGGTGCCAACGACCATCCGTCCGCGGCGATGTGGTTGACCACCATGGTGAGGCGGTGGTCATCGTCGGAGGTGCGGACGAGACGCGCCCGGATCGGCATGTCGACGCCGAGATCGAAGGTCTGGGAGGCGAACTCACGGTCGGGGAGATCGCGCACGTCCGGTGTCCGTAGGACCGGTAGGTCGACGGAGACCGTCTCCGGCGATCGCGGCGACATGAAGGCGATGCCGTCCCGCTCGACGACGATGCTGCGCAGCGGTTCGTGGCGGACGATGACGTCGTTGAGGGCCTGCCGCAGGGCGTCGGTGTCGAGCGTGCCGACGAGCCGGACGGTGAAGGGCATGTTGTAGGTTGCCGCGCCGGCCGGATCGAGGCGGGTGGCGAGCCACAACCGGTGCTGTGCCGGTGAGAGGGGTACCGGGGAGCCGGCGAGGACGGGTGAGCCGGTGCGAGGGGAGGTGTCCTCCGGGGAATCGTCGACTCCGACACCCAGTTCGGCGATCGCCTCGACGATCCCGCCGATGTCCGCGGCGTCGAAGATCGTGCGGATACCGATCCGCCGGCCGGTCGCCTTCGACAGGCGGGAAGCCACTCTGGTCGCGGACAGCGATGTGCCGCCGATGGCAAAGAAGTCGTCGCGCAACGAGATCGGCGCGCTCTCCGTCGGCTCCGGGTCCAGTCCCAGGACATCGGCGACGGTGCGCACGACGAACCGGTCGAGCGCGGTCTCCGGTGCGACGAACTCGCGGTCGGAGCGGAGTTCCGGCCGGGGGAGCGCACGGCGGTCGAGCTTGCCGTTCGAGGTGGTCGGGAGCTCGTCGAGCACCATGATGACCGTCGGGATCATGTGCGAGGGAAGCGCCGACTCCAGTTCTCTGCGCAGCTCGCGGGTGTGCAGGTCGGCGGTGCCGCTGACGTAGCCGACGAGGACCGGTCCGTCGACCACGAGGTCGTCGCGGACGACGACACCCGCGGAGGCGACACCGTATAGAGAACCCAGCGTCGCCTCGATCTCGCCGAGCTCCACTCGCTGGCCGCGGATCTTCACCTGGGAGTCGGTGCGTCCCAGGTACTCCAGTTCACCGTCGGCGTTCATGCGGACCAGATCGCCGGTGCGGTAGAGACGTGCGCCGCTCCCGTCGGGGGAGGCGACGAATCGCGCCGCGGTGAGGTCGGGCCGTGCCCGGTAACCGCGGGCGAGTTGGACGCCCCCGAGGTACAGCTCGCCGACCGCGCCGGGCGGCTGCGGACGCAGGCGGTGGTCGAGGACGTGCACGCTGGTGTTCCACACCGGTCGGCCGATGGGCACGACCGGGACGTCCGCACGGCAGGCGTCGTGGTGGGTGACGTCGATGGCCGCCTCGGTGGGACCGTAGAGATTGTGGATCGGTGCGGAGGTGAGCGCCGCGGTCGTACCGACCGTGCCCGGCGTCAATGCCTCGCCGCTGGTGAAGATCTGGCGCAACGACCCCAGGGTGGTCGTGGCGCGACGGTGTGCACCGCCCGGGGTGTCGGAGTCGGCGGAGAGGGCTGCGGAGAACGCGGTGAGCATCGACGGGACGAAATGCACCGTGGTGATGCGGTGTTCGTCGATCACGTCGCGCAGGTACCAGGGGTCGCGGTGTCCGTCGGGCGAGGGGACCACGAGCGCGGCCCCGGTGACGAACGGCCAGAAGAATTCCCAGACCGACACGTCGAAGGTGGCCGGGGTCTTCTGCAGGACGCGATCGGACTCGGTGAGGGAATACCACTCCTGCATCCATCCGAGCCGGTTGACGATCGCACGGTGGGTGATCGCCACGCCCTTGGGCTTGCCGGTCGAGCCGGAGGTGAACAGCAGGTACGCGGTGTTGTCGGGGCCGGCGACCCGCGCGGGTTCCCGTAGGTCGGGGTTCGCGCGCAGTTCGCCCAGATTCTCCTCGGTGAGGACGAGATCCGGGGCGGCCACCGCCAGGATGTGCTCGAGACGATCGGCCGGCTCGTCCGGGTCGACCGGGACGAAGGCCGCGCCCGCCCGGACGACGGCGTGCAGCGCCAGTACCTGGTCGACGCTGCGTCGGAGTCGGACGGCGACGATGCTTTCCGCTCCGATGCCGCGATCCTGCAGCGCGGCTGCCAGGGACCGTGTCTGCCGGGCGAACTCGGCATGGGAGAGTGGCTCGGTTTCGACCGAATCCCGCGGGTGCGCTGCGATGAGGGCGGGCGCTTCGGGATGGGCTGCGGCAGCCTCGTCCAACAGGTGGACCAGGGTGCGGTCGCCGAGTTCGACGTGGGCGCCGGTGGAGTGTTGCGACAACTCCGCGTACTCACACTCACGCAGCACGCTGACATGGGACACCGGGGCGTCGGGAGCGGCGGTGACGAGAGCTTCGAGGAACTCGACGAGGCGCCGGTGATGGGTGGCGATCTCGTCGTCGGAGTAGATGTTCGGATTCGCCTCGAGATCGACGCTCATACCGCCGTCGAGGCTGTCGTAGACGTTGACCGAGACGTCCTCGATCGGCCCGGTGGACAGCACGTTGAGCTCACCGTGCACAGGCCCGAAGTCGATGTGCTGGAAGAACAGCATCACGTTGACCAGCGGTCCGAAGAACCCGCGACGCGCCCCGGCGGCTCCCAGGATGTCGGCGACGATGTCCTCGTGGCGGTACTTCTGGTGGCGCACGGCGCTCTTGATCTCCGCGTTGACCTCCGCGAGCAGATCGGCCACGGTGGCGTCGTCGTCGAGTGCGACGCGCAGTGGGACGACGTTGGAGATGAGGCCCGCGGACGTTCGCAGGATGTCGCGGTCGCGTGCCGCGACCGGGAGGCTGAGGACCGCCTCGTCACGATCGGTGAACCGGGCGACGTAGGCGGCGACGGCGGCGGTGATGACCGACGCCGGCCGCACCCGGTGGGCTCGTGCCAGGGAGCGGATGCGGGTGACCAGGTCGTCGTCGAGGGTCGCCGAGTTGACCTTCGACAACGGCGCTGCCGGACCGGAACGCCTGGTGAGAGTGGCCGACTCGGGCAGGTCGGCCAGATGGTGCGACCAGTACTCCCGATCGGCGAGGAACTTCTCCGACGTCCGGTACTGGACGTCCATCGCAGCGATCTCGGCCATCGTCGCGGTGTCCGCCAGCGGAGGAGCGGTGTCGTTGACGATGGCCGTGTAGTGCGACGAGACGCGGAGCATCAGGTACATGGCGGCATAGCCGTCGTACCCGATGTGATGACCGCGGCAGTACCAGATCGAATGTCCCGGACCGATTTTGAGCAGGTGTGTGTCGAGGAGGGGATCGGAGAACATGTCCGGACTCTTAGACCGGTGGTCGTCGATCCAGGCCAGCGCGGCTGCGCGCGGGTCCGCGGCGTCGCTGAAATCCTGTGTGCCGACGACCAATCTGCGCGACCGGTCGATGGTCAGGGTTGGTTCGGCGTCATCCGTCGGGGTGAGCCGCAGCATGGAGGCTTCCGTCTCCAGCTCGGTCAGCGTCGTCGCTCGCTGCAGGATTTCGGGATCGATGTCCACCGGGGCGCCGTCGGAACCGGTTGTATTGCTGCTGAACTCGATGTACGCGTCAATCGTCAGCGGCACATCGGGTTCGAGCTGCTGGGCATAGAAGATGCCGCGCTGGGCGGCGGTCATCGGGATCGCGGGGTCGGGGGCGGATGTGTTCTCGATAGGGCTGGTCGGCCGGATCGTGTGTTCGGTGGTCACGCATTCCTCCCCTGTGTACGCGCGCCCGGCAGTCGAGGACCGAAGTCATGAAAGGTCAGGTCGCGCGTGTCGTGCTGGACGTCGGACCCCGATGACGTGAGACGTGTGGTCACGTTCGGGTCGAAGCAGATCCCCCGGCACTCGACCTACTCGTCGGGTGCCCCGTCGGCCGCAGGTTTGCTTACTGCGTTCCGGACGGAAAGCCGTACTGGTCGCTCGCGGTTTGAATCGCCAGTGCCGGCCGGTCTCGTCCTATGGGTGCTTCGTGCGGGGTACCGGGCCAGATGGGTCCGGTTCAAAAAAAGTTTTGCCCGATTTGGGAGATTGCCAAACGCTTCACGGTCGACTGCGGTACGGATTTGGCTCCCACCTGCACGTTCCCCTACACTTGTGGGGTTGCCTGCGGCACTGCTGTGTCGCGAATCGGCTCACGAACCCACTGGGCGAAGCGTCCAGGTGTCACAGCCTGGAGGAAAACCCCAGGCAGGCGTGTGTTCGGTGGTAACGGACCGTGTGCGTCGGGTCGGAAATCCGGCGTACATAAGAAGCCAGGTCAAGGAGACTAACGAGTGATTCAGCAGGAATCTCGCCTGCGGGTCGCCGACAACACCGGTGCCAAGGAAATCTTGTGCATCCGCGTGCTCGGCGGTTCCTCGCGGCGCTATGCCGGCATTGGTGACGTGATCGTCGCCACTGTCAAGGACGCCATCCCCGGCGGCAACATCAAGAAGGGTGAGGTCGTCAAGGCCGTCATCGTGCGCACCACCAAGGAGCGCCGTCGTGCGGATGGCAGCTACATCCGCTTCGACGAGAACGCCGCCGTCATCCTCAAGGGTGAGAGCGACCCCCGCGGTACCCGCATCTTCGGCCCGGTCGGCCGCGAGCTGCGTGAGAAGAAGTTCATGAAGATCGTGTCGCTGGCACCGGAGGTGATCTGAGCATGAAGGTTCACAAGGGTGACACCGTGATCGTCATCTCGGGCAAGGACAAGGGTGCGAAGGGCAAGGTCATCCAGGCCTTCCCGAAGACCCAGCGTGTCCTCGTCGAGGGCGTCAACCGAATCAAGAAGCACACCGCCGCGTCGGCCAACGAGCGCGGTGCCTCCTCCGGCGGCATCGTGACCCAGGAAGCCTCGATCCACGTCTCGAACGTGATGGTCGTCGATTCCGATGGCAACCCGACTCGCGTCGGCTACCGCGTCGACGAAGAGACCGGCAAGAAGGT
Organism: Gordonia sp. C13; assembly: GCF_023218005.1. Taxonomy (NCBI): domain Bacteria; kingdom Bacillati; phylum Actinomycetota; class Actinomycetes; order Mycobacteriales; family Gordoniaceae; genus Gordonia; species Gordonia sp. C13. The sequence goes on from NZ_JALPSY010000002.1 coordinate 280,580, forward strand.
CCGGATCTCGCGCAAGAGCGGGAAGGACATCTGACATGACCTCTACCGAGACCAAGATCCAGCCGCGCCTGAAGACTCGCTACCGCGAGGAGATCAAGGGCCAGCTGAACGAGCAGTTCGAATACTCCAACGTGATGCTGATCCCCGGCGTCGTGAAGGTCGTCGTGAACATGGGTGTCGGCGACGCCGCCCGTGACGCGAAGCTGATCAACGGCGCTGTCGAGGACCTGGCCAAGATCACCGGTCAGCGTCCGGAGATCCGTCGCGCCCGCAAGTCCATCGCACAGTTCAAGCTGCGTGAGGGCATGCCGATCGGCGCCCGCGCGACCCTGCGCGGCGATCGTATGTGGGAGTTCCTGGACCGCCTCGTGTCCATCGCCCTCCCCCGTATCCGCGACTTCCGCGGCCTGTCGGACCAGCAGTTCGACGGCAACGGCAACTACACGTTCGGTCTGAACGAGCAGTCGATGTTCCACGAGATCAACATCGACAACATCGACCGCCCGCGGGGTATGGACATCACCGTCGTGACGTCTGCCCGCACGGACGAGGAAGGCCGCGCGCTGCTGCGTGCCCTGGGCTTCCCGTTCAAGGACAACAACGTTAAGGACAACTGACATGGCAAAGAAGGCTCTGGTCAACAAGGCCAACAAGAAGCCCAAGTTCGCCGTGCGGGCCTACACCCGGTGCAACAAGTGCGGCCGTCCGCACTCGGTGTTCCGTAAGTTCGGCCTGTGCCGAATCTGCCTGCGCGACATGGCGCACGCGGGCGAGCTCCCGGGCGTGCAGAAGTCCAGCTGGTGACTTTCGCCCAAGGCTGACGCTTTGACGAACGGCCCCATCTCCATCTCGGAGGTGGGGCCGTTTCGCGTCGGTGGGCGCTACTTCTGGGCGAGCCATTCCTCGATGAGGTCGGGGATACTCTCGATCGACGCGTTCAGCGAGCGTTGGTAGATCCGCATGACGATCGGGTCGGCCATCTTTCCGAAGACCCCGCCAAAACCGCTGGCGGATTCGACGTGGTAGCTCATGCGGACGCCTTCCGGGGTCTCTTCCAACGAGGAGTGGGTCTTGAACGGGAAGGCGGCCTCGATGGTCTGGAACTCCGTGTCCTTGTATGTATCGACGCGGGTGAACTCTCCCCGCCAGTCCACCGTCCGGCCGAGGACGCTGGTCTTGCCTTTCCACTGTGCGCCGACCGCGATCGGATCGTCGGAGAGCGGGGTGATCTCGACGGTGCCGGGCAGATAGGCGGCGATGTTCTCCGGGGCGGTGGTGTATTCCCAGACCGTCTCGACGGGTTGCTTGATGAGGACGGATGTGCTGGCTTCTAGCATGATTGAACCTGAATGGATGAAGACGAGGAGTGACGGCCTACGGCGCGCGTGAGGCGGGTAGGTGCTTGCTTGACCGAGTTCCGTGCACGGATGAGATTACGCCGCCGATCGGCCCGGGACCACCGGATAAAACGGTCAATTACTTTGGCAGGCAAAGCGCTTCGTGAGTCCGGATCTGTTCGCCTGCGGGTGCGCGCGGCCGCCCTTCTGAGCGGGATCGTTGGCGCGCAGGCTATTCGAGCGTCTCGAGGAAACTCGTCGGCACGATCGGGACGCTCACCGAGATCACCGTGGACGAGCCGGATTCGTCGGATACGAGAACCGCGAACTCGTGGGTGGCCGTCTCGGCCGTCGCTCGTCGCTGATCCTCGGTCGGGGTGAAAACGAATGTGCCACTGTCGGAATCGAGTTCCACCTGGGTGTCGGTGGTCAGAAAACTCAGTGCGCGGGATGGGCAGGCTGCGTCGGCCACCGACCCCGACACGGTGCCGGTGTCGATGTTGATGTCGGAAATGGCCGGGGTGACGTCGAAAACCATGGCCGCGGTGGGATCGGCGGCGTGGCGCCCGCCGCCGGTCGCCATCCGGATCGGTCGGATCGTCGTGGTGCCGGCGTCGTCGGTGAGCAGGATGACGTCGTCGTCGAGTGTGAGGGCGGGGCCGTGTGTCGAGTGGCCGTAGAACTCGCCGGCTTCGACGGCCGAGCCGTCGGCGTGGAAGACCACGAGAGTTGTCTTCGGCCAACGGGTTTCGGGGCAGAAACGGGTCAGCGGCAGGTAGGTGCGGCCGTCGTTCGTGATCGCCGGGGGACCGGCCGGTTCTCCGACGACGGTCGCGGACACCACGGTCGCGGAGTCGGGGCGCACCACGGCGAGGGAGACGAGCGGGTCCCCATTCGCCGGGTCGGTGGTGAGCATCGGGAGATGGGCGGCGCCGCGTCGGTCGAAGTGAACCGAGATCGGGGTCCCGTCTACGCGCGCCGCGTGCTTCGTGCCGTCACCGCAGATGACGGTCACCGTGGTGATGTCCTCGCCTTCCGGCGTGAGGGTCGTCGTCGTGAGGAAGACGCTGCCACTCTCGTCGGCCCGCGCCCAGGCCTGCCCGATGCCCGAGGTCACGACACGGGACACAGCGTCCGGAGAGATTCCGACGACGGTGTTCTCTCCCGTCAGGGGGTTCGCCAGCGGGAGGTAGAGATGGTCATCGGGTCCGGCGACGGCGTCGCAGTCGCTGACGCCGGACAAAGCCACGGACGATCTGCGCCCATCGGGATGTACCGCGGTGACAACGACCGAATCGGGCGACCGTGACACCACGTAGACGGCGGTGTCGGTGGGCACCACCGAGGCCACCCGGCCGGGTATCCCGTCGACGGTGTCCAGTGAACCGTCGGGGTGACGGATCGCGAGCGTGGCGACCGGCGCGTCGAGGTCGACACGATGACGTACGAAGTACAGCGAGTCGCCGTGCCGGGCCCAGATGTCGCCGCCCTCTTCGTCGAACACCTGCCCGACGAGCGACAGTCTCCCGGCATCGGCTTCGTGAAGACGGGTTCCATCGGCGTCCGACGTCGAGACCAACACCTTCCCGGACGGTGACAGGATCAGTCGGCTGTCGGTGCCCGGGATGCGAGGGAGGGTCGACGCGGTGCCGTCGAGGCCCAGAGCGGTGAGGTAGGTGTAGGTCCGGCCGTCGTCGTCGGGCCAGGTGGTCAGCAGGTATCCGACGCCCGCGTCGTCGAATCGGAGGTGATCCGCTGGTAGTCCGAGGATCGGCCCCGTGGTCGACGCCGCCCCGGACGGGTCGATCCGGGTGATCCGCACCGATGTCCGGATGGTGTCCCCGGCGATCTCGGTGAGTTCGGTGACCTGATGTGCCCGACCGTCGGGGCCGAGGACGACGCCACGGTCGGGCTCGGTGGGAGAACCCGCAATGGGGACCGACGCCACCGTCATGGACTTCGGCCGGACCACGGAGACCTGGGTGCACCCGTCCCCGCGCTGGGTGGTCACGAAGGCAACGTCCTCGAGTCCGATGGCGACCTCGTCGATCTGACAGCCCGGCACGGTCACCTGCCCTAGCGAGTACGGGCTCGTGATGGGCAGTGCAACCGTTATCGGGGTCGTACCGCCGCGGCCGTCGTCGGCGGTGATCATGACCGAGTCGAACCGTGCCGACTCCGGTGCCCCCGGTGCGGTCGCGGCGATACGCGCCTGCAGGGTGGGCGTATAGGTGTACGTGCCCGCAGGTGCGTCGTAGGTGAGCACACTGCCGCTCGCGGTGCGGAAGGTCCGGTCTCCAATGGGTGTGACGCCGTGCAGCGTCGTCGGGATCGGGTTCCCGTCCGGATCGGTGAATCGCAACGAGCCGTGCAGGATCCCGGCCGGAGCCGGGCTCGGCGCGGGTGCGGGGATCGGTCCGGCGGGTCTGCTGTCCGGTACCGGGATGGTCGGTGTCGGGCCGCCGGCGGTGACCGTCACCGCCGCCGACATGCGCTTGCGGCCGAGGAGTGCGGATCCGAGGACGAGACCGCCGACCAGAGCGAATTGTGGTACGGCACCGGTCGTGTCCGGGCCGTCGGCTGCGCCCAGGAATCGATCCGGGTCGGCCGACAGGCCGAAGGTGTCAGGGGTGGCTGGGGGTTCGACCGAGGCGACCGGGCTCTGGGTGCCGAAACGCCGTATCCACCACAGGAGCGTCCACGGTGCCGGGCTGGCCGCGCCGGTGCTCCCGCCCCCGAGGATGTTGATCCCCAGGAACGTCAGGAGACCCAATGCGCCGGTTTCGTGTGGCTGCGGGGCCACGGCGACCGGCGGTGTGGAGGTCTTGAGAAGGGGCGTCCAGGGCGGCGGGCTGCCGGACGGTGGCACCCCACCGGCGAACTTCGATCGGGTGAGGTCGGCGGATCGAGCGGCGAGGGCGGTGTCCCCGGGCCGCGGGGCATCAGCTGCAGGCGGTGGCGTGGAGCCGTCACGCGTGCGGTCGGGCGCGTCGGCCCCGGCCGGGCCCGGCTCCTTCTTGACGTCGACATCGAGGGATGTGTGTCTTGGGGTGGCGTCGGACGAGGATTCCGGGTCGGGCTCGGTCTCCTCGGCGGCCGGCGGCACGGCCGCCTCGCCTGCGGATGATCCCTCGCTCTCGGCGGGTGGATCGGGGAACTGCGGGAAGATGTCGTTCTCTGCGACCGGGCCCGAGGGGTCGCCCGTGGTGTCGCCGGAATCGGGGGTTGTCCCGGGGTCGCTCCCGGATTCGGGCCCGCTCTCGGCGGCGCCTCCGGAGTCGCCCCCATCGGAGTCGCCATCGCCCGACCTGGTGCTTCCCGACCCGGAGTCTCCGCCCCCGGACCCGCCACCGGGGCCGCTGCCCCCGCCCGTGCCGCTTCCGCTGGAATCGCTGCCGCCGGAGTTGTCGCTTCCACCGGAGCCACTGCCTCCGGAGTCACTGCCGCCGGAGTCGCCGCTGCTGGAGTCGCCGCCGCCCGAGTTGCCGCCGGAGCTCGGGGCGTCGACGCTGTGCGATGCGCCGCCGAACGGGCTCGGTTCAGCTGTCGCGGGGGCTTGGCCTCCCGAGTAGAGGGCCAACCCCACGGCAGCTGCAACCGCGAGCGCCCGGACTCGGCGGGGTCGCGCAGTGGACATGGTCATCTTCGGAAGACCTTCGATACGAAGCAGCACATTCGCCGTGAACGACGACGGGTGAGGAGCTCACCACCGCGAACACAGTCGATGCCTCTGACGGTAGCCGCTGGTCGTCGCGATCACTAACACTTCGTGGACGGGTTCATCCGGTCGGATCGAAGCGGATGTTCGACGTCTGCACCGACCTTCCGGGACCCCTGAACGGGTGACGTCCAGGTTGTGCTGTTGTGCAGCACTTTCGGTGCGATCCGGACCGAGGTTCGGATCGTAGATGGCGAGATGATCCGTTGTCCGGCTTCACCTCGCTCGACCGTGCGTGGTGAAAACCGTCCGACCGGACGACAGTCGTGTCGTGCCCTTCGGACGGGGTGCGGCTCGCTCAGTGTCGTGCCGCCCATTCGTCGACGAGGCGCGGCAGCTTACGGGCGCCGGCCGCCAGCGACCGCTGGAAGGCACGGATGGCCAAGGCGTCGGCGACCTTGCCGATCGCCCCGCCCCCGACGCCGTCGTTGTGCACGCGGTAGGTGAGTCGTACCCCGTCGTGGGCGTCGTCGAAGGTCGCGGAGATGGTGAATCCGAACGGCGACTCGGTGGACGTGAACTCCGTCCCCTTCACGGGGTCGACGCGGGTGAATTCGCCGACCCAGTCGACCGTGCGTCCCAGAGCCTTCATCTGGCCCTTCCACGTGGTGCCGACGCGAGTGGGGCCCTCCGACACCGGCACGATGCCGACGACACCCGGCGTGAGCGCCGCGACGTGCTCCGGGACCAGGCAGTACTCCCAGACCGTTTCGGGCGGCTGCTTGATCACGACGGAGGTGGAGGCTTCGGGCATCGACGAACTCCTGCGGTGGTGGCGGGTGCCCCCGACGTTACCCACGCTCCGGGGATCCGTGGCGAAAGCACGGATACGGTGCGCATTTTCGCTACGCATCGTGGTGTTAAGCTCTCACGCCGGGGCGGCTGATCAGTGCGATGGGACGACCCGGTTCCCTGCCGACGCATGACCGCAGGGAAGGCGGAGATTCTTCGATGGCCAAAGTGATCGCGACGATCAGCCTGAAGGGCGGGGTCGGCAAGACCACGGTGACCGCCGGGCTGGCCGAATACATGGCGGCCGAGTTCGGTCAGCGGGTGCTGCTCATCGACCTCGATTCACAGATCAACCTGACCACCATGATGATCAGCGAGGAACGCTGGCTCGAACTGAACACGAATGGTCGGACCCTGGCCACGTTGTTCTCCGATGCGGTCAAGGGCACCCGGTACTTCCGGCTCGACGAGGCCATCGAGCGGGGTGTCTCACCGGTGAAGAAGGTCAATTCCGTGGATCTGCTCGCATCGTCGCTCGATCTCATCGAGGTCCAGGAGGACCTGAGCGCGCTGCGCGTCGAGGGGCGGGTGCCCGACGGTGGTACCGGTTTCCTCCGCGAGGCGATCGAACCGGTGCTCGACTTCTACGACTACGTGCTGATCGACTGCCCGCCCAACATCGGGCCCATCACCCTGAACGGGCTCGCCGCCGCGGACGCGTACATCATTCCGACCATCCCGGATGTGTTGTCCACGTACGGATCGATCCCGCAGATCCAGACCCGGGTGCGGAAGATCGGCCATGAGATCGGTCGGACGATCGTCGAGCTTGGGGTGGTGATCACGAAGTACAAGGCGAACTCGGCCGTGCACCGGTCGACGGCGATGCGCCTTCGCCGTGACCCGACCATCCAGCACGTCTTGCCAAGCTACATCAACGAGGCGAATTCCGTTGCCGCAGCGGCGGAGTTCGCGTCGTACGGGACGCTTCGGGTGAAGTACGGCAACTCCGGACAGTTCGACCAGTTCCGTGGCCTGACCATGGACGTGATGACCGAGGCGCAGGAGAAGATCCGATGAGTTCCGACGACACCCGCCGCCGCATGGAATATCAGGCCGTCGGCGGTGCGCTCGCGCAGCTGGACGCGAAGAATCCGCAGGCCGCACAGCTGATCGCGGGACTGGCCACCGTGATCATCGCCGAGGCGGAGAAATCATCCCGGTTCGCGTCGGCCCTCACCGGGGTGGTCGACGCGCTGCGGCCGGTCGACGGCGCGATCGACGGCGCTCCCGCTTCGGCGCCGCGGAAGCGAACGGCGGCGCCGAAGAAGCGGGTGACACGTCAACCGGGTGCGTTCGATCCGTTCGTCGTCTACCGCGAAGGCGGGGGTGCCCAGGAACTGTCGGCGCGACTCAGCGAACTGACCCTCGACCAGCTCCGCGACATTATCGCCGAGCAGGAACTCGACACCCGCAAGGAGACGAGCCGCAAACGCAAGCCCGAGGTGCTGGTCGCCTGGATCGTCGAACGCGTCGAAGCGTCCGAGAACAAGGGAAGCGTCTTCCGGTAGGCGTTCGCCGGTCGTCGGGCTCAGCGGCCGAGGATGCCGCCCAGCACCCCGCCGGCGCCGGAGCCCGCGGCCCCACCGCCGCCCGTGCCGCCGATGAACCCGCCCGGCGGCAACTCCGACGGCTGCACGACGACGAAGCCCTGGCCGGAGAACGCGAGGGTGAAGCGCTCGCCGGTGCTGCGGCCCATCAGGGTGCCGAGATTGAACGAGTCGTTGGACTTCACCGAGGTCCGCAGACTGGACGACCAGGCGACCGCGGCCTGCGGGTCGGCGTATGTCGCGGCGTCGACGTTGAGGACCACCGGTGTCCCGTCGGTGGTGATCGCGATGCGCCCCCGGCCGGTGAACACGCAGTTGAAAAGGCCCGCGTTGCTCATGGCGCCGGCGCCCTGGACGCGCTGGATGTCGTAGCGGAGCGTCGAATCGAAGGCGAGGACGTTCGCGCCGTTGATCGTGAGGCCGTCGGTGCCGTCGAGGTCGATGAGATGCACGTCCGACGCGGCGTTGGCGAGGAAGAGGTCGCCCCGGCCGGTGACCTTCATCAGTGGGACACCCTCACCGGTCATCGCCTGACGCATCATCCGGCCGAGGCCGCCGGAGCCGAGGGCCTCGAAGTGGAGGTCGCCCTGGTAGGCGACCATCGAACCGGTGCGGGCCATGACCTCGCCAGAGAGGCCGACGCGACACATCTTGCTGCCCTGCTTCTGGATGCCCTGGCCGTTGACCTCGGCGTGGGACGGGGCGAACAGATCGCTGTGCATGGGGACTCCCGTTGATTGGGTCGTGGTCGGAGGCTGGGGCGGAGTGGCCGGCGACGGTGCGGCCGGTGGTGGTGACTGCGGTTGTGGGACAGGCGTATTCGTGGGCGGCCACGGCTGTGGATCGGTCACGCGCGGTGGCTGGCCCGGAGGTGATGGCGGTACCGGGTCGTCCTCGACGTCGATACCGAATGCGGACACCAGACCGGCGAGGCCGGAGTCGTAACCCTGGCCGACGGCGCGGACCTTCCAGGTGTCGTTGCGGCGGTAGATCTCGAGGCAGACCACGGCGGCCTCGCTGGTCAGACCCGACGGCGTGAAGCCGAGTTCCTCACCGCCGCCGCTCAGGGTCGCGGTCAGGGCACCGGCGGTCGCGAAGGTGGACGGGCCGGTGCCGTCCAGGCTCGCGGCGACGACGACCGTCGTGATGTCGCGGGGGAGCGCGGCGGTGTCGACGGTGACGATGTCGACCGCTCCCGACGAGCGATAACCGACACCCGGGCCGGTGGGCTGGTTGTAGAAGATCAGGTCGGCGTCGGAGCGGACGCGACCGGCATCGGTGAGCAGGATCGCCGAGGTGTTGACCGGCGACGCGGAACGTACCGACACCGTCACGGCCGACGACGGCAACGGGCGGTTCTCTCCGGCGGACAGCGTGAGCACGCGTCCATTGTGCCAACTCGGCTGCGCGAGTGAATCGCTCCACTGACCGACCGGCGCGCCCCGATAGGAGGCGCCCCCGGGGAAGGCGCTCTCCAGAGCGATGCGGCGGACGATGTCTCGTCGGTGCCCGCGTGCAGGGTGCTGCGCGGGGGCGGTTCTCAGCGCAGCGGCCTCATCTGCCGCCGAAAAATCAGTGGCGCCCACCGACGGTTCCGCGCAACCATGTTCGGCAACAGTTCGTCACCGGGGCATCCGGGGCGATTTCAACGGTGCCGCAACGTGGTTAGCGTCTGCGGAGCGAGGTGAGGGGGCGTCATGGCCGCAGCACTCCTGGCGATCGGGTGCGGTCTCGTCCTGCTCGCGATCATCGTCCTCACGGTTCTCGTCGTCGTGGGAGACGGGCGCCGCCGGGTGAGGTATCGGGAGGGATACGACACCCGACGGCCGACCCTCTGATGTCAGGAGCCTCCGTCAGTCTTCAAGACGGGCAACGGATATCCGGGCGTCAGTGCCCCGAGATGCGGCGGCCCCGGCGGGGTCGGGTGCGGTCGGGTCCGGTCTCGATGGTGATCACATGGGCGGCCCGCCGCGCGTGCGCCGAGAGATCCGGGATGCCCTTCACCGGCTGATGCATCGGCAGCAGGACGTATCCATCCTCCCAAGGGAACCGGCCGTATTCGTCCGGCCAGACCACCTGCAGCGTCGGGGAATCGGGGAACAGCAGGTTGGCGAGGATGAGTTCGTCCTTGTCGACCTGTTCGATCAGCCGCACCGAGACCGCGACCGTCTGCAGACGGATGTCGGTCTGTGTCGCGACCAGGTCGCGCCAGTCCTCGCGGTGCAGCAGGTCGCCGAGTTCGTTCAGGACGTGATGTGCGGTGAGCGGGTCGACGCCGTAGACGGCGAGCTCGGGGATCGAATGCAACGAGAGCCCGGCGGTGTAGGAGAACCCGCAGTCGGCCTCGCGGCTGCCGGCCTCGGGGAACCCTTCGCCGACGGAGGTCACCTGCCAGCCGCAGCGGCGGATGGTCTCGAGGGTCGAGCGAATGACGGGATTGGGATGCCACCGGGGCAGACCTCGGATTGCGGCAGCGTGGTCTGACATGGATCGCTCCTTTGTTCGAAGGGTGCGACCATGACACCACGGGGGTCCGACAACTTTGATCGTCGAAGCCCGAGTGCCGGTCGGGCGCGGGCTCAGTCGGCCGGCCTTCCGCGGATGCCGAAGATCGTGAACACCATCGCACCTGCGGCGAACACCGCGAGCAGCGCGAGGCCGGTGGTGTAGCTGTGGGCGGCGGCGTCGTAGGTGGCACCCATGACCAGCGGCGGGAAGAAGCCGCCCACCCCGCCGGCGGCCCCGACGATGCCGGTCACCGAACCCACCCTCTCGGCCGGTGCGGCCTGGGCGACCCAGCTGAACACCGACCCCGATCCGAGGCCCATGCAGATCGCCATCAGCACGAAGTCGATGCCCGCCGGGATCTCCAACGGGGGTGTGGTCATCATCCAGACGGCGAGGACCACCGCCCCGGCGCACGAGATCACCGTGATGATCCGCGGCCCGAACCGGTCGGACAGGATTCCGCCGAGCGGTCTGGCGAGCACGGCGGCGATGGCGAAACCCGCGGTCCGGGTGCCGGCCGCCTGCAGATCGAAGTCGTAGACGTCCTTGAGATAGGTCGGCAGGTAGGTGCTGAACGCGACGAAGCCGCCGAACGTGGCGGCATAGAGGAAGCCGAGTTGCCAGGTGACGGGCAGCTTCGCAGCGCCGATGAGCTTCGGCACCACGGAGTCGTGCGACGGGACCCAGCGCGGTGAGTCGCGCAGGAACATCCAGCAGACCACCGCGGTCGCCGCCAGCGCCACCGCGATGATGACGTGGGTGGCGACGTAGCCGAACCACGACACGAATCGGGGGGTGAAGAACGCCGACAGCGCGGTGCCGCCCATGCCGGCTCCGAACACCCCGGTGGCGAAGCCGCGACGCGACTTGTCGTACCAGGCGTTCACGAAGGGGATACCCACCGCGAACGTCGTACCGGCGACGCCGAGGAGGAACCCGGCGACGAGAAGCAAGGGGTAACTCGCGAGGCGACCGGCCAAGGCCACCAGCAACACGAACGGGATCGTGACGACCAGGAGCACCGTGAACATGAGACGCCCGCCGAAGCGGTCGGTCAGGGCGCCGGTGAGGATGCGGCCCAGCGATCCCACCAGAACGGGGATCGCGACGAGGATCGACTTCTGGCTCGCCGACAGGTCGAGCTGATCGGTGTAGACCACTCCGAGAGGACCGATGAGATTCCAGGCCCAGAAGCTGATCGTGAAGGCCCACGTCGCGAGCGCGAGATTGATCGCCTGCGACCCGGTCGTGGTCCGGGTGGCCGCGATGTCGGCCGTCATCGGTCACGGTCCTTCACCCCGACCGGGGCCCAGCCGGGACGCGCCGGCTGGTTGCCCGGCGCCGGGCGGCGGGCTCGGCTCCGGTAGACGATGTACGGCCGGAACAGGTAGTGCACGGGAGCGGTGAAGATGTGTACGAGCCGGGTGAAGGGCACCATCGCGAACAGGAGCATCCCGATCAGGACGTGCACGTGAAAACGCAACGGCGCCTGCACCATCGCCGAGACATCCGGTTGGAGAACGAAGATCGACCGGAACCATGGGGACACGGTCTCCCGGTAGTTCACGCCGTGTGCGTGCGGGTCCGCAGTACCGATGATCGTGATGTAGGTCCCGGCGATCAGTGCGGTGGTGAGCACGAGATACATCGCTTTGTCGTTCCTGGTGGTGGCCATGAACACCGGACCGGTGGTACGGCGCCGGTAGATGAGCATGCCCACACCGACGAGCGTCGCGACCGCCGCCAGCAACCCGAAGATCGCCGCGCCCCAGTGATAGGTCGTCTCGCTGACACCGATCGCCTCGGTCCACGACTCCGGGATCAGCAGGCCCATCGCGTGGCCGACGATGACGACGAGGATCCCGTAGTGGAATAGCGGCGAGGCGACTCGTAACAAACGGGACTCGTAGAGTTCCGACGACCTCGTGGTCCAGCCGAACTTGTCATATCGGTACCGCCAGACGGTGCCGCCGATCAGCAGCCCGAGCGTCACGTACGGCAGTACGCCCCAGAGGAAGATGTCCACGCGTCACCTCACGGTCGGTTCGGGATCGGGGGTCGTGATGAGGTCGGATCGATGGGGAGCAACCGCGGATCGAACGGTTCCAGGCCCACGGTTTCGACGGGGACCGGCCGGCATCGGGCCAGTGCCGTCTCGCGGTCGGGCGGCGACGGACTCGGCAGCGTCATGCACACCGCAGCCACCGCACCGGCATAGGGTGAGTCCGACTCCAGCAACGAGAACTTGATGAGTTCGAGTGCCGCTCGGTGCTTTTCGAGTAGTTCGATGCCGCGTCGCGGATCGGCCCGCGCGCTGAACTCGAGGACGATCGGGAGGTGGTCGGGAAGCTCACCGTGGAGGTCGACGAGGAACCCGCTGTCCCGGTAGACCTGCTTGAATTCGCCGAGTGAGGTTCCGCGCCGACGGGTGTCGCCGTCCGACCAGTAGGACAGGTACAGGGTGGATCGCTTCGACAGGTCGAACAGGGTGATGTAGTCGCGACGCAGGGTCATCGCGTCCCCGTCGGCGAGATGGTCGACCGTGCGCCGCAGCGACCGCACCGCGGCCTCGCCGCCCTGTTCGTCGAGAGCGGCGCGCATGAGGTCGATCCGGGAGAGCAGGTCGTCGTCGGGATAGCCCAGGCACCAGGAGCTGATCTGGTGGATCACCCGGACACCCGTCGATGTTCGTGCGGCTCGGTCGAAGAGGGAGAGCGTTCTCATCCGCGCTCACCCCGTTCGTTCTCGGCGCGGTCCGGGAACATCCCGTCGGGAACGCCGTTGCCGTCCCAGTTCAACAGGTTGGTACGACCGGCCATCGTGTGGGACCCGGCCGCGGTGTCGGTGGTCTGACGTTGCCGTAGCGCGTGGAAGGTCTCCACCGAGACCGGCGCCGGACGACCGCTGGCCTCGCCGAACGCGGACGAGTCGAACATCCCCGGTCCCTCGTCGTAGTCGAGCGCGCAGGCCATTTCGTCGAGTTTCTCGGCCTGCTCGAGATGGGCAGTCGGGATCACGTACCGCTCATCGTATTTCGCGATCGCCATCAGCCGGTACATCTCGTAGATCTGTTCCTCGGTCATCCCCACGGCGGCGGGGATGTCGCCGTCGGGATCGCGTCCGAGAGTGACATCACGCATGTACGACCGCATCGCCGCGAGGCGGCGCAACACCGAGTCGATGACGGTGGTGTCACCGGCGGTGAACAGTTCGGCGAGGTACTCGACCGGGATACGCAGCGCCTCGATGGCGCCGAAGAGGGTTCCCGGGCTCTCCGCGTCGTGTCCTTGCTCGGCCAGCAGGTCGACGATCGGGGACAGCGGCGGGACGTACCAGACCATCGGCATGGTGCGGTATTCCGGATGCAGCGGAAGTGCGACCCGATACTTCTTGGCCAGCGCGTACACCGGTGAGCGGCGCGCCGCCGCCAGCCAGTCGTCGGGGATCCCGTCGGCCCGAGCCGCCGCGAGGACCTCGGGGTCGTCGGGGTCCAGCATCAGATCGAGTTGGGCCCCGTAAAGATCCTGCTCATCCGGGGTGGACGCGGCCGCGGTGACGGCGTCGGCGTCGTACAGGAAGATCCCGAGGTAGCGCAGGCGTCCGACGCAGGTCTCCGAACACACGGTGGGTTGACCCACCTCGATGCGCGGATAGCACAGGGTGCACTTCTCGGCCTTACCGGACTTGTGGTTGAAATAGATCTTCTTGTACGGACATCCGGTGATGCACTGACGCCAGCCGCGGCACCGGTCCTGGTCCACGAGCACGATCCCGTCCTCGCTGCGCTTGTAGATCGCCCCGGACGGGCACGACGCCATGCACGAAGGATTGAGGCAGTGCTCGCAGATCCGCGGCAGATAGAACATGAAGGTCTGCTCGAACCCGAGTTTGACCGCGTCCTCGCTGTCGCGCCGGAGCTTCTCGACGATGGGGTCGTGCGGCACGTGTTCTGTTGCGCCACCGAGGTTGTCGTCCCAGTTCGCCGACCAGGTCACCTTGGTGTCCTCGCCGGTGAGCAGGGATTTGGGACGCGCGACGGGGAAGTCGTCACCGAGCGGGGCATCGATCAGCGTCTGGTAGTCGTAGGTCCACGGCTCGTAGTAGTCGTTGATCGTGGGCTGCACGGGACTGGCGAACAGGGTCAACAGCTTCTGGAGCCGTCCCCCGGTGCGCAACCGCAACTTCCCGTTGCGGTTGAGTCGCCATCCACCGCGCCAGGTGTCCTGATCCTCATAACGCCGTGGATAACCCTGCCCGGGACGGGTTTCGACGTTGTTGAACCACACGTACTCGGTGCCCGACCGGTTGGTCCAGGCCTGCTTGCAGGTCACCGAGCAGGTGTGGCATCCGATGCACTTGTCGAGATTCATCACCATCCCGACCTGGGCCATGACTCGCATCAGTACGTCACCTCCTGGCTGCGCTTGCGGATCGTCGACACCATGTCGCGTTGATTGCCGGTGGGGCCGAGATAGTTGAAGGCGTAGGACAACTGGGCGTATCCACCGATGAGGTGAGTGGGTTTGACGAGAAGTCGGGTGGGGGAGTTGTGGATTCCGCCGCGGCGCCCGGTCGCCTCCGACTTGGGTACGTCGATGGTGCGCTCCTGCGCGTGATGTACGTAGCAGACGCCCTCGGGCATCCGGTGACTCACGATCGCGCGGCAGACGAACACCCCGTTGGCGTTGACGCATTCGATCCAGTCGTTGTCGGACACCTCGATCGACGCGGCGTCCTGCGGACTCAGCCAGGCGACCGGACCACCACGCGACAGCGACAGCATGAACAGGTTGTCCTGGTACTCGGAGTGGATCGACCACTTGCTGTGCGGCGTCAGGTAACGCACCGTGATCTCGCGCGCGCCGTCGGGACCGAGTCGCGGTTCGCCGAACAGTCGGTGCATGTCCAGTGGGGGTCGGTAGATCGGCAGCGACTCGCCCATGTCGATCATCCAGTCGTGATCGAGGTAGAAGTGCATGCGTCCGGTGAGTGTGTGAAAAGGCTTGAGCCGCTCGATGTTCACGGTGAACGGGGCGTACCGCCGACCGCCGGTCTCGGAGCCGGACCATTCCGGCGAGGTGATCACCGGAACGGGTGCCTTCTGGGTGTCGGCGAACCTGATCCGCTTCTCCTCCGAACCCCGTGCGAGGTCGTCGAGTTGCACACCCACGCGGGTCTGGAGCTGTTCGAAACCGGCCACCGCGAGTGCGCCGTTGGTGGTGCCGGACAGCGTGAGGATCGCCTCGGCGAGCTTCTCGTCGGTGTCGATCGCCGGGCGGCCTTCGCCGGCACCGCTCGGCATGACGCCGTTGGCCTCGGCGAGCGTCCGCGTGTGTTCCTCGAGAGGGTAGGTCACGCTCTTGACGGTGAAGCCCAGAGTGTCGGCCAGCGGTCCGATCGTCGCGAGCTTGTCGGCGATCGCCGTGTAATCACGTTCGACGACACTGAAGTTCGGCATGTTCCGACCAGGTGTGCCACGCACGCCGGTGTCGCGCCAGTCGACGACCCGCCCGTGCGGTTGGGCGGTTTCCCCGGGGGTGTCGTGCTGCATCGGCGCACTCACGAGGTCGTGACGTGTCCCGAGGTGCGTCCGCGCGAGCTCCGACAACTTGCGGGCGAGCCGGTGGAACAGCTCGAAGTCCGACTTCGCCTCCCAGGGGGGAGCGATGGCCGGGGTGAACGCATGGACGAAGGGGTGCATGTCGGTGGACGAGAGATCGTACTTCTCGTACCAGGTCGCCGCAGGCAGCACGATGTCGGACAACAGCGTCGTGGAGGTCATGCGGAAGTCGGCGGACAGCAGCAGGTCGAGTTTCCCCTCGGGAGGCCGGTCATGCCACCGGATCTCGCTCGGACGCGGTGCCTCGGGATCTTCGGTCCCCAGCACGTTGTGATGTGTGCCGAGCAGAGTCCGCAGGAAGTACTCGTTGCCCTTGGCCGACGAACCGAGCAGGTTCGACCGCCACAGGACGAGAGTTCGCGGCCAGTTCTCCGGCGCGTCGACATCGGAGATGGCGGGTGTCAGGTCGCCGGTGTGCAGACGGTCGGCGACGTAACCGGCCACGTCGTCGGCGTCTCCACGGTCGACCGCTGCGGTGGCCTCGTCGGCGACGTCGAGGGGATTCGCCGAGAACTGCGGGTAGAAGGGCATCCACCCGAGCCGCGCGGACTGTGCGATCGCGTCGGCGGTGTGCTCGTGGTCCATCGAGCCGCGCGCCAGCGGGGAGGCGAGTGACGCGGTGGAATATCCGTCGTTGCGCCACTGCCCGGTGTGCATGTACCAGTACGACGTCCCGGTCATCGTCCGAGGCGGACGCGACCAGTCGAGCGCGTTCGCCAGCGACACCCAACCGGTGATCGGACGACACTTCTCCTGCCCGACGTAGTGTGCCCAGCCGCCCCCGTTCCGGCCCATACAGCCGGTGAGGATGAGCAGCGAGAGGATCGCGCGGTAGGTCGCGTCGCCGTGGAACCATTGGCAGATTCCGGCGCCCATGATGATCATCGAGCGGCCCTGCGACTCTTCGGCATTGGCAGCGAATTCGCGGGCGACGCGGATCGCGGCCTCGGCCGGGACGCCGGTGATCTCGGCCTGCCACGCCGGGGTGTAGGGCGTGGTCGCGTCGTCGTAGCCGGTGGGCCACTCGCCGGGAAGCCCGTCCCGGGCGACGCCGTACTGCGCGAGCATCAGGTCGAAGACGGTCGTGACGAGGCGGCCGTTGATCCGCCGGGCCGGGACACCGCGGCGGACCACCGAGCCGCTGCCGTCCGGTGCGTCGAAGACCGGGAAGGACACCGAGACGAGCTCCGCGTCGGGACCCAGGAGAGTCAGGGCGGGCCGCACGCCCTCGAGGTCGAGATTCCACCGTCCCACGCCGGACTCGGCGTACCGGAACCCCACCGAACCGTTCGGCACCGCGGGACCGTCGCGGTCCTCGTCCCAGAACACGGTCTTCCAGACGTCCTCGGCGGTGTAACCGGAGCCGACTTCGTCGGCGGTGGGGCTGGAGCCGACTTCGTCGGCGGTGACGAACTTGCCCGCCACCAGCGTGTCCTGGTCGTCGTGCTCGTCGAGGCGGATGAGGAACGGGAGGTCGGTGTAGGTGCGGACGTAGGAGTCGAAGAAGTCGGTCGTGCGGTCGCGGAAGAACTCGGTCAGGATGACGTGGCCCATGGCCATCGCGAGAGCGGCGTCGGTGCCGGCCTGCGCTGGTAGCCACTCGTCGGCGAACTTGGTGTTGTCGGCGTAATCGGGACTGACGGCGACCACCTTGGTGCCGCGATAGCGAACCTCGGCCATCCAGTGTGCGTCCGGGGTACGGGTGACGGGCACGTTCGATCCCCACATCATCAGGTAGGTCGCGTCCCACCAGTCCCCGGATTCCGGGACGTCGGTCTGGTCGCCGAACACCTGCGGACTCGCCACGGGCAGGTCGGCGTACCAGTCGTAGAACGACGTCATGACGCCGCCGATGAGCTGGATGAAGCGCGTGCCGACGCAGTGGCTCACGATCGACATCGCGGGGATCGGCGAGAATCCCGCACACCGGTCGGGCCCGTAGGTCTTGATGGTGTGGACATGTGCCGCGGCCGCCATCTCGGTGGCTTCGTCCCAGCTCACCCGCACCAGGCCGCCTTTGCCCCGGGCCTGCTGGTAGGAGCGGCGCCGGAGCGGATCGGACACAACATCGGCCCAGGCGAGGACGGGGTCACCGAGCCGGGCTCTCGCCTCGCGGTACATCTCGACGAGAACACCTCGCGCGTACGGGTGCCGAACACGCGTGGGGGAGTAGGTATACCAGGAGAATGCGGCGCCGCGCGGACATCCGCGTGGCTCGTACTCGGGTCGGTCGGGTCCCACCGACGGGTAGTCGGTTTCCTGGGTCTCCCAGGTGATGATCCCGTCCTTGACGTAGACCTTCCACGAGCACGAACCGGTGCAGTTCACCCCGTGCGTGGAACGGACGATCTTGTCGTGGCTCCACCGGTCTCGATAGAAGACGTCGCCGGCGCGCCCACCGTCACGGAATACTGCGCGACGGTCGTCGGTCTCGTCCCAACGGGTGAAGAACTTGCCGATGTTCAGAAGGGCAGTGGCTGCAGTGCCCTGAGTGTCGCCGGACCGGGCCATGCGCGCCACGGTACACATCTGTGTCAGGCGATATCTGCTATTTCCTCGATTCGACGCGAATGCGACAAACAATCTCAAGAATGGTGTGTCGGGAAATCAAATCCGCACTCGAACAATTGCGGACCCCAGGGCAGGTTGCGCTCATCGATTGCGTAGGTCCGACGTGCTTCGGCGTCGTGGGTCAGTGCGTGGCGACTGTCAGCAGCACCGCGGAATCCTCGCGGGCGGTGAGTCCGTGACGCTCGGGAGGGATCGTGACGAGGTCGCCCTGCCGGCCATCCCAGTTGTGCTCGCCCGTCTTGAGGGAGACGTGGCCCCGGAGGACGTGAAGGGTTGCCTCGGTGGGGCTTTCGTGATCGGACAACGTGGCTCCGGCGACCAGCGCGATAACCGTCTGTCGCAGGTGCCGTGAGGAGTCGCCGTACAGCGTGTGCGCAGCGCGACGGCTCCTGGCCCCATGTGCGGTGGTCAGGAGCTCGTCGACGAGTTCGGGCAGCCGGGTCGAGTGCATGGCTCGACGATGGCATACGGCGCGCACGATGGTTGTGGTTCTGCCGATCGACGCCGATTTGTTGCCGACCGGAACACTGCCGGAGCTTTCGCCGGCATACACATGTGCGGCCTGGTGAATAGTGCGCTGCCCTGGGCGGAACTCGCGCTGAATACGCGATGTCGTCATGGTGCCTGCGGAAACCGGTGACCGCCGGGGATGCCCGCGCCGGCCACGGAGTGGTCGGACGACGATCGTGGGCCGCGTCGGCGTGGCGGGTCAGAAACGCAGAGAGCCCCAATCGAGAGAGCCCCAGTCGAGAGAGCCGGATCCCGACTGGCAGCCGGTGACAACCAGTTCCTGCGGGGTCGGCCGCCGGTCAGCGGTCTGGGGGCCCGACTTGATGCGGTAGTAGATGGTTTGGGTGCCCTCCGGCGAGGGTGCCGGTGGCGCGGGATTGGTGACGGTCTTGAGATTGACCGTCGCCGTGCTGACGAAACCGTCCGGTTGGGCACTGCTGTTGTACGGCACACCGCCACCAGCCGGGGGCACGCCGGGCGCGAGTTGGGAAAACAGTTTGGTGCCGTCTTCTCGTTGGACCCAGCGGGCCATGGGCCACGGGATCCCGTTGACGTACCGCCACGGAGCCGTCAGGTCTCCGACGTTCCCGGTGGCATTGATCCAGTCCTGGTTCGCTTCCTGCTTGAACCACCAATCTGGTTGGTAGAAAGTTGAATTCGTGTAGTTGGTGAGTGTGAAGGTGGCGGTGCAGTTCTTGTTGTCGACGGCGGTGATCTCGACTCCCTTGCCTTGCGCGGCGGCGTTGCCCGCGCCGGCGAGTGTTGATACGGCGACTGTCAGGCTCTTGCTGCACCGGCTATGAGAGTGGTGGTGATCCTTCGGTTCATCGCGACCTCTCTGGGTCCGACGTCCCGCGCGGTTGGCGAGATCCCGTCCGACGGACCCTCATCCGAGACCCACCGTAAACACATCGCACCAACGCGCGGTGGGCGAATGGACATTTCGGCGAGACTGCTGTCGACGGCGTCGTGTCAGCCGGCAATCACGCGCAGTATGCGATCGTCGTCATCGGTGGGCTGTCCGCGGCCGTCGGTGTTGCTCGTGCTCACCCAGAGCGAACCGTCGGGTGCCGCGGCCACCGCGCGGATCCGTCCGTAGTCGTCGGTGAGGTGACTCGCCGGTTGACCGGCCGACTCCCCGTCGAGGGGCACCTCCCACAGCCTCCGGCCGCGCAACGCGGCGACGTACGCGCGATCACCGACGATCGCGAGGCCGGCCGGCGAGGCCTCCTGCGGGGTCCAGGTGACCTTCGGGGCGATGAACCGAGGATCGTCGGATTCGCCTTCGAACTCGGGCCAGCCATAGTTGCCGCCGCGCCGGATGAGGTTGAGTTCGTCGCGCCGGTTCTGGCCGAACTCGGTTGCCCACAGGCGGCCCGCGCCGTCGAATGCCAACCCTTCCACGTTGCGATGGCCGTAGGAGTAGACCTCGTTGCCGAACGGGTTGCCGGGCCATGGGCGACCCTCGGTGTCCACACGTAGGATCTTGCCGTTGAGGGACCGTATCTCTTGTGCGACAGCGGGTTCGGCTGCATCGCCGACCGCGACGAAGAGGCTGCCGTCGGCATCGAAGACGAGCGCACCGCCGTGGTGGTTGTAGGCGGCGTCGAGGCCGCGCAGGAGCGTGCGCGGACCGGTGAGTCGCCGGCCGTCGAAGTCCAGCCGGACGAGCCGGTTGTCGGAGTCGGTGGTGTAGTAGACGAACACCGCGTCCTCGGCGCCCGGGGCGATCGCGATGCCCTGCAGCCCACCCTCGCCGCGAGGCGCGGCGTCGCCGATCTCGCCGACGGTCCGGACCTCGCCCGACCCGGACACCCGCACGATCGTGGCGTCGTCGCGTTGGGTGACCAACGCATCGCCGCCGCGGAGGAATCCCATTGCCCACGGCACGTTCAGTCCCGAGGCGATCACCTCGACGGCTGTCCTCCCCGTGTCCTCGGTGTCTCTCTGTCCGTCGCGCGACGGTGAGGGGCGGACGACGTCGGCGCCCGAGCAGCCGGAGGTGAGTACGGCGCCGGTGAACCCGAGCAGCCCGGCGGTGAGAAGCTGGCGGCGATCCATACCCTCGATGGTGCCCGATCTCGGTGGCGCTCCCGGGCCCGATTTGGGTCTGGCCAGCAGATTCCCTACACTAGACCGGTTGCCTGTGCACCTCAGGTGCCCGGGACACAACTGAATAGTCTCCGGTGCCGGCGAAAAGCCAAGGGCACCGGCGACGAGAACCTTGAAGAAACTATCCACTTCGTGGAAGGCCCACCGCAGGTCAGAGGGATTTCCTCTCATCGGCGCTGTATGGGAACCGCCACGAGAAAGGTTGACGGTCAACCATGACCATGACTGACCCAATCGCAGACTTCTTGACGCGTCTGCGCAACGCCAATTCGGCGTACCACGACGAGGTGAAACTCCCGTCGTCGAAGATCAAGGTGAACATCGCCGAGATCCTCAAGCGTGAGGGCTACATCACCGACTACCGCATCGAGGATGCGGAGGTCGGCAAGAGCCTGATCGTCTCCCTGAAGTACGGCCCCAGCCGTGAGCGCTCCATCGCCGGTCTGCGCCGCGTCTCGAAGCCGGGTCTCCGGGTTTATGCAAAGTCCACCAACCTGCCCAAGGTGCTGGGCGGCCTCGGCGTGGCCATCATCTCCACGTCGTCGGGTCTGCTCACCGACCGCCAGGCAGCCAACCAGGGCGTGGGCGGCGAAGTCCTCGCCTACGTCTGGTAGGGGAGGGAACGACATGTCGCGTATCGGAAAGAACCCCATCGAGATCCCCGCGGGCGTCGACGTCACCGTCGACGGACAGCGCGTTGCCGTCAAGGGCCCGAAGGGTGAGCTCTCGCTCACCGTCAGCGAGCCCATCACGGTCGCCAAGGAAGACAACACCATCGTTGTCACCCGCCCCAACGACGAGCGTCGCAGCCGCGCGCTGCACGGCCTGAGCCGTTCGCTGATCAACAACCTGGTCATCGGCGTCACGCAGGGCTACACCACGAAGATGGAGATCTTCGGTGTCGGCTACCGCGTCCAGGCGAAGGGCAACGACCTCGAGTTCGCCCTCGGTTACAGCCATCCCGTGCCGATCGAGGCCCCCGAAGGAATCACCTTCGCCGTGGAGTCCCCGACCAAGTTCTCGGTCTCGGGTATCGACAAGCAGAAAGTCGGCCAGATCTCGGCGAACATCCGCCGCCTGCGTCGTCCGGACCCCTACAAGGGCAAGGGCATTCGCTACGAGGGTGAGCAGATCCGTCGCAAGGTCGGAAAGACGGGTAAGTAAGCCATGAGTGACACAGCTACCAAGACCAGCCGCAAGCCCCTCGGCAAGGACGTGTCGACGCGTCGTCGCAAGGCGACCGTCAACCGGCACTTCCGTCTCCGCAAGAAGGTCAGCGGAACCCCGGCTCGTCCGCGTCTCGCGGTCAAGCGCAGCTCGCGCCACATCCACGTGCAGCTCATCGACGACCTGGCCGGCAAGACGCTGGCCGCCGCGTCGTCGATCGAGGCCGACGTGCGTGCAGCAGGCGGCGACAAGTCGGCTCAGGCCCGCAAGGTCGGCGAGCTCATCGCCGCCCGCGCCAAGGCTGCCGGCGTCGACGCCGTCGTGTTCGACCGTGGCGGCAAGGACTACCACGGCCGTATCGCCGCGCTCGCCGATGCCGCCCGTGAGGGAGGCCTGAGCTTCTGATGACCATCTTCACCAGCTACACCCACATGACCGGAGGGAACCTCTGATGCCCGGACGTCAGCGTGACGGCGGAAACGGACCCGCCGGTAACGACAACAACCAGAACAACGCAGGTGGCGGCAACGACCGTCGCGGCGGTGGCCGCGGAGACCGTCGCGATCGCGGCGGCCGCGACCAGGACCGCAACCAGCTCGAGCGCGTGGTGACCATCAACCGCGTCTCGAAGGTGGTCAAGGGTGGACGTCGTTTCTCGTTCACCGCTCTCGTGGTCGTCGGCGACGGCCAGGGCATGGTCGGCGTCGGCTACGGCAAGGCCAAGGAAGTTCCGGCCGCGATCCAGAAGGGCGTCGAAGAGGCTCGTAAGAACTTCTTCCGCGTCCCGCTGATCGGCGGCACCGTGACCCACCCGGTTCAGGGTGAGGCCGCTGCCGGTGTCGTCATGCTGCGCCCGGCCAGCCCCGGTACCGGTGTCATCGCCGGTGGCGCGGTGCGTGCCGTGCTCGAGTGCGCAGGCGTCCACGACGTCCTGGCCAAGAGCCTCGGCTCGGACAACGCGATCAACGTCGTCCACGCCACCGTGGCGGCACTCAAGATGCTGCAGCGTCCTGAAGAGGTCGCGGCCCGCCGTGGTCTGCCGATCGAGGACGTCGCTCCGGCCGGTATGCTGCGCGCTCGTGCCGGCCAGGGAGCGTAGCGACATGGCCGATAAGACAACAGTCAGGGAGTCGAATATGGCCCAGCTGAAGATCACTCAGGTCAAGGGCACCATCGGTACCAAGAAGAACCAGCGTGACAGCCTGCGGACCCTCGGACTGAAGGGCATCCGCCAGACCGTCACCCGCGAGGACACGCCGATCAACCGCGGCCTCATCAACGCGGTTCGTCACCTCGTGACAGTCGAAGAGGTTTAAGCAATGACCATCAAACTCCATCACCTTCGCCCCGCACCGGGGTCGAAGACCGACAAGACCCGCGTGGGTCGCGGTGAGGGGTCCAAGGGTAAGACCGCAGGCCGCGGCACCAAGGGCACCAAGGCACGTAAGAACGTGCCCGCCGGCTTCGAGGGTGGCCAGATGCCGATCCACATGCGGCTGCCGAAGCTCAAGGGCTTCACCAACCGCAACCGGATCGAGTACCAGGTCGTCAACGTCGGTGACATCGCGCGTCTCTTCCCGCAGGGCGGCACCATCGGCGTCGACGAGCTCGTCGCAGCCGGCGCGGTGCGCAAGAACAAGCTGGTGAAGGTGCTCGGCGACGGAGAGCTCTCCGTCAAGGTCGACATCACCGCCGACAAGTTCACCGCCTCCGCCAAGGAGAAGATCGCCGCTGCCGGAGGCAGCGTCACCGAACTCTGACGGATCCGACCGCCGGTCGGGCGGCAGCACCGCTGCCGTCCGACCGGCGGTTTCGGCGTCACTGTTAGAGTTTCAGACGTTGTCTGCCGCATCCGCACAAGATCGCCGCATCCCGAACATTGTCGATTGCCGAGCACACGGGGATCGGGTCGTGACCGACCCGGAACTGAACCCTCGCGTGGTCGTTCCTAGGAGGAGTTAGTGCTTTCCCCCCTCTTCGCGGCCATACGGACGCCGGACCTGAGGAAGAAGATCCTCTTCGTTCTCGGCATCATCATCCTGTATCGCCTCGGCGCGACCGTGCCGTCGCCCGGCGTGGACTACCAGGCCGTGCGGGCATGTCTGGACGAGGTCTCGGCCGGTGAGTCGAGCTCGGTCTACTCCCTGATCAACCTGTTCTCCGGCGGCGCGCTGCTGCAGCTGTCGGTGTTCGCGATCGGCATCATGCCGTACATCACGGCGTCGATCATCGTCCAGCTGCTCACGGTGGTCATCCCACGGTTCGAGCAGCTGCGCAAGGAAGGCCAGGCCGGCCAGGCCAAGATGACGCAGTACACGCGTTATCTCGCCGTGGCCCTGGCGCTCCTCCAGTCGACCGGCATCGTCGCCCTCGCCGACCGCGGCCAGCTCCTCCCGCAGTCCTGTGCGACCAGCGGTGAGGTGCTCAACGACTCCAGCATCTTCGGTCTGATGATCATCGTGCTCGTCATGACCGCCGGCGCCTGTGTCGTCATGTGGTTCGGCGAGCTCATCACCGAGCGCGGTATCGGCAACGGCATGTCGCTGCTGATCTTCGCGGGTATCGCTGCCCGTATCCCGGCCGAGGGTCGCACCATTCTCAACACCCGCGGCGGTCTCGTCTTCGCCCTCGTGTGTGTCGCCGCGCTGATCATCGTCGCGGGCGTCGTCTTCATCGAGCAGGGCCAGCGCCGCATTCCGGTGCAGTACGCCAAGCGCATGGTCGGACGCAAGATGTACGGCGGCTCGTCGACCTACCTGCCGCTGAAGGTCAACCAGGCCGGCGTCATCCCGGTCATCTTCGCCTCATCGCTGCTGTACCTGCCGCAGCTGATCGTCGAACTGACGCGCAGCACCGACGGAACGCAGTCGACGTGGCAGGAGTACGTCACCAAGTACCTGACCGATCCCAGCAACGGGGTCTACATCGCGGTCTACTTCCTGATGATCATCTTCTTCACGTACTTCTACGTGGCGGTGACGTTCAATCCGGAGGAACGCGCCGACGAGATGAAGAAGTATGGTGGCTTCATCCCGGGTATCCGGCCGGGCGCCCCGACCGCGGAGTACCTGGGCTACGTCCTCAGCCGCATCACTCTGCCCGGTTCGATCTACCTCGGTATCATCGCGGTCCTGCCGAACCTGTTCCTCGAGATCGGTAACAGCGGCAACGTCCAGAACCTGCCGTTCGGCGGCACGGCCGTACTGATCATGGTCGGTGTGGGCCTGGACACGATGAAACAGATCAACAGTCAGTTGATGCAACGCAAGTACGAAGGATTTCTCAAGTGAGACTCGTTATTCTCGGCCCGCCCGGAGCAGGCAAAGGCACCCAGGCGGAACTGCTGAGCGAAGCCCTCGGCATCCCGCACATCTCGACCGGTGACCTGTTCCGCGCCAACATCTCCCAGGGCACCCCGGTCGGTATCGAGGCCAAGAAGTACCTCGACGCCGGCAACCTGGTCCCGTCGGAGATCACCGTCGACATGGTTCGCGCCCGCGTGGGCGAGCCGGATGCAGCCAAGGGCTTCATCCTCGACGGCTTTCCGCGTTCGACCGAGCAGGCCGATGCCCTCAAGGACATCCTGGCCAATCTCGACGCCTCGCTCGACGCCGTGTTGTCCTTCGTCGTCGACACCGACGTCGTCGTGGAGCGCATGATGGCTCGTGGTCGTGCCGACGACACCGAAGAGGTCATCCGCAACCGGATGGACGTCTACACCAAGGAGACCTCGCCGCTGCTCGAGTACTACGGGGACGAGGTCAAGACCATCGACGCGGTGGGCGACATCCAGGATGTCCACCAGCGTGTGCTGAGCGCCCTCGGCGCCGGCGTCAACTGACACGTCGAGACTGCGTCCGCTGATGGGTTTTCGTAAACGCAAGCGCGTTCCGTTCCGCTCCGCCGCTGAACTGGATGCGATGGCAGCAGCGGGCGCAGTCGTCGGATCGGCTCTCGTGGCCGTCCGCGACGCCGCGAAGGTGGGGGTCAGCACCCTCGACCTCGACGAGGTCGCGGAGACCGTGATCCGCGAGGCCGGAGCAGTTCCCTCGTTCAAGGGCTACAACGGTTTCCCCGGATCGATCTGCAGCTCGGTCAACGACGTCGTGGTCCACGGGATCCCGTCGGCCGATGTCGTTCTCGCCGAAGGTGATCTCGTGTCGATCGACTGCGGTGCCATCCTCGACGGCTGGCACGGCGACTCGGCCTGGACCTTCGGGGTCGGCGAGCTGTCGCAGGCCGATGCGGATCTGTCCGAGGCCACCCGTCTGTCGATGGAGACCGGTATCGCGGCCATGGTCGACGGCGCACGCCTCACCGACATCTCCCACGCGATCGAACTCGGCACCCGCGCCGCGGAGAAGAAGTTCAACCGTCCGTTCGGCATCGTCGACGGGTACGGCGGTCACGGCATCGGTCGCGAGATGCACATGGATCCGTTCCTCGCCAACGAAGGCGAGCCCGGTAAGGGACCGCTTCTGGTGATCGGGTCGACGCTCGCGATCGAGCCGATGCTGACCCTGGGCACGGTCGACACCACCGTCTTGGAGGACGACTGGACCGTGGTGACCGACGACGGCTCCCGCGCGGCGCACTGGGAACACACCGTCGCGGTCACCGCCGACGGCCCGCGGATTCTGACCCCGCGGCCCCA
>NZ_JALPSY010000020.1:0-91470 GCF_023218005.1 Gordonia sp. C13
TGAGTGCTTTGATGCGGTCGGGGCGGAACCCTGACCAGTGCTCACTGCCGGCGACCACGACGGGGGCTTGCAGGTAGCCCAGGCTCATCACGTAGTCACGCGCGGCGTCGTCGGTGCTGATGTCGATCAGCTGGTAATCGAGGCCCTGCTTGTCGAGGGCTTTGTAGGTGGCGTGGCACTGGACGCAGGCGGGCTTGGTGTAGACGGTGATCGTGGTGTTATCGCTCATGGTGGGGCCTCTTCTCTGGTGTCGTCGCGAGTGCTTGCCTGTGGGTCTATTGTATCTCGTATTGCGTTGTGGTGCAAGTGTTTTCGCTGCTCACAGTCTCTTTTCAGGGTGTCTGATGGTGGTGCTTTTCCTGTTATCTGCCGCCCGATTCGCCCGGGCGGGGGGTGTCAATGGAGTGCAGGGAAGAAGTCGCCGCGATATAAGCGGCGCCGAGCGCCAGCGAGGAGAGAGCGCGTGGCGAGTTGTTGCCGAAACGACTTGACGCGGTCCGGTTGGGCGCCATGACAATTCGGCAGGTCAGGCAAAGCCCGGTTCTCGGTGGTGTTGATCCGTGGTGCGCGAACGATGCTGGTACGGAGGTCGTTTCGACGCCAGGGGAGGGTGGGAGGGGAGAGGGCTGCAGGTCGGGGGTTCTGCCGCTCTTCCCTCCCACCCTGGGGGCGATGTACTGGTTGGTGTGGCAACTCAGTGTTCGCGTCGGCGACGATAGCAAACTTTCGGTTTGCCATCTATTCATCTGTGGGGGTAGTGCGTGCTGGACGGGACGCGCGGCAGACAGGCTGCGGACCTTGGTGGTGTGCGGTGGGCGCGGAGCGCCCTGCGGTGTTTCGGGTTCGATGCCCGAAGCACCGGACCCGCCCCGCCTGTGCGGGGTGGGTCCGGGCTTGGTGGTCAGGCTGTGGCTGCGTCCTCGGTGGTGTCGCTGTGGGGGCGGTGGCCTTGGAGTTCGGGGTAGGGCACGGTGTGGCGGATCATGCGGCCGCCGAACGGTGCCGGTGTTTGGACGCTGACGGTCTTTGCGTTGGTGCGTAGCACGGGCGTCCATCCGTGGTGGCGGATCTTGACCAGGTCTCCGGCGGTGATGGTGTCGGGGCTGTAGTCGCCGGTGGTGCCGTCGGCGATCTGGGCGGCGCGCACGCCGTTCCAGTAGGTGATGGTCGCGGCGCGTTCGGCCATGCGGGCGATGAGGCGTTCGCGGTACTCGCCGGTCGCGGCGGTGGTCTTCTCGGTGTGTTTGACGCCTCGGGCGTCGGTGAACAGGGTTCGGGTGTGTCCGTCGAGGGCGCGTTGATCGGCGCGCTGTTCGGCTTCGAGCTTGTCGATGCGGTTGGCCACGGTGACCGGGTTGTAGCGCTGTTCGGTGGTGCGCGCGGCGGATTCAGCGCGGTGGGCGGCGTGGTCGGCCTCGCGTTCGGCGGCGACGGCTTTACCGAGGGCGTTGTGGGCGCGGTCGATCGCGCGGCGGTGCCTGCCTTCGCTGTGATGGCCGACCTTGACTGGCTCGCCTCCCGGGGGGAGTGCGGCGGTGGCACGTTGTTCGGCGGTCCATGCGGCCTCGGCGTCGGCGGCGCGTCGGTCGGCTTTGTTCTCGAGTGCGGCGACCCGGTCGGCTTGGCGGGCGGCTCGGTCGGCTTCGACCTGGGCGGGGTCGCGGTGGGTGCGGTCAATCTCGACGGTGACGGTGTGGCCGGCTTCCTCGAGGGCGCGGGCGGCGCGGGTGATCTTGTTTTCGTTGGGTTGGCGGTCGCGGCTGGACTGAATACCCATCAGTCCCAGGCTGCGGAACCAGCGAAACCCGTTCGCCCGCAAGATTTCGTAGGTGCCGTCACCGCGAATCATCCCGTCGGCGAGGGTGCCGTCGGCGGCGGTGTGGGTAATCGTGATCTCAGTCATGGTGCGGTGTCTCCTTCGGGTGTGCGGTCGGTGGGTGAGGGGTTAGGCGGTGGTGTGGGTGGTGAGGTCGGCCAGGTGCAGCGCGGCGGTGATCGCGGTCCCGGCGTCGTTGATGCGGTAGGTGGGGATGTGTTCGCCTCGGTGGATCAGGGCACGATCCTCGGGCAGGGCCAGCAGGCAGAACCGGCCGCTGTGCAGGCGGTTGTAGTCGAGGGTGTCGACGTCGACGGCGGCCAGCAGCTCGCGCAGGTGCTCGTTGTCGGCCAAGAGTTCGCGGGTGACCGTTCGGACGGCGTCGGGGGAGTAGTGGCGTTCGACGTTCACCCCGTCGCAGCTGTAGCGGACCATCTCGGGCAACTCGGTAGGGGTGATGGCCACGAGCCGGTCGGGCAGGGTGTCGTAGCTGTCGGTCATGCCGTTGAACGATGCGGACCGGAAACCGTCGACCACGGCTTTGACCTCGGATTCGCGGGGTCCGTCGGTCCAGGAGACGCCGATCCATGCCGAGCCGGTGCCTCGGCCCTGGCGCACCGAGAATGTCACGCCGGGCCAGCTCGCCCGCAGGGTCTTGCGCATGATGGCGGCGGTCTCTTTGGTGCTGTAGCTGACGGTCATTGGTGACCCCTTCCCCGTTGTGAGTGCTGGTTTGCGTTTGCACTGGCCATCTCTTTGCCGCAGGGAGTGGACTGCAAGGGAGGAAGTGAAAAAGTCATCCGGGCCGTAGGCCTGCAAACCCGTAGGGCGGGTTAGTTTTTCACGGCCCTTGCGGGCCGCGAGTGGAGGTAAGAGAATGCGGCAGGGCAACGCAAACCAACTCAGCCCGAAGGGCTCAGGGCGCGGCGTAGCCGCTCCGATCAGGTGACGGCGCAGCCGGCAGACTCGTGCTGTACTGCCGTACTGCCAGCAGTCAGGCTCGACGCAACCACACCGGACGCACGTGGCAGGGAAGGTGATTGTGCGGGAGCTGCGCGGGTTGCGGGAGGGCTTGGTGTCGCGGCAGCACTAATGCTCTTTTATTTCGTCTCAAACATTGAGCGCAAGACCGCTATTCCTGTTCAACCTTGGTTACGCCCGGTAGCGCCACCACTGTCCATGTTGCATAGATCGCAAATAGCGCCAAGGTTGCTAGTATTGCTACAGCCCATTCGGAGGCGCCCTCATTATCTTTCAGCCAAACGGCTTGGCCAGCGGCTAGAAAGATTGGGAAAAGCACACTCATGTAGATCATGTCAACGAGGGGTCGATACTTGCGATAGAATATCTCGCGGCCTTTGAAGAACGCGAGGAACAGAGACGTAGAGTTTCGGGAATCCAGCGCAACCACGTCGTGGCGCATGTTTGCCCAGTCCGCAACAGTGAGTGCTACAGCGGCACCGACTGCTGGAATGACGATCCAGTGCTGGGATACAGATAGTTCTGCGGCTATTTCCCGCGAGACAACGACCGCTATCGTACATAGCGGAAGCAGGGAACGAAATACAGCTTGTCGCTTCCACTCAATGCGGGTGTGTCGCCATTTCTCAGCACCCCAAACATAAAGCAACCGGCCTGGTATGGCGAAGGCGAGCGCGGACCCAACTATTGCAACCAGCATGAGAGCTGCTGTTTCCATAATTACTTCCCCCCCCCGATATGGCGCGCCTTCATCCTGGTTCGATGGTGTCACACGACGGCACGCACGCGGGCCCGGCGAAGCCGGGCAGTGTGTTGGTTTGGGCCGCGTTAGCGGCGGTGGTGGTTGAGTGCGACCGTAGGGAGCTCATTCTGGTTGTGACCTGGGGTGTCGATCCGGCCCGGATGGCGTTCGCTGAAATACCCCTTCCCCTGACTGCCATCGCTCCCGGGTCGGTGGCGGAGCGCAGCGGAGACACTGGGCTGGGACAGCAGAGCACGGCCCGCTTGGGGCCGTTCCGCTGCGCGCCCTGGCCGCCGGTCGCCCTGGGGTGGGTGACCGGCGGAGTGTCAGAGTCAGGCTGCGGATTCTTCGGTGTCCTGGTCTTCGGTGTCGGGGTCGAGTGCGGCGGCGATGCTGCGGGCGACCTCGAGGACGTGGGTTGCGGTTTCGGCGATGACCTTGGGGTCTCCTTCTGCCCAGCTGGCGATGTAGCCGATGCTGTAGTCGGTGGTGTCGAGTCCGAGCATTCCGGCGACGATGTAGGCGACTGATTCGGCTTCGACTTCGCAGCGGCCGCGGTGGGTGATGTATTCGGCGGTGTCGATGTCGTGGTGCATCAAGGCGTGTGCGGTTTCGTGGATCATCGTCTTGGCGGCCTGGGCGGGGGATAGGTCGGCGTCGATGACGATTCGGCTGGTGCCGTCGGTGGTGGTGTATCCGTTGGTGCCGCCGGGGATCGGCTCGCGGGTGACGGTCCATCCCTGGGCGGTGATGTATTCGGCGGTGCGGGTGTAGATGTCGGCGGGGTCGTCACCGTGGAGACGGCGGACGGGGGTTTCGACGTCGGCCCATAGGCGGGCGTTGGGGTTCTTCTTGCGCATGTAGTCGGTGATCTCGGTGTTCGGGTCGGTCTGGGAGACGTCGAACACGGTGAGGATCGGGTAGGTGGCGATTTTGCGCTCGGCCTCTTCGCCGGTGTCGGGGTCGGTGTCGGTGACCTTGCGGCTGCTGAATCCGCGGATCTTGATTCCCTTTTCGCCTTGGCGGACGTGGCGGCCGAGTTCGAGCCATTTGTTGTATCCGGCGACGCGGGAGGCGTCGGGCCGCTGGGCGAGGATCAATAGCAAGTTGTTGAGGCTGTAGGCGTGAAACTTGGTGGCGTAGTCGAGGAATGCGGCCCACTGGTCGGTCTGGGTGAGGGTTTCCATCTTGGCGGTGATTGTGGCTTGCAGCTCGGCGGCGCGTTCGCGCTGCTTGGCGGCGCGGGCTTCGCGGTCGGCGCTGCTGGTCTTCTTGGTGCTGTGGCTGCGGCTCATAATGCCTCCCCGTGGGTGTCGGCCTCGGCGGGCCGGTGCTTTGCGTGACACCTGCCATCTCTTTGCCGGCGGGAGGCCGGTGCAAGGGTGTTTACAGCGATAAAAGTTGCTCGGGCCGTAGGCCTGGAACCCGTAGGGCGAGCCAGTTTTTCGCGGCCCTTGTCACCGGACGACCAGAGGTAAGAGACTGGTGGGGGTCAGCAAAGCAACCCCAGTTCAGGTGGGGTGCGGCGTAGCCGCTCCGCTGATCTGTTCGTTTGATCTGTTCGTTCGCCGACTACTCGACTGGTCGATGACGGCACAGACCTCGGGGTCGGGGCCGCCGTGGTGGCGAC
Organism: Gordonia sp. C13; assembly: GCF_023218005.1. Lineage (NCBI taxonomy): Bacteria > Bacillati > Actinomycetota > Actinomycetes > Mycobacteriales > Gordoniaceae > Gordonia > Gordonia sp. C13. The sequence continues at coordinate 5,170 of NZ_JALPSY010000020.1, forward strand.
CCCCGACCCGCTGCCTGGTTAGGGGGTCCAGCGACCCGGGGTGATGTGGGTTTCGAGGCCGGCGATCCGGGCTGCGATGGCGGCGGCGTCGGCGAGGATGGGCCAGGGCTCGGTGAGTACCTGCTGCCAGGCGGCCCAGTCGTCGTTGGTCTCGATGGTGGCGGCCAGCCGGGGATGGCGGTCGGCGGCGACCATCGTGGCGAGCTCGATGGCGGCCTTGCCCCGGCGGGCTGTGGTCTGTCCGGCGGCGATGATGTGCAGGCCGGCGTCGTGGATGGGGTCGGCCGCCTCGGGGTTGGTGGCGGCGAGGTCGGCTGCTGCCCAGAGGATGTGGGCGACGCTGCCCTCGGCGGCGGCGGTAGCGGTGTGAGCGGTGTAGTCCATGATCTTGTCCTCTCGGTAGTGGTCCGGCCGGTGTGGCGGACGTCGAGAGACCTGGGGGACCGGCGGGGGTGGGCTGTCAACCCCGTAGAGGCAGGCGCGCCGGAAGCCACTTTCGTTGTACGAGCGCAGCGAGTGAAAGTGGTTGGAGCGCACGGGCGTAGCGCAGCGGAGAACGGGCGGTAGCCGCCTGGTGTGGGTTGACAGCTCGGGGGTCCCCGTCGGTCACACTTGGTCGACGTGCGCGCGCAAATTGGTGACCCCCACCTAACTGGGAATCTCCCGGGTCGGTGGCGGAGCGCAGCGGAGTCAGCGGGCCGGGACAATGCTGTGCGGCCGCCAGGTCGCTCCGCTGCGCTGCCTGCCCGGCGCGGGGTTTAGCCGGTGATCTGTCGGCAGTCGCGGCATTCCCACTGGCCGGCGACGAGGACACACAGGCGGCGTTGTTCGCACAGCCAGCAGGTTTGTCCGGGCTTGGGCTGCTCGCCGGTCTCGACGGCACGCAGCCGATCGGCAGCCTAGAGGTGGGCGTGGTGCTGGGTGCGGTAGGCGGTGCGTATCGCCTGGTCACGGACGGCTTGTGCGGCGGCGGTCATCGGTTGCGCGTCGGGGTTGTGGCGCAGGAAGGTTCCGAAGTCGCGGCGGCATTGGCCGCAGGGGTGGCCTTGGGTGTCGGTTGGGGTTCGTGCAGCCGGGGAGGACGCAGCGGGGGAAGAGTTCGCCGGTGGTGGTCATCGTGTGTCACCTGTTCGGGGTAGTCCGGTCGGGGGACGGTGGGCCGCGACCGTGAGGGTCCGCGGCCCACCGTGTGGGGTTTAGTCGAGTGGCACGTCGGCGGCGTCGGTGTCCCCGGCGATGACTTGCTCGACGTCGGAGAGGGTGTAACCGGTCACTTCGACCAGGAATCGCAGGTAGTCGGCGCGGGCGCGGGTGTAGCTGCCGCCGAGGTAGTTGCGGTCACCGACGTTGCGCCAGGCGTCTTTCCACATGTGCGCTTCGCGGGACGCCAGCGCGATGCCGAGTCCGATGATCTGGGCGCGGTCGGCGGTGGTGGCCTGCTCCAACAGCTCGGCTGGCTGGCCGCCGAGGATCGTGGCGGCGATCTCGGCGGCGTTGCCCTGCATGCTGTTCGCGCCGAACATGTCGTGATGGGCGTGCATTGAGGTCGCGATGAACGTCGCGACCTTTGGGGCGCTGGCCTTGGGCAGGGTCTTGCGGGCCAGCCACGCGGTCAGCTTTTCGATCCGCACCTCGCGGGCGGTCACACTCGCGGCGTTGAGGACACGCACCCGGCGACGTTCCTGCTTCTGCGCCTCTTTCTCGGCGGCGCTGTCCTCCTCGCCGGACGTGGCGGCGCTACTGGTGGTGCTGTAGCTGTAGGCGCGCTCGGTGAGTCCGAGGTCGTCGCTGCCCAGCACGTACCAGGTGGTTTCGACCTCGCGGTTGATGTGGCGGGTCAGCGTGCGCGGGTCGAGCAACCCGTCCTCGGGCTGGTCGTCGGCGGGAGAGTCCTCGTCGTCTTCGTCGCTGTCGAGCAGGTCGAAGTCGATGACGTGTTCAGGGACCTCGTTGCCCTCGGCGTCGGTCCACGATTCGGTGTCATCGGCCCATACGTAGGCCAGCCGGTTCTTGACCGGCACGTCTTCGATCCGGGCTGCAGCACCGTCGGCGGTCTCCAATCGGTCGAGCCTGCGGGCCTGGTTGTAGCTGGGTTGGCGGGTCACCGCAGCGATTCCCTCGGCGGCGTAGTCCGCGACCTGGGCCAGCAGGGCGGGCCGCTCGTCGGCCTCGGCGAGCACCTTGGCCTGGAACTCGAACCGTCCGCTGTGTGCGGCGGTGATGAGCCATTGCTGGGCCTCGGGGTCGTGGTCGTAGGCCGCCAGCGTCGCCGACTGCTCCAACGTCAGACCTGCACCCTGGTCGAGCAGGTCGAGGGTGGTAGCCGACTTCGCGACCGTCAGCGTGTGATCGATGTCCTTCTTCTTGGTGCGGGTGGCTTTGGCGATCTTGGTCGCCGACATCCCAGCCAGGGCAAGTTGCTCGATCGCGGCCACCCGGTCGGATGCGCGCAGTTCTTCACGCTCGAAACTGGCCAACTGCTCCAAGATTCGATCCACCGTCAGGGCCTTGTCATCGGCGTCAGCGGCGACCGGGACCACGTACACCGGGACGCTGACCAGGCCGGCCTCGCGGGCGGCCAGCGTGCGGCGCTGCCCGTCCCGAACCCGCACCTGCCCGTCGATCTCAACGGCCAGGACCGGCTGACGGACACCCTCGCGGACCGAGTCGATGAACTCAGACGTGAGGGTGGCTTGGGCTTCGGTGCGAATGTTGGCATCGATGACCAGACCGGTCGGGTCGAGGTGGCGCAGCTCGCCCGTCGCGACGGCCTCAGTGGTGTTGTGTGTCATGGGGTTTCTCCCTTACTGTGGTGGGTGAGACCCCGGCCAGCTAGTCCCTGGCCGGGTTTTCTTTTGTCCCGGCGTGCCGGTGTGCACGCGGAAGTCTGGTTAGAGGTCGCCGAACTCGATCCAGTGGGCGATCGCGGCGGCGGCTGCATCGGCGGGGGACAGGTCGTCGTCGTAGGCGGCACGCCATTGCCAATCGGGTAGGTCGCGGTGCTCGACCCCGGTGTAGCGGCGAATCTTGCGGTCGACTCCGAGTAGCCACACCGCGAACTCGCGGTCACCGTCGACTTCGGTGAGACGTTCGGGGGCTTGTTCGGCGATTCGGTCGGCAACCTCGGCGATTTTCGTCGGGTCCTTGGTGGCGATCCAGGCATTCATCGTGGGTTTCCTTTCGCAGGTCAGGGGGCTAGTCGTGGGTGAAGATGCGGCCTGCGCCGAGCTGGTCGAGTCCGCAGCATTCACACAGCCAGTAGCCGGGCGGGTCGATGTCGTCGGCGGGCACCAGGTAGCCGTGGTTCTCCATGAACGCCACGACCTCGCGACTGTTGCCGGTGTCGAGGCCGCTCAGGTCGCCAATGGCGACGGCGACGGCGCAGCTGGTGCACAGCTGGTAGACGGTGGTGGCGATGCTCATGGTGACCCTCCCGTTGTGAGTGCTGGTTTGCGTTTGCACCGGCCATCTCTTTGCCGAAGCGAGTGGGCCGCAAGGGGGTTCACAGTGAAAAAGTCATCCGGGCCGTAGGCCTGAAACCCGCAGGGCGGATTAGTTTTTCACGACCCTTGCGGCACGGGAGTGGAGGTAAGAGAATGCGGCGATGCAACGCAAACCAACTGCGCCCGAAGGGCGTCACAGGGCGGCGTAGCCGCTCCGCTCAGATCCGGGCATAGCCCGGCTGTCATTGGCCCGGCGGGGTGCCGACAGATCTGCGACCAGTAGATAGCCATCGCAGCCAGGGCGGGGCGTGAAGCTCGGGGTGGGAATTGGACGGCTCGTCCCGGGACGGTCATCCCACGTCGGTGACGGGCGGGGCGGCATAATCGACTGAATCAGTCGTCGAGCGATGGGTTGGTAGTTCGTGGCGAGCGTGCACGAGGTCATTGAGGCGTTCCGTAGGCAGCCGACGAATTCAGAGCGGGGCACCAAGTTCGAGGAGTTGATGGTCCGCTATTTTCAGCTCGATCCGATGTTGTCTCAGCAGTACGAGCAGGTGTGGCGGTGGATGGACTGGCCTGGGCGTGGTGGCAAGCCCGACACCGGTATCGACCTGGTAGCTCGTGAACGTGATTCCGGCGAGTACACCGCGATCCAGTGCAAGTTCTACGAGCCGACGTCGATCTTGCGGAAGGAAGATATCGACTCGTTCTTCACCGCGTCGGGTAAGGCACCGTTCACCAATCGGGTGATCATCTCTACCACTGACCGGTGGGGAAGAAACGCCGAGGACGCGCTGGAGAACCAGCACATACCGGTGCAGCGGATCAACCTGGCCGACATCGCTGAATCCCCGATCGACTGGGAGATTGCCTGGCCGCAGGGCGAGTTAAGTGTGGAGCTGAGTGAGGCGACGCGACACGAACCGCGTCCGCATCAGCAGGAGGCGATCGACGCCGTTTTCGCCGGGTTCGGCGTCGGTCACGACCGCGGCAAACTGATCATGGCGTGCGGGACCGGAAAGACGTTCACTGCGTTGAAGATCGCCGAGAAGACAGCTATCGGCAACGGCGGCAGTGCGCGCATCCTGTTTGCGGTCCCCTCGATCTCGTTGCTGAGCCAGACGTTGCGCGAGTGGACGGCACAAACAACGCTGGACATGCGGGCGTTCGCGGTGTGTTCGGACTCGAAGGTGTCGCGGTCGGCTGAAGATTTCGGCACCGTCGATGTGGCCATCCCGGTAACCACAGATCCTGCCGTGTTGGCTGCCCACATGGCGCACCGCAAGCGGTCCAAGGGTCTGACGGTGGTGTTCACCACCTACCAGTCGCTGCCGACAGTCGCCGGCGCCCAGGGGCACGGCGTTGACCCGTTCGACCTGGTCATCTGCGACGAGGCGCACCGCACCACCGGCGTGACCGTCGCCGGAGCCGACGAATCGAATTTCGTGAAAGTCCACGACAACGATTTCCTGGCGGCTGATCGGCGGTTGTACATGACGGCCACGCCTCGGATCTTCGACGACGCCGTCAAGGAGAAGGCTGCCGATCACTCTGCCGAGTTGTCGTCGATGGATGACGTGGACATCTACGGGCCCGAGTTTCATCGGCTCTCGTTCGGCGAAGCGGTCGAGCGTGGGCTTCTCACCGACTACAAGGTGATCGTGTTGACCGTCGATGAGGAGCTGGTAGCCGCGCCGATGCAAAAGCAGTTGGCCGGCGACTTCTCGGAGTTGCAACTCGATGACGCCTCGAAGATCGTCGGGTGCTGGAACGGTCTGGCCAAGCGCGCCGGTCGTTCTCCCGACGGCGACGGGTTCGCGGCCGGGGCGCCGCCGATGCGCCGTGCGGTCGCGTTCACTAAGGATATCGCCGCGTCCCAACAAGTTGCCGAGGTGTTTCCCGCGGTGGTCGACGCCTACCGCGAGCTGCTCACCGAGTCCGAGAACGACGGCGAACAGGTCGATACCACCAACCGAGATCTACGCTGCGAAGTCCACCACGTCGACGGCACCTTCAACGCGCTGCGACGTAACGAACAACTTGCCTGGCTCAAAGCGCCCATCCCCGAGGGCGAGTGCCGCATCCTGACCAACGCCCGGTGCTTATCCGAAGGCGTCGACGTGCCCGCCCTGGACGCGGTCATGTTTCTGCATCCACGAAATTCGGTGGTCGACGTGGTGCAGTCTGTCGGCCGGGTGATGCGGTTGTCCCAAGACAAGGACTACGGCTACATCATTCTTCCAGTCGCCGTCCCCGCCGGCGTCAGTCCGTCGCAGGCGTTGGCTGACAATCGCCGCTTCAAAGTGGTGTGGCAGGTCCTCAATGCGCTACGCGCACACGATGATCGGTTCAATGCGATGGTCAATTCGATCGCGCTGAACGCCACCACCCAACAGCTCAAACAGGGCAAGGGCAACAACCGGCTACTCGGTGGTCACATCGGCCCCACCAGCGACGCCGACGAGTCCGTCGGGGACGGCCAATCCACACCCGCCGACACCCCAGCAAGCAACGACACTGGCGGCGGGATGGCCACGCAGATGGCGCTGTTCTCCTTGTCTGAATGGCAGGAGGCGATCTACGCCCGCATCGTCGACAAGGTCGGCACCCGCGTCTATTGGGAGCAGTGGGCCGCTGATGTCGCCGACATCGCTTCGGCGCAGATCGCTCGCATCAACGTGCTCCTCGATGGGGCAGCCCCAGCGGTGGCGGCGCAATTCGAGAAGTTCCTGACGGGGTTGCGCGACAACCTCAATGACTCGATCAGCCGCGACGACGCCATAAGCATGCTCAGCCAGCATCTGATCACCAAGCCGGTGTTCGACGCGCTGTTCGCCGGCCATGACTTCGCCGCCCACAACCCGGTATCGATCGTGATGCAGCAGATGGTCGACGCTCTCGGGGACGCGAACCTCGAGTCCGAGACCGCGAGCCTGGACAAGTTCTACCATTCGGTGCAGGTCCGGGCCTCGGAGGTGAGCAGTGCCGAAGGCAAACAGCAGGTGATCGCCGAACTCTACGAACGGTTCTTCCGAGTCGCGTTCAAGAAGCAATCCGACGCTCTCGGCATCGTCTACACCCCCGTCGAGATCGTCGACTTCATCCTGCGCGCCGCCGACCACGTATCTCGCGAACATTTCGGCAGAGGCCTGACCGATCAAGGTGTCCACGTGCTAGACCCCTTCACCGGCACGGGCACCTTCCTCACGCGACTCCTTCAGTCCGGTTTGATCCTCCCCGTCGACCTGGGGCGCAAATACCGAGAAGAGTTGCACGCCAACGAGATCATGCTCCTGGCCTACTACATTGCCGCAGTCAACGTAGAAACCACCTTCCACGCCCTGACCACACCTGATGGCGAAGAAGGGATGTACGAGGCCTTCGAGGGCATCGTCCTGGCCGACACCTTCCAGATCACCGAAGACGGCGACTCGATGGACTCGATCATGTTCCCGCAGAACAACGATCGGATCGTGAAACAACTACAGGCCCCGATCCATGTGATCGTGGGCAACCCGCCCTATTCGGTCGGCCAGGACAGCGCCAACGACAACAACGCCAACCTGCGCTACCCGACACTGGACGGCCGGATTGGCCAAACCTACGCCGGACGGTCGACGGGCACCAACAAGAACAGCCTCTACGACTCTTACTACCGCGCCTACCGTTGGGCCACCGACCGGGTCGGCGATCACGGCATCGTCGCCTTCGTCTCCAACGGCGGCTGGATCGACGGCAACACCGCTGACGGCGTGCGGTTGAGTTTCGCCGACGAGTTCGCGCACCTCTGGGTCTACAACCTGCGCGGCAACCAGCGCACCGCCGGCGAACTCTCCCGCCGAGAAGGCGGCAAAGTCTTCGGGTCCGGAAGTCGCTCGACCATCGCAATCTTCATCGGCGTCAAAGACGCTGCCCATACCGGTCCAGTTCAGATCCACTACCGCGACATCGGCGACTATCTCTCCCGCGAAGAGAAACTCCGCATCATCGAAACCAGCACCATCGACAATGTCGAATGGCAGGCGATCGAACCAAATGCTCACGGCGACTGGATTAGCCATCGCGCCGACGAGTTCATCTCCTGGCCGACACTGGGTACGAAAGACGCAACCGGTCACAAGGTGTTCCGAAGCTACTGCAGAGGCCTTTCTTCGGGACGCGACCCCTGGGTCTATAGCTGGTCACGCACGCAGCTCGATGCACAAGTTGACGAGATTGCCGTGCAGTATCGGGAAGTTCAGACACTTCGCGACGGCATCTCGACTTCTGCATCTTCCGATGAGGTTCTCCGGCAGCACCCCGAGTTGACCGGCACCGGCCGAATCTCCTGGAACCGCAGCCTGCGACAGCGGTTAGACCGCGGACATGATCTTGTACCCGACCCCCAGTCAGTGCGGCGCGGATCCTATCGCCCGTTCGCACCGCAATGGGTCTACTTCGACGTCGCCACCAGCGACATGATGTACCGACTGCCGTCGATGTTCCCAACGCCCCATCACCGCAACTACGGCTTTTACGCCATAGGCGTAGGCGCCACGGCGGACTTCGCATTGCTGGCCACGGATGTTGTACCCGACGTTCAAATGATCGGTGCGGGACAGAATGGCCAGTTCTTTCCTCGGTTCACATATGAGCAGAACAACGCGACCGCTGCTGGCGAGCTGGACTTTGGTTCTTCGGCTGATGATTCCGAGGTCGACGAGTACGGGTATCGGCGCATCGACAACATCACCGACGACATCCTGGCCATCTATCAGGCGACGCTGGGGGAATCGGTGACCAAAGACCAGATCTTCTGGTCGGTGTACGGCCAACTACACGTCCCGAGCTACCGGTCCACCTACGCCGCCGACTTGAAGAAGATGTTGCCGCACATCCCCGTCCCGGACACGGTAGAGCGGTTCACCAAGTTGGCGCAGGCGGGTGAAAAGCTGGGGAACCTGCACATGCGTTACGAGGACGTCGAACCCTATCCGCTGGATGTCCAGCTCAAGCCTGGCACTGATCCTGCCGACCGCGAAGCCTGGCGAGTCCAGAAGATGAAATGGCGCAGCAAAACCGACCACTCCGCCATCATCTACAACCCGAAAGTCACCATCACCGGCATCCCGGCCGGAGCTGAAGAGTACATGCTCGGGTCACGCTCGGCACTGGCGTGGATCATCGACCGTTACCAGGTCAAGACCGACAAAGCATCGGGCATCGTCAACGACCCCAACCTCTGGTGCGACGAGCAGGACGACCCCACCTACATCATCGACGTGATCAAGAAAGTCACCACCATTTCGATCGAGACCATGCGCATCGTAGGAGAGCTGTAGCAACCATTTACTGGACCGCGGCCGTGGTCGCGGTTCGCGCGGAAAGACCGCCGTGGCGGTAGCGGGGGAGCGGCTCAACCGGAAACGCTCCCCGGCTACGGCCTCAACTCACGAGCCATCAACCGCCAATTGTGCGCCTGCGAACCGGCGTTGTGTCGCAGGCTGGAGACGTGGGAACCCTGGTGACACGCATCACGCTTCCGCGTTCTGTCGTTTTTTGGCGACCGTCGGAGCCCGCTGCTACATTGGTGTCAATCGACCCCCTCCCAAGCCTCTCAGCGATGCTCAAATGGGAGGGGCCTTTTCTTCTCTAGGGACTCTGTGAAACCGTCGCTCGCCTGGGCGGAGCAGGTTGCGCTCCTGGTCCGCCGCGGCCTCCTCGTGGAGGATGAAGACGAGTGCGTGGACTTCCTCGCCGCCCACAACTACTACCGGTTCTCCGGATACATGCGGTACTTCCAGAAGGCTCCGCACCAAGGCGACGACGACTTCCTCCCCGGCACCACGCTGAAGCAGATCCGTGAGATCTACGACTCGGACCACGTGCTGCGCGTGGCGCTCGCCGATCAGCTCGCGAAAGCCGAGCTGCTCCTACGCACACACACAGCCCACGTCATCGCCAACGAACACGGTCCATACGGGAGCTACCTTGAAGACGGGTTCTACACCGACACGGGAGGCTTCGAACCGACCGTCGATTCGTGCCTCAAGGACATCCGGAGGAGCCGCGAGCGCCACATCCTGCGGTATGCGGTCGGCGATGAGGATCCCGATTGGAACAAGCTCCCTGTCTGGTCGGCCGTCGAGGCGCTGTCGTTCGGGACGCTGTCCAAGTGCATCGAGCGCGGAGCGCAGGGCCAACTCTCAGATGCCGTCGCGACGAGCCTGGGTGCCGCCAAGGCCGGATTCGCCTACCGAGTCCGAGCACTGGTATATGTGCGCAATCGCTGCGCACATCACAGCCGGATCTGGAACCACTCGATCATCGATGCCGGCCCAACACCGAACAACGTCAGGACCAAGGCTAAGCGACTCGTCGGACAGTTCGAGCCGCGATCAGTCCTAGACGTCGTCTCCTCGCTGGACGACATCGTCGCGCGCGGCAAGGCGGGCGACCCCTTGTTACCCAGCCTCTTTGCCAGCCGAAAGGACATCGCCGACTTCTGGCTAGGGCTATCGCACCCGCAGAGCCCAAGAGATCACCGGCCGTGAGGATTCAGCGAGCCATTGCGAAATCAGCGGTTCAGAAGACACAGGTCTGCAGTAAGGACGAGTCGAGAAACTGACAGGGTCTAGTGGTCGATGTAGAGGCGTGCTGCGTGGCGTTTGGCGGCGGCTTGGTGTTCTTCGGCGGCGCGGAGTGTGTCGCGAAGAGATGCGAGCGCTTCGGTGATGCTGGCGATGGCTTCGGCGGGCGTGGTGGGTGCGCCGAGAGTGTCGACGGCTAGATCGTCGCGTTGGGCGAGGTCACGGTAGTCGCGCTCGATGTCGAGCGCCTGGCGTTGCAGAGCGATGATGGGGTCGTAGAGCTGGTCGATAGCGTGGTCGAGCGTGTTCCCGGGGTCGTTCACGACATTCTCTCCTTCGTCCAGGTATGCAGTGCCACAGTCAGTTAGGTGCGATAGGCGTGTGCACGGTGGTCGATTCTGACGACAACGATGGTGTGGTTGGGGTCGTCGACGCGGAGCAAGACGCGGTAGTCGCCGCGGCGGGCGCTATGGAGGCCGGCGAGGTCGTCGCGCAGCGGCTTGCTGAGCCGGTGCGGATTGCTAGCGAGAGGTCCGGAGACGAATTCGATGACGGCGTGGACGATCCGGGATGGAAGGCGTTGAAGGTCGCGACGAGCTGGGGATGCGACCTCGACCCGGTACGGGGTCGGCGAGTCTGTCGGAGCGTCGCTCATTTCGGCGGCAGGCCGTGTTCGGCGCGCAGGTCGTCGATGGAGACGGTGTGGCCCGCGACGTACTCGGCGTCGGCGGTAGCGACGTCGTCGCGGACACCGGCACGTGAGAGCCAGTAGATCGTCTCGTGCAACGATTCGAGGTCGTCGGCCGACATCAGCACCGCAGCAGGTTTGCCGTGCTTGGTGATCGTGATGATGTCGTGCGTGGTCTCGGCGCTGTCGACCAGCGCGGAAAGCTTGTCCTTGGCTTCACCCAGTGGCACTGTCGTCATGCCGTCCAGTGTAGCCGCTAGACTGGCCTGTACATAGCCACCCTTTTAGCCGATAATAGTTATTATGTCAAGTAAACTTGACAAGTCACTGGCGGGAGGGTGCGGGGCCGCAGAGTCGGCGCGCGGGCGTCGGGTCTTCATCCGAGGACGGTTGACGAAGCATGGCAGCGCCTGTCCTCTCTGGGGAGGCATTTTCTGTGTGAGCACGTCGCAACCTGCTGCAATGCGGCAGTAACCAAACCAAACCGGTATCGGAAATACCGATTTGCGAATCTGGCTCAGATCATCGCAGGAGCAACGGGGCCCGTCGGTGGTCGGATGGCCGATCTCTACTAAAACATGGAGTTAGACATGAGCATCAATTTCACAATGTCCACCGAACAACGAAAGTTGCAACACGAGGTGCGCGAGTTCTCCGAGAACGTTCTCGCACCGGTGATCGCCGAGGCGGACGCAGAACCCAACCCGCTCATCGGGTTTCAGATGACCAAGCCCGCCTACATCGAGGCCTACCATGCCGGTATCGCCATGTGCATGCTCCCCACGCAGTACGGTGGCGGCGGTGTGTCCTGCGTCGATCTGGTGATCGCGGCCGAGGAGATTTGCGTTGTGGATCCCGGATTTGCCTGTACGGTCCTGTGCAACGGGCTCGGACTGATGCCCGTGGCGTGGTACGGCAGCGATGAGCAAAAGGAGAAGTTCCTCACCGCGGCGACGTCCGACCCCACCGGCGAATACCTGGGCGGCTGGACCGCCAGCGAACCGCCCGGCAATCCCGCCGGGACGGCCAACTTCGACATCCAGCTGCCGCGGCCCGCCGGCGTTGGCCTGACTGCCGTGCGCGACGGCGACGACTACATCGTCAATGGTCGCAAGTACTGGCCGTCGTCGGCGGGCTGGGACGAACGCGGCGTGAATGCCGGCACACTGATCGTCCGCACCGACTCGGACAAGGGCGGCACCGAGGGTCTGTCCGCGCTGATCCTCGAGCGCGACACTCCCGGTGTCACCTTCAAGCATCTCGACAAGATCGGGCATCGATTGGCCTCCAATGCCGAGATCGTTTTCGAAGACGCCCGAATCCCGGCCGCGAACCTGCTGCCTGGTGCCGTAGGCAACGGCGACCTGGTCATTAACCGCAACTTCGCCTGGTCAGGCCCGGTCGCGGCGATCGCCGCCGTCGGCATGGCACGCGCCGCCTACGAGATGGCACTCGACTGGGCCAAGAACAACACTGCTGGCGCCCTCAAGCCGATCATCGGCTTCCAGAACGTCGGTTACGTCCTCGGGGACGTGGCATCGAAGATCGAGATGGCCCGGTATTTCTCTTGGCGCGCAGCTGACTACCTGGACAAGCACGACAAGCATGCAGAATTAGTTGGCGCCATGGCCAAGATCCAGGTCACCGAGCTCATGTTTGACTGCGTCTATAAGTGCATGCAGATCGTCGGCGTCAACAGCCTGGAGACCAAGAACGGCTTCGGCAAGCTCCTGCGCGAAGCAGCTGTTCTCCCCATCTACGACGGTGGGAACATGGGTATGCAGCGTCGCCGCGTCCACGGCATCATCGCCGACCCCGCGTTCAACCCCCGCGCGATCATGGAAGACGAGTACGTCCGCTTCGGCAAAGAACACGAGAGTATCGGCACCATCGCTGGCTGATGCCCCGCACAGTTGGGGCCAGCCGGTACGGACCCATCTGACCGGCTGGCCCCGGCTCACGTGCTGCTCGATAGGACGGGGCGGCTGCGCGAAGGTAATATTCGGCTGGCGGCAACGGAGGCACCGAGCATGAAACACACGAGTCACGCCGACTACGCGCTGCGCGTGCTGCTCTACCTGCGAGTGGCACCCGGCCGGCGAGGTTCGGTCGGTGACATCGCTGCCGCGCACAAGATTTCGCGTAACCACCTGGACAAGGTCGTCCAACGACTTGCCGGCGCAGGCCTGGTCGAAACAGTCCGTGGCCGAGCCGGTGGCGTGCACCTCGTCCGCGACCCGTCGGCGATCACCGTGGGTGAGATCATGCGGACCATGGAGACCGACTTCGCCGTGGTCGAGTGCCTCGGGCCGGTCCGATACTGCCGAATCGCCGGAGTCTGCGGTGCCCGCGACGTCTTCAGCCGAGCGCTGGACGCATATTTCGAGGTCCTCGACGCCTCGACCCTCGAAGAGATCGCCGCCAATGATCACGGCCTGCGCGGCGCACTGAGCATGACCCTGGGCCGACCCACCCGCTAACGGTCCGAAGGGACGACATGCCCATCGACTTCGATCTCTCGGAACAACAAAGAAGGCTCAAGTCCCAGGCCCGCGAATTCGCCACGGACGTACTGCGTCCTGTCGCCGAATATGCTGATGCCCTTCGTGATCCGCAAGAGGCCTTCGCCGCCATGCGACCGGTGTACGAGGTAGCGGCCGAACTCGGCTTCACCACCATGTTCCTGCCCCGTGAATACGGTGGCGGTGGCGCGTCGAATGTCGACTTCCTCGTCGCCATCGAAGAACTATGCGCTGTGGACCCCGGATTTCCCACGATCCTCCTGGTGAACGGACTGGCACTGATGCCGATCCTATGGCTAGGCAGCGACGAACAACGCGAGAAATGGCTCGGCAGAGCCACTTCGGACACCAACGGATCATTCCTCGCCGGCTGGGTGGTCAGCGAACGCGGCGGCACTGCCAACTTCGACCACCCCAACCCGACGGCCGGAATCCAACTCCTGGCCGACCAGACCGCAACTGGCGACTACACACTCAACGGTGAGAAACACTGGCCATGCAACTCCGGCGGATGGGATCTGCACGGAGCCGACATCAACGTCTGTGTCGCACGCACCGACCCGACCAGAGGCGGCGCCGGCGCGCTGAGCGTCTTCATCGTCGAACGCGGTACCGTCGGCATCGACTACGAGGTCATCGACAAGATGGCCCACCGCACGTGCCAGAACGTCACCATGACCTTTCGTGACGCCAGCGTTCCCGAGCACAACATCCTGGCCCAGGGCGACGGGGACCTCCTCATCAACCGCAACTTCACCTGGTCCTCCCCCATCGCGAGCATCGCAGCAGTCGGCGTCGCCCGTAGCGCCTACGACTTCGCGTTGAAATGGGCCAAAACCTACACCGGCGGCGGCACCTCCCCGATCATCAACCACCAGGCCGTCGGAAACCTGCTCACCGAGATCGCCGGACGCATCGAGGCCGGCCGCTACTTCAGCTGGAAAGCCGCCCACTACATGGATAAACACCCCGGCCAGGGCCACGCCCTCGGCGGGATGAACAAGACGTTCTGCGGTGACCTCATGCAAAGCGTCGTCTACGACTGCATGCGCATCGTCGGCGTCAACGCCCTCGACCAGCGATTCCCACTCGCCAAGGCCTACCGCGAAGCGGCCGTCTTCCCTCTCTACGATGCCGGCAACCTCGCCATGCAACGTCGCCGCGCCTGGGGCGTGATGACGGACAGATCCTTCACCCCAGACACTTTCGTCGACAGCGAACCGCTCGAGTTCACACGATCGATGCAGGGCTTCGGTGTCCAGACCGACTCATCGTGAATCCGAAACCTGACAAGGACGTGACACATTGCAGCACAAGAGATCGCGCCACCGATAGTAATGATTATGTCAGGTAATCCTGACATCGAGAGAAGCAGAGTATGGTAATCCTGACGGCTTCCGGCTACCCTATCGGGTATGGGCTGGATTCATGAGGACAGTTCGAGCACACACGAAGCAGGGTTTGTCGCAGTATTCGACGATGGCGCCGAAAGCCGAGGGCAGACGACCGTGAACGGCGTGGTGCATGAGATTGTTGGTGAGTCCGGCGAGAATCGTCCATCTGCCGAGGTTGTCGGCTGGTTGCTGCGCTGCCACTGCCGCAGCACATTTCCCGCTCCGTCAAGCTGGGACGATCCCGACCGCTGGGCGCGATGTCCCTCAAAGACATTGGAAGACTTACCCCGCAAGCGGGTGTTCGCTCCCGACGACGAAATCGCCGATATCGCCTTCCGAGGTGATGTTGTCGAGGCTGCGCAGGCGGTATGGATGCGTGAGCACGTCATTCCTCACGGTTGCATCGATGCGATCCGCAGGGCCGCAATTGCACGCCGCGCAGCCGAGACCCAGCTCGACGAAGCGGTAGCGATAGCCCGGCAATTGGGTCGGTCGTGGACCGATATAGGACGGGCCGCAGGAATGACTCGGCAATCCGCTAACGAACGATGGAGACATCGCACGTAACGCTGGGTGCGCGTTACCGATGGCCATAGAACAATGACCAGCCCTCAGAAGGCAGGACAAACTGCAATGATGCGCCAGCGTGCGAAGTTTGGTTCTCTCTGTGTCGTCGGCCTTGCCGGTACCGCGCTGGTCGTCGGCGGTTGCGGCGTCGACGCTTCACCTGCGGCTACAACGCCGACCTCATCGTCTCCCCCTACGCTGACCACGATCGCCACTCCCCCGCCGCCCGCGTGGATCGGGGACCGCAGCTGTGGGGTCGCGTGGGGGCCAGATGGCATCCTCGACATCGTGGCGCTGAGCCAGGACGTTGACTGCGCTGCCGCCGAGCGGGCGGCCGACACCTATATGTCGAGCGTCGATGGGTTCATGACCAGCAACCCACTCGAGGTCGGCGGAGGCTGGACGTGCCGAATCTCTTTGAAAGACCGAGGCGAGATCGTTCGATGCACGGCGGGCCGGCAGCAAGTCTCGCTCAACCGTAGAAATCAACCGACCAGCCCAGGTACCGGCTCGGACGCCGGGGCCACTCCCCCACGCTGATCCACTACCGCCCCGCCAACCCAGGAGGCTGTCCTCCAAACGAGGGAATCCTGTTGCCGACTTCTCAGCGACTCAACCGATGAAGTTGTCGGAGCTGTAACAACTTTCGCGTCCGTGCGACTAGTGCAGCGGACGCAGTAGCAGCACCGACTGTCCTCCCCCTGCCTTACGCCCGGAATCCATACGTGACACTGTCACAACAACTAACACTTTCGAAGTCTCGAAACTGTCATATTGACAACAACTTTCACTTTCTCGCACGCTGTGAATGACACGTAGGCTGCCCGCCATGCGCCATCTCATCAGCACGAAGGTCCTCATCACCGCGGGCTCCGCGCTGGCCATCGCTGGTGGAGTTATCGGTGGAGCAGGTGCTGCAGCGGCAGCACCCGGCCCGACCATGACCTTCATCGAGAACGGCATCAACATCCGCTCCGCCGCCAACATCGACGCAACCAGCGTGGGACACGGCCAGCGCGGACAGAAGTTCGACTCGCAGTGCATGCGCTCTGTTCCCGACCGTCGCTGGAATGGCGCTGTAACCAACTGGGTCTACGGCACCAACCGAGCCACCGGAGTCAAGGGCTGGACGTCGACCGAGGTCCTCGACGGCATCGTGAACAAGATTCCCTACTGCTGATACCGAGCTAGCGACTACGGGAGTCGTTCGACGTCGCAGCCGTTGGCCCTCGCATACTCCTGGGCTTCGGCATTCTCATCGTCAGCGAAGACCCTTATGTCCGCGGGACGCCCCGCCAGGCCGCACAAGGAGAGTCAAGTCGGCAAGCGTGGCCTTGCCACGTTTCGGAGCAACCCGGCTGGTCACTCCCCCACCGTCGTTGTCACTCACCGTTTTACCTCCTGGACTTGAATCGCCTCTGGCGGCACCCAGAGCGTGATCGTCATCGACGAGGTGCGGTTGGCGCTGCGCAGCTCCATCTCGCAGATCCCCCGCCACAATCCGTTGCACAACTGGAGCCAGGCCAACTGTCGCGCCGGCATCACCGACTCGATCCGCGCACCCGATGCCCGCACCCGAAGGGAAACCCCCTCGGGAGCGGCCGAGTACGGGCATCCCGAGGTGGGATCGAAACGCACCATGTCGAGGACGACAGGTCGCGGCGGATCGAACACCCGAAGTGTTCGCCCATCAGGCCACGCCTCGAACATTGACCACCCTCGATGTCCCGCCCTGCAAACCGTGGATGGGGCACCAGCCGCTTCCCGACGACCAGCACCCCATCCCCGGTCAGAATAGCCCATTCTCGAACTAATGTGCGAATACGGTTCGTTCGACTGAATCCCCTTCACTCCCCTACTCCCCTTGGCCTCCGACCAAGCCCCACCCACCGCCGATCTGGGCGACGGAGATCTGAGGGCAACCGGCCTGGAGGGGAGGGCGGCAGCGCAGCGCAGCGGAGCGGAGAACCCTTTGCGAGTTCACATCGCCAGTACAGCAGTACAGCAATACAGCAATACATGGGCGGGCCGGGCACAGTTTTCAGCGAGCGCCAATGAGCGCACGCTCGTCGAGTGCATGCTCAGCCGCTTCGGTGAGTGCTGTCGTCGAGTTGGTGTGCGCGTGTAGCTCTCTCTTGCACTCTTGTGCAAGGGTGAGCCAACGTCCGATCGTGACTCTGTGCACACCAATCCAGAGCGCAGCCTCATTCTTCGGTGCGTTGAGCCGGTCGGCTACGAGTGCGCGCGCAACAGCGACCTCGTCGCTCCGCATCTGATACCGGCTGCACATGAAACGAGCCAGGTCTCGTTCATCCTGGGTGATCTGATCGTCGAGCTCATCGAAGTTCACGCGCACCGCAGCGTCCGTGCGTGTCGTCACGTCAGCCTGGTTGACCTGGGGCTGTGCATACCGCGCATCGGGGACTGGTGCATCAACAGCACTCTCCCTCGGCTGCTCATGCGCGTCGATCCGGACGTGCGGGATCTTCTCGCGCACAGGTTGAATCCCTGTCCAGACATGCATCACGAGGCCGTGAATGCTGGCAAGTAGTGCGAGCGGCGCGACGATTGCGATGGCCACCGAGAGCAGGCCGTGCGTGACCCCTCGATCAGCGACAAGGAAGGCGTGTGCCGCGTTACCTGCCACCGACGTCGATGCAAAGATCGCGAGCATGGCGAAGTGGTATCGCTTGCCAGCAGCATCGCCTCTCCGAGTCGACAGCAGCGCGCACCACGTGGCCTGCAAAATGAAGACGTCGACAACGACCGGAAGCAGGGCGGTGAGCTGCTGCGGTACGGCCCCCGACATCGCAGCCAGCTCCGACAAAGCATTGAAACTTAATGTGCAGGAAGCGGCGACGACGATCAGACTGAGGACGACTGCGCCGGCCATGCTGGCGACGCTGGGTGATCCTCCGTTGTGCTGGTCGGTGTGCGAAGTATCGTCATGCATAGATCAACAGGCTCCATTGTTGGTCGGTAGGCCCTGGTGGTGCTGCAATCACCACCAGGGCCGCTATTTGGCAAAGCCAGGACTTAGCTCTCGTTCTCGCGCAGCCAGTCCGTAATGAGTTCTTCAAGTACATCGCCCATCGAGACGCCAGCTGCGGTTGTCGCGAGCTTGAACCTGCGGTGCAGGTTCGCGTCGATCCGATGGGTCAGCTTGGTCTGGGTCGTACTCACGCGGTTGAACGTGTCCGCCACTGCGACTCGCGTAGCCCGAGGGGCTGACTCGGCTGCGGCTGGTGCTGGCTGACGAGGTCCGAGATTTGCCCTGGCATTCGGCTTGATGCTCATTCAACACCGTCCTTCAGCGCTTCGAGCATCTCGTTGAGCACGTCGGCGTATGCGTTGTCGTGCGGCGGCCGGAATCCGTATGCAGTGCGAATGTGCTCGCGGAGGGGAACGATCGTGTCGAACCGGGAAATCCCCTGGTCTTCGAGGGTCTCGATCGTGTCATTCAGCAATCTGGTGTTGAGGCGTGCGGACGTGATGAGGACGGCGTACATCTGAGTCGTGATGACCGGCAAGGTCTCCCAGACTCGGCTGAGGTCGAGGCCGGCGGCCTGGGTCGGCACGATGACGAAGTCCGACATCTCAATCGCGTTCTGGATCACTGAGCTATCCCCCGGCGGCGTGTCGATAAACACGGCAGCCTCGGGACCGAGCTGCTCGGCCAAGCGTGGAAGACGCTTGACATTGGACACCTCAACGCGGAACGGGAACGCTTCGCCGTTGTCGTGGGCGCGGTCAGCCCACTCGGTGGCCGATCCCTGCTTGTCGAGGTCAGCCAGAAGAATCTCCCGGCCTGGCTCCCGGAGGGCGAGCTCGTTCGCGAGGAACACACTCGTCGTTGTCTTCGACACTCCCCCCTTCGTATTCACCACCGACACGATCATCTGGCAACTCTCCCTTCCTTGCTGCTGTATTGCCGTACTGCCGTATGGCCGTACTTCTGTAGTGACAGGTAGCTGTCATGACAGTTGTGCAGCCATCCCCAACATCGGGGGCGGGCCACCGGGTTGCTGTAATGCTGTAATGCTGTCATTCCGTACCGACAGATCGCCGTACTGCTGTATTGCTGTACTGCTGTCATTGAGCTGAGCTGAACTGACGTTATGCCCCAATACGCTGCGTTTCAACGCGACGCGCCGTAGTGCTGTACTGCCGTATTGCTGTATTGCTGTACGACCACGGTAGGCGGTAGGCACCCCCATTACAGCTAGACAGCTTGCTGTCTAGCTGTAATGGGGGTGCGCTGTCACGCTGTACTGACGGCGTGTGGGTAGCCCAGGAGATGGGGTTCCGAGATCACGCAGTGGAGGCTGAATCTCGATCACCTCCGTGCTTCATGGAAGACTCGGCCCAATGCACGCGAAGACACTTAGTGAACTTCCTCATCCTTCTGGACGTGTGCCGCTGTTGGGGGACATAAGGTCTGTCGACCGTCATCGGCCGACACAACACGAGGCCCATCTCGCCAGGGAACTGGGACCGATCTTTCAGAGGCTGTTGCTGAGGGATCGTCTCGTCGTCGTTGGGGGAGCGAAGCTTGCCAAGGAGACGCTTGATGAGCAGGCGTGGGGACGTGTGCTCGTCGGTCCGCTTGCCAAGCTTCGCGAAATTGTCACATCAGGACTGTTCACCGCACGAACCAGCGACCCGCTATGGGGTCAAGCACGCCGGATTCTCACTCCTGGCTTCTCTCAGGCCGCGATGCGCGCGTACCACCACGCGATGCAGACTGTGGCGGATGATCTGGCGGTCAAATGGAAAGAGAACCCGGACGTCGACGTTCATAGCGATATGACGGCCGCAACGCTGGAGATCATCGGCCGTGCAGGCTTCTCGACGCCGATGGGCTTGCTTGGTGACCACGCCGCCGCATCGGAGGGGACAGACGCCTTCGTTGCAGCGTTGAGCCGGGTCCTGGCGTGGGCAAGCGAGTCCACCAATGATCTACCGGTCATCGGCCCCATCCGAGAAGTGTTCGCGGCACCGGGGATTCGCCGCGACGTCAACTACGTCCGTGGTTTCGTGGACGACATCATCGAACGCCGACAGAAGGACAGCTCCGCTCAGAACGATGACCTCCTGGGGCTCATGCTGACCACTCGGGACACCGAGACGGGTGAGTTGCTGCCCGTCGAGAATGTGCGAGACCAGGTTCTGACATTCCTCGCCGCCGGCCATGAGACGACAGCAGCCCTTTTGGAGGTCGCGCTTTATCATCTGGCCGCCGATCCCAGCGTCGGTGATCTGATCGTCGCTGAGGAGCTGAGCGACGATGCAGCGCTGGACTACGACGAAGTTGTACGGCTGCGCCGGATCAAGGCTCTGATAAACGAGTGCCTGCGATTGTGCCCTCCTGCACCTGGGTTCTTCCGCATCGCTCGTTCGGACCAGGAGCTCGGCGGATACCTGGTGCCAGCAGGCAGAGCGGTGTTCGTCCTCAGCCTCGCAGCACAGCGCGACCAGACGGTGTGGGGAGCGGACGCCGACGAATTTCGCGCAGATCGGTTCTTGGGCAAGCGATTGACTGCCAGTTCACCAGAGTTCTTCGCGCCGTGGGGCACCGGGCCGCGATCGTGTATTGGACGCCAGTTCGCGATCCATGAGACAACCCTGCTCATTGCATCGCTACTCTCGAAATACAGACTGACACTGGATAAACCAGTCCAGTTACGCCTGCGTGAGCGGGCAACGTTACGGCCCGAGCCGTTCAGGATCGTGGCAACTCCGCGGGGGAGGACGAAATGACCTGGTATCTCATCGAGACGTTGGCGCTTGCGCCGAGCGCATCCATCGTCTTCAAGGAGGGGGAGCACCGAGACTGGACGTCGGTACGCACGCTGACGCGCAGCGATGGTCTCGACATGATCGAGGACCTTATCGCTGAGGTCCGTACCTCGTGTGAGGGGTTGGACCGAGTCGAGCAGGGGAGGCTGGGTCCGCGGCGGGTCGTGATGCGGCCGGTGCTCGGATTCGAGGGCGAGGTCTATGGGATCAAGACCTGGGTGGGAAAGCCTGATGCGGACGTAACTCCCGAACGTGCCATTGCCTCGGTGAACTGGGACGTGCAGTCCCTGGTGGCCCGGCACACACTTGAGTCCTACATGATGTCGTCTATCAGCCCAGAGGGGTTCGGACAGGATCGCGATCCGGGGCAGTTCCTCCGTAAAGTCGCTCAGTTCGACGCGCTCAATGAGCTGGCCGAACTGTGTCTCAACGACGGAACTCGTACCCACTTTTCGGGTCGGCTCACTGTCCTTCACGACGACACCCACTTGATGGCGTGGCGTGGCCTGGCCCGGAGCAATGCCGGCCCGGATGGCTCCGAGGTACGTGGGATGTTCCACGACGTGACAGATACCGAACCACCGCAAATCGCGCCTCTGACCGCGCTGAAGCTCCCAGCCGGCGATGAGCTCCGTACCCGTGACGAAAGTGACAATGCCCCAGGCACAGTGCTGGTCGCGTATCGCCGTGTGCCTGGCGAACCTGAAGTCCCAGCACTGATCTACTGGGTCTCGCCCCGGCCGAGCTACATCGCGGAATCCGCCACTGAGCACCATCTGGCGCAGCACCCAGACGCCCCGCTGCCCGGCAATCTCATCAATCCCGAGTTCTTCGATGAGTTCGCCCGTGCCAAGAAGGTCCTCGAAGCAGGTCAAGACGACCTCGAAATCCCCATGGTCGTCGAGTTACTCGGACACGACGGAAGCTGGGTTCGCGTCCGCTTCCACATCCGGCGCTATCCAGGCGCGGTCGGCAGCCTTCTCCACATCGGCCGATTCACTCGGTTAGAAGACTAACCAGGACCGTCACGCTCTGTTCGCCGGTACCGGCTACCTGCTCGCCGCTGTGCGGGTGACTCCTTGCGCGACGAGAACGCGTAGACCATGCCCGGTAACGCGTCAGCGTGCGTCAGGCGAGCCCTCAGAACCTCCAGCCCTCGCCTGCTCCGAGCCTGTTCCGAGCGAGACTCGGCGTGCCAGCAGCGCCGCTCCGCGACGACCCTCGCGCTGATCTGCCGTGCGCGGTCGAGAGCGCCGCAAGTTGCCGCCGCGTCGTCCGGGCTCGTGGAAGCTGGTGCCCACCGCGTCCCTCGGCCACGGCCGAAGCGCTGAACAAGACCTAGTTCGCCCAGGTGGTGGAGGGATCTGAGCACGCCGTAAGTCTGGTCCCCTGTGGGCATGGCTAGCGCCGTAGCAATGCGGGAGGTGGTGGGGGTGGGGAGAGTCTGGAGGGCGACCCACACCCGGCGGCAGGAGTGACCGAGGTGAGCCCACAGGGGGTGGGTCAGGGTGGGTAGGGCTGCAGGGCTTGTGACGTCATGGGCCACCTTCCCCCGGTAAATACGACTTGGCACTGAGAGGGTGTAGAGGTTGGCATGGCGAGGATTGCTCTCTGGCCACCGCTCAACGAGCACGAGCAGGCCTCTGCGAACAAGCTCTTGGAGGGTTCTCGACGCTGCTCCGTCCGATAGGTGCAGCCAGGTCGACAAGTCGCGACGGGCGACTGGTCGAGCGGTGATGCCATGCCCGTCTCGGTAACGCTGGTGCACGATAACCGCAGCGGCGGCCGAAAGATCGGCCTCTGGCCACCAACTGATCTCTTCCAGGGCCGCGTCGATAACGGCTTGGTCCGACGCAGGGATCGCCGGCCGATGTGCGCGGGCGCGCCGCACAACTGATTCCCAGTGCTGCCGACAGGACTCCCACCGCATAGGGCCATGTCGGCCCGCTTTGCGATGGGTGTCGACGTCCCTGTCCCTGAACTTGGCAAATGCAGGCATGCGTTCGTACCACCAGCGAGCCGCAGCGAAGGAGCGCACGCCATGCCGCCAGAGGAGCCAAGCTGCTTCAGTGGCCGCCAACGAGCGATCTGTGGGATTCGTCGTATTCAGCATCCGCCATTCTGCTGGCGACATTCGTTGCCGAGCACGCCATGCCCGAGGTGACTCCCATTGAAGGCCGGGGCTCTCCGAGTGATCGTCGGAGGGGAGGAGCGCCGGCGCCTCGGCAATGCCAATCCGCGCCGCCGGTTGTGTGAAAGTGTCTGTGGCGGCAGCATCTACCGCTCGCTTAACCGCTGCAATAGCGGTGATGGGAGCGAGGGTGTATTCGTCAACGACCGTGCAGTGCCCGTGGCCTTTGAGCGAAGCACTACCTGGCAGACGGATCGGTTTACGTCCACGCACGTCGATTGCTGCACCAGCAGGCAAGTATGGCCCGTGGCGCTCTCGGAGATCGGCGAGGACCTCCTTCAACCGGGCATAGGCGTGGGGAGTTGGAACGGTGAGCGCCGCATGCAGACAGTTCGGACGGCCTGACGTCGCGCAATGAACGATGCCAGCCCCGACGTCCGCTGCGGCATCACGGATCGTCGACCAGACCTCGTCAGCACACTCGTCGATGTCCAGGACCAAGAGGTCAGCTCTCAGAGGCGCGACAACAGCCCAGATAGCTTGGCCTGCACCTGCTCGTTCGGCCTCCGTCATGAGGTCCACAGCGTCGCCGGAATTGACCTTGACCGGCTCGTTTGCACGGTCAGTGGGGGCGAGCGCGTACGCGGTCGTCCCTGGATCAAGCAAGATCCCGAATAACTCGGCCCACCGCGTCTCATCAGAGGACGCGTCGACCGACACGCTTATGTCAGAAGTAGCCCCGTACCGTGGGTACGCGCTATCCTGAGTGCAGTCCGGCAAAGACTGAACCCTTTCAATTTGGGTGGAGAAATTCCTCCCGGGTTGATCCCCGAGCCAAGTTGGCGCTTGGCCTCTACGACGAACTCCCTGGTGTGGCAGCTAGGGAGTTTTCGTCTATCTAGGGAAAGTTCTCCTCGTTGAAGTTGTCTGAGTAGCTCTTCTCAGCCTGCTTGCTTGAGTTGGACCTCCAAGATCGCGAGTTGTTCTCCTGCTCCCGCCGCGACGTCGCGTGCGATGAGTTGGTGGATGTAGTCATTGAGGTTCAGTCCCTGTGCACCGGCACGTTCGGCGGCAGCATCCTTTAAAGGACCTGGTACGAGCGCTTTCACGACCTTCCGCGGCCCCTTCGACGGGCGACCGGGTCGCCGCGGAGATGCTGAGGATTCACTCATACCGCTAATTATGCGTACCAGAAATCACTGAGCGCGCAGACACGCCGAGTCGGCGCGATCTGATTGTAATCTTAGCCAAAGGTAGCTCGCCGAAAAATTGCGTCGTTCACTTGCGCCTACGGCGTGCCGCAGCTCGGGCTTCGAGCACCTGCTTACGAGTTGCGAGTGTCATCTCCCATGCCGCATACACCTCTGCTGGCGTCGATGCGTACACCGAGGCCATTGCGTCCGCCAAAGGGGCCGGCAGCTCCCGGCGCTGGCCGCGCTCGACGACTCCAAGCACGGTGCGCGAAACCCCCAGCGCGACAGCTGCCGCCGTCTGAGACAGCCCGGCCCGCACCCGGAGGTCTACCAGCGACGGGTCTCCTACCGCAGAGGGCGTGAACTCGGCGACTTCGACTTCGAGCACATCCGCGACTTTCGCCAAAGACCCAGGACTTGGCACGGTGACGTTGTTGAGCCATGCGGAGACCGTCTGGCGTGCAACACCAATCAACTCCGCCAGCTCGTCGGTCGAGACGCCGGCCCGAGTCATGGTCCGACGGAGAGCGGCGGCAGAGAATCCATGCACGCCAGCGCGGGGCATGTGAGCACCTCTCTCGGTCGAATCAATGCCCACGAATTGCGGAGCACTACCGCAATCTTCCCGCTTGAACACACCTCTCCCAACCACGACGAAACGAAAACATGCGCCCAATAATTGCGCAAGGGCTACTGGTGGCCTACCATCGCAGCATGTGGAAAGGCGTCATTGCGGTTGCCGGGGCCGATGCTACGATCAGCTCCACAACGCGCACCCCGTCACCGGGGTGGATGTTCCCGGACTCTGGAATTCCGAGTCCGGTCGCGACAAAAGCGGGGGCACACGACGTTTCGACGTCCGTGAGTCCTGCTCCTGCATTGGTTCGCGACAAGAAGGGGTACAAGGCGTTGTTTTTTGCTGGGGGCGCAGTTTCTGGCACTCGCTCCTGCCATTCACACCATTCCAAGCGTCTATCTGGGCGGTTTGTGGCAGCTCCGAACCAGATGGCAGGCGACCTTGAGGGTTGCCGTCGTGGTGTCGTCCGAGCAGGGGAGGAGTAGCACCAGCACAACGTCTGTAGGAGCCTCGTGAGCGAGGTGGGGCCTAGATTTGGCCGTCTCGCCTCACCCCGCCACGAGGACTCCTAGTTCATTGCCCGACTCGATGCGGTTAGCGACCACGAGTCCGACATTTCGCATGCTACGTGAGGTGTATGGGTAGCGGCTATCCGCTGCCTGGATCATTCGTGCGCCGTAACCGAATCGAGTCTCTCGACCAAGAGCGAGGACTCGTGTACGGCTTCATTTCTCCGCAGCGACAGACTGCGCTCCCACCGTATGGGGGCGCTGTTCCGGTCGCCGAAATTGTTAGCGGCACAGCAACATATCTGTGCGCATGCCGTCCATCGGGCTACGTGTGTGTGACTGGCGTACCGATGATGACGGCACTTGGAATACCCCATTGCAACCTGGGGCATCCGCTCTTTCCCAGCAAGCTCGCGGAAAGCATGGCGCAGTGAGTCGGACGTGGGTGCGGCGCGGTGCAGCCGCGGGCCTGGCGGTGTCGCTGACCGTTGGTGGCCTGAGCACTGCGCAGGCTCCTGCCGAAGCGGCGGGTGCCTGCCCGAGCCTGTACGTCCTGGGAGTTCAGGGCACGGGCCAGTCGGCGGCCGACGCCAGTCCGACCACCGATTCCGGGTTCCTGTCGTCAGTCATGAAACCGCTGATGACGATGGCCGGCTCCCTGGTTCAGCGTGCATACGTTCCCTATCCGGCAGGGTTTGGTGGCGCGGTCGGGAACTCGTCAATGACCTTCGACAAGTCCGTCTCGCACGCAGTCACTCGCACCACTTCGATGATCAAGCAGGTCGCGGATCGCTGCGACGACACGCAGTTCGCGTTGACCGGCTACTCGCAGGGTGCATTCGCGGCGGGCCGGGTCGCCCGCGACATCGGCCAGGGGCGAGGCCCGGTCTCTGCGGATCGGGTTGCGGGAGTGTCGCTGTTCGGTGATCCCACCCGGCCTTCTGGTTCACCTCTGTTTCCTGGCCGGGACGGTGCGACCCGCCCTGATCCGGCTCCAGGTACCTCGGGTGAATCGCTGATGTCGGTGCCCGTGCTGGACCAGCAGATGCCAGCGGGCGGTGGGATCGGCCCGACCGCAGATACGGTCAGCGACTACGGAGCGTTGACCGGTCGTGTCGCATCTCATTGCCAGAGCGGCGATTTGGCGTGTGACGCACCCGCCGACGCACCGGTTGTCCATTTGGTGACCAACATCGTGGGACAGAGCAAGCTCGACCAGGACGATCCGGTGCAAACGCTGACGTCGTTGGCCGAAGCGCTGGCTCTGACTACGGTCAAGACCGCCGTTCCGGTGATCAATGAGGACGTCCAGGGCGAAAGCCTGGAGGAGTTGTCGTATCAGCCGGGTCAGTCGATCTCTCAGCGTTTGGCGGTCGCTTCTGATCCGAGGACCCCGATGCCCTCGGTCAGCGATGCGCTGAATGCGCTGGTGAAGGTCGGCACGATCGGGCTCAACGCGGTGATCACTGTGGCCAAGGAGGTGCTGGACCCGGCCACCATTACAGCCCTGGCGACGACCGGACTGGCGAACCCGCCTGCCGCGCTGGCGATGCTGGGGGCAAAGGCCCTCGACGCCACGGTCAAGCTGGTGCCGCCGACCACGGTGAATCGGTGGGCCGGTGAAGCGTTCGAGGCCGTCAAGGAGAACGTCGCCGACAATTCCGAGCTGCTCGATGTGTCGAATCTGGTGCGCTACTGGCAAACAGCGCAGCAGCACACCAGCTACGGGTCGCGGGCCTCGACGTCTGCGGGAGTGTCGGCAGCGGCCTATACCGCTGCCTGGTTCGCCGCACTCGCTGCGGACATAGCGGGAAAGACGTTGTCGCCCGGCTCTACCGGCGACACGCTCTTCTCCCCGGATACGCAGAGCGCCCCGTCACCTGCCGTCGTGCCGACACTTCCGGACACCGCGACGACGGTGCCTGCCGGAAGTACAGCCTCCACCGAGCCGCCGGAGACCGCACCTGTGCCCGATGAAGACATCCCGGCCACCGATACGTCGTCGGCTCCCGAGTTGACCGACGATCCCGCCTCATCCTCTGAACCCGTTCCCACCGCCGAGTGACCCGTGAACCCGGCTTCTTCCCGAAAGGGGGGAGAGGAGAATTTTGTTGACAACCAACAACTCTGATTCGAAATGGTTCGACACGATCGCGGCGTGGGCCTATGCCGGCGGCACACCTGCACAGCACTTGGCCGACCTGCGGGCGGCGGGAAAGGTCGCTGACCCCGTCAGTGACCGGCAGGATGAGCGCAGTCTTGGGCTTGGGGATGAGTGGGGGTGGCTTGCCCTCGATGAGGATGGACCCGACCTCGAGCCAGCAGCGCTTCCGGAGGAAGAAGGACTCGCCGAGGCCGCCGAGGGCGACGATCTCCCGGACGATGACGACCTTGATGTCGCTGCGGCCGTTCCCCGGAGGAAGCCCAAGGGCCGGGGTTCGGATCATCGCGTCCGGCAGCCGCGTCGGGGTACGCGTCCCGCTGGTCGTGTTCTGGTTGTCGCTTTGGCGGCGGTAGTCGTGGTGATCGTCGCTGGTGCTGTGGGGGCCGGGATGCTGTTCGGCGGTGCGAGTGAGGATTCGGCTCCGCAGGACCCGGTGGACGTCCTCGCCGACACCACCGGGGTGACAGCAGCCGCAGATGACGACTGTCCCGAGGGTGTCGACGGTCCGGTGACCATCGGAAACGACTCGGGCGATCAGGAATCGGGGCCGGGAGTGATCAAGGCCTTCGACTACGCCTACTACGTCGATCGGTCGGGGGAGCGGGCACGCACGGTTGCCACACCGACGGGCGTCGGCAGCACCAAGGAGCTGCAAGCCAGCATCGACGCGCTGCCCGCCGACACCGGTCACTGCCTGCGCATCACCGACCGTGGCAACGGCCTCTACGCGGTGCAGCTAACCGAGACCAGGCCAGGTGAACAGCCGATCGTCTACCCGCAGCTGATTCAGACCGTCCAGGCCGACGGCAAGACCTGGATTGCCTCAATCAAGAAAGACACCCCCTGAAGCGCACCAATGAAACACGTTGGGCTGCTGATGGATCAACCTGAAAGGACCCGGTAAGAACATGACCGCGAAACACCGCCACAACGGAAGACACCAGCTGTCGTCTCACCATCGGCTGCTGGCCGCTGCGGTAGTTGCCGGCGCGCTGGCGTCGGGACTCGGCGCTGGACCGGCATTGGCCGTCCCTGAGCAGGGCGGCGCGTCGCCGAGCGCTCCCGAGGCACCTGAGCAGGGAGGCACGGCCACCCCCGCCGTCCCTGAGCAGGGTGGAACCACACCCACCCCCGCACCCGCACCTCCGCCGGCGAACTACTCGCCGGGACCGGGCACGCTCCCGCCGCCGCCGCAGGAAGCGCCGTATCAGCCGCTGGTGACCCCGCAGTACGACGACAGCTACAGCCCGGTTCCGACAGCGCCGATCGGACCGCCTCGGCCCGCCGCTCCGGTCCGTCCCATCGCGCCGCCGCCGGAGAAGATCCGAATCGGCAACTACATCACCGACATTCCGAAGGGGATGTCGCGCCGTGATGTCACGTCGATCAACGAGTGGGCTGCCTACACCGAAGCGAAGATCGCTCAGGGTCTGATCTCGGTGGGGGTCCCTGAGGACGAGGCGTCACGCCAGGCGGCGGCCACA
This sequence comes from Gordonia sp. C13, assembly GCF_023218005.1. Classification (NCBI taxonomy): domain Bacteria; kingdom Bacillati; phylum Actinomycetota; class Actinomycetes; order Mycobacteriales; family Gordoniaceae; genus Gordonia; species Gordonia sp. C13. The sequence continues at coordinate 34,210 of NZ_JALPSY010000020.1, forward strand.
GTGATCGGTGTCGCGGCGGGTGGCGTGACGGGCGCAGCCGCAGCGGGCATCCCGGCCGCCGTCGTCGGCGGCGTCGGCGGCGCGGTGATCGGCGGCGTGATCGGCGGCACGATCTCGGCAGGCAACCCAGTCAACGTTGCGGGTGGCGCGGCTATCGGTGCGGCGGCGGGTGCTGCGGTGCTGGGCATTCCGGCTGCGCTCGCCGGCGGCGCGGCGGGTGGTCTGGCTGGCGGGATCATCGCGCACACCCTGGGCGCAGGTGATCCCGGCGCGAATCCGCGGCTTCCGGGCCAGCCCGACCGCCCGCAGACTCCGCACACGCCCGAGGCACCGGCGAATCCCGGTGCCAACCAGTTCGAGCTGAACCTCTCCGCCGACGAGGCCGCCAAGGTCGGCCTGCCCGCCGTGGACTACACGGTCACCGCCGGCGGAGACGTCAGCGCTTCGGTCGCGGTCGGCGGTCAGACGTTGCGGGCCGGATGGTCGGGGGAGCAGGCGCGCGCACCGTACGCGGCCCTGGGCGCTGCTGCGCCGCAGGTGGAAAAGCAGGTGCACGAGGCGACCAAGCAGGCGGTCAGCGATCTGAACAAGGCCATCCCCGGTCTGCACGTGGAGTGGCCGCAGCAGAAGAAGCCCGCCCACCGCCGATAAGGCGCACGCGCGGCATCGACCGAACAGGAGCACACGCAGATGAACGAATCGGCATCGTCATGGTTGACCGGAACCGGGCCTCGGTCCTTGATCGAAGTCCCCAACCACCCCAGCACTTCCCAGCAGATCCCGGTGCGTGAGCGACCGGTGCTGGTGTGCGGTACGAGCGGGGGAGTGGGCACCTCGGTGCTCTCGGCGCTCCTCGCCGACTACCGGGCCGCCGACCTGGGAGACCGGTCGTGGTGGGTCGACCTGTCGGGCAACGACACCGACGTGCCGCGCCGCTTCGGCGTGGACGCTGTTCCCGATCGCCGCCAGTGGCACTCCCCTCGGGGAGCCACGCTGTGGGCACCAGACGAGGGCACCGCCATTGGCGCTGTGCTCGAACGGGTATCGACCACCGGGCGCGGGGTCCCGGTGGTCGATACCGGTGCGCGCGCCTTCAGCGTGGCCCAAGCACTGCACCATGAACCGCTACCCGAGGCTGTGACACCGGTTCTCGTGGTCAGCCCCCGACCGGACCTGCTCAATCGGTCAAGGGAGGTGTTCGACTGCTGGGACTCGATGGGGCTGCTGGCTGACACGGTGCTGGTCATCGCGTGCCAGGTGCCCACGTTGAATCACCTCGCCCTGACCGAACTCGTGCAGAACGCGGTGACCGGTCAGGTCGCCGCCGTGGTCGCGCTGGATTACGACCCGGTGCTGGGCGAAGGCACACACCTCGATCTGGAGCGGCAGGATGCGTTGGCACCCCGCACCTGGGACGCCGTCTCGGAGCTGGCCGCCCACACCAGCTCCAGGACGACCGATGGGCGTCGTTCGGTGGTGTCGCAGTGATTGAGGTCCGTACCGAGCCGCTGCCGATCACTGGCGAGTTCCCGCCGCTGTTCGCGCTGATGGGTGCACACGGCGGAGCCGGTACCACCGCACTCGCCCGGATGTGGGCGCCGGCCGCCGATACCGAGCGACGGTGGCCCACCTCGCCGCTGACCACCCGTCGCGTGCTCGTCGTGGCCCGCGAACACATGAGCGGTATCGCTGCGGCCGCCGACGTTCTGCGTGCGGCGCTGGACGAATCCGCGCCGGTGGGGGTCACCGTGTGTGGACTGATCACCGTTGCCGCCCATCCAGGACGTCCGAGCAAGGACGTGGTGCGCTACGCGGGAACAGTGTCGGAGCTGGCTCCGCATTCCTATCGCATCCCGTGGGTCAAATCGTTGATCCCGCTGCTGCATCGGCAACTGCCGACATGGCGGCCCGCCGACGGGGTCAAGACCACGCAACAGACCGCCGACGGCGTCATCGCGACTGTGCCGAGTCCGATTGCGGCAGTGGGACATCAAATCTGTGAGGACTTGGCAGCCGACCGTGCTGCCGAACGCAGCGATCCGTCCGTGACGGTCGCCTAAACACCGAGGGGAAACATCATGACCACCCGTTCTCTCATCACCGAAGCACAGCTGTTGGCCGTCGACTTCCAGGTCAATCCCACCGCGCCTCCCGGCTCGGAGAAGTTCATGACTCTCGTGTCGTGGGTGGGCTGGGGTGCGTGCTTGGCGGCTGTGTGCGCCCTGCTGATCGCGGGCGGCAAGTTCGGTTTCGACAAGCACCAGGGCACCGCTGACAGCGAGGCGGCCACCAAGGTCGCCAAGACCTGCATCGGCTGCGTCATCATCGCCGTCGCCGGCGGTCTCGTCGGAGGCCTGACCAGCTAATGAAAGGACCCACGAATGCACGTGCTGCACACGCTGGCAGCGGGCAGCGACCTTCCCAAGGAGGTCACCGAACCGCTCAATCTGCTTCTGGGCTGGATCATGTGGCTGATCTGTCTGGCCGCGGTGGCGCGGCTGTTCTGGATCGGCGGGCAGATGGGGCACGTGCAGGATCACCCCGCCTCCGACCCGCCAGACACTCCGCTGGGAGTGATCATCGGGCTGATCGTGGCCGCAGCATCCACCGGCATCGCCGGGGCGCTACTTACGGTCTGACCACGCTGGCCGCGCTGATCGCGCTGATCGCGCTGCTGACCCTCCTCACCGGCTGCGGTGGGGATTCCTCGACGTCTGCATCGTCATCGACGACGCCGGCACCGACAGCTCCACCGACCAATGTCGTGTGGACCTCATTCGCGGGGGTCAAGGTACCTGCCGCCGATGAAGGTCCGCGCAACAACCGCTATCAGTCGGTCCCCACCGGATATGCCCGCACGGGTGCCGGTGCGGCGCTGGCGGCGATCTCGGCGACCATCCGGATGTCGGTGGCCGACGACAACACGTGGCCGAGGGTGGTCGGCACTCTGGTCGCGCCGTCGGCAGCACGAGATCAGTGGTCCGTCAATCGTGTTCAACTCTCGATCACTCAGCCGGTCCCGAAAGACAAGGCACCCAGCGTCATCGGGTACACGGTCGAGGCCTTCACCCCGGATAAGGCGACCGTCGGCATCGTCACCCGCCAGTCCGACGACTCGATAACCAAGACCACGGCCACCGTGCGGTGGGTAGTCAGCGGTGACTGGTTGCTGGAGCTTCCCACCGTGGACAACACCACCAACCGCGTTCAGGCGCTCGATATCCCGCCGGCGGGCATGATCCGCCTTCCCGAATCCAACTAGCAGGGAGAACTGCGCAATGGCGCTTCCAGGCATGACCGAATCCGAGACCCCTACCAGGCGCGCCTGGTGGAAGCGTTCTGGCGTGTGGACGGCGGTGGTCGTGGTGCTCGTGGCCACCAGCATCGCCGGACTGGCACTGCTCAGAGGTGGCGAGGACAGCAGCCAACCGAGGGTTGCTGTTTTGCCGCCGGTCGTGCAGGAACCGTCTGAATCACTGCCCGCCGACCCCAACGGGCCCTACACCGGCAGCGACGTCGACGTCATCGGGCGCGGTATGCGGGTTCCCGCCGACCCCCACGGCCACGTCCTGGCACAGACGTCGAAGACGTCGTCATCGCGGCTCACACAGCCGATCGCCCCACCGCAGGGACTGGAATGGCAGAAGGTCTACGGAGCGCCGATGCCGTTCAGTACCAGTGACGGTCCCACCGAGATCAGTGCCGACGGTGTGCCCTCAGGTTTCAGCCGCACTCCGCAGGGCGCGGCGCTGGCGACCTTGCAGATCCTCATGCGCGCCACCTACGGGCCGCGCGAGGTACGCCAGGCGATCCTCGACAGCTCGGTCATCGGTTCGGCCGAACTGAAGAACATCGTCCTCAACGCGCCGAGTGAGCCGCAGTACCAGACGATCCCGGCCGCGGTGCAAATCCTCGAGGACCGCTACAGCGAGAACTCTGCCTCCGTGCGCTGGATGTTCGGTCCCCTGCCCGCACCGGAGGAGTTCCCGACCACCAACGGCACCGTCTACCACGGTGGCGCGATCCCGGTGATCTGGGAGAACGGCCGCTGGAAACTGAAACTGACCGAGGCCGTCGTGTCCTCTGAACTCAGCGACTTCGAGGAGTACCTCGACGACCCGAGGTGGGCGACGACATGGTTCTGACCTCGGGCCGCGCGTGGCCGCGCCGCCTCCTCATCGCCGTCATCTTGGCCGCGGTTCTTCTCGTGCGGGTCCCTATCGGCATGGGGGACAACACTTCTGTCCCGGACACGATTCCGGTAGCCGCTGCCGCACCGAACGTTGTCGACAGCACCAAGGAGTGCGTCAAGAACCCGGTGGCAATGCTGACCAGTCCGTTGGGCTGCGTGGCCGCCAAGCAGCTCGGCGGGGCAATCAAGGACGCGGCCGGCGACGGCTTCAAGTCGGTTGCGAAGTCGATGGCCCAAGGCTGGGTGAAGATGATCGAACTCGCCTTGGCGTGGTTCATCAAAATCCCGACACCGGACTATGCCCACGACTCGGTGATCACCGATATTCAGCAATCAACCGTGCAGTTGCAGCTCTATGGGCTGGCACTGTCAATCCTGATTGGCTCCTACAAACTGATCCGGGCGCGCCGCCAGGCGGTGATGAACGAAGCCGAGGAGTCGTTTACGAGCTTGGCGAAAACCGTGTTCGGGGCCTGGATGTTCGGCGGCGTGCTCACCGTCTGCACGGCAGCTAGCGACTCGTTGGCCGACTGGATGCTCGACAAGGGTGCGGAGAATAACGAACAGCTCATAGCTAACCTGGGCGCGGCTAACTTGGTCGTCGGTCTCGGGTCGGGCTTGGTCTTCGTGGTCGCGATCTGCGGAATTCTCGGCGGTCTGTTGCAGGCTGTTCTTCTGATCGGGCGCCAGGCGATGCTCGCTGTCGTGGTGGCCGTGATTCCGCTGGTTGGCTCTTTCGGCGGCACCGCAGTTGGCAAGGACGCCTTCTCCAAGTTGATCAAATGGACTGTGGCGCTGCTGCTCTGGAAACCAGTCGCCGCGATCGTGTACTGGGTGGCGTTCAAGATGGCCGGTCACGACGTGAACTCCCTCAAAGACGCACAGATGGCTTTGATGGGCCTGATCTTGCTCGCCCTGAGCGCCTTGGTCCTGCCGATCCTGATGCGATTGGTCTCCGGTGGTGCGGCGATGTCGGGCGGGTCCGGGTTGCAGGCCGGAATGATGACCGCGGGCGTGGTTGCTGCCGCTGGAACGATGGTCGCGACCGGCGGAGCCTCAGCCGCTGCCGGCGGGGCGTCGACAGCCGCGACCGCGGGCGCGACAAGCGGCGGTGCTGCCGCAGGACCGAGTGCAGGCGGCGGGCTCAGCGGTGGGACCGGCGGCCCACCACCTCCTGGTGGTGGCGGTGGCGGCACCGGTAGTGGAGGCATGCCCCCTGGTCGCGGTGGAACTGGTGGCAGCAGCAGCGGCGGCAGCGGCTCGCCCTCGTCGCCCCCGCCCGGAGGGCGTAACTCCACCGACCAGCTCGGTGGGAACGGTTCCGGCGGCGGCAGTGGCTCTGGCACCGGTGGTCCCTCGATGGGAGATGTCTCGATGGCAAGCAATGCCGTGATGTCGGCCTCCGAGATGCTGTTCGACGACGGATACGAGTCCTCGTCGTCGGCGCAGGAGGGCAGCTACCGATGAGCACTCCGCGCAGCAACGCCGTCCTGTTGTATGGCCGCTGGGAGAAGCCTCGCTCCACCGGCCTCTTCGGTATGACATGGGGCGCAACCATTTTCGCTGGCGCCGTGCTCATCGTGGGCGTGCTCCAGTTCATGATTTTCCGCTCGTTGTTGTTGACCGGCGCAATTCTCGGCCTCGGCATAACTCTGCTGGTGCCGATGCTGATGCAGCGCCGAGGTCGTACTGGATGGGAGTTGATGATTGTGCGTCTGGCGTTTTGGCGGGCACAAAGCAAGGGAGAGAACACGTTCCGTGGAGGCGTGTTCGGGGTGGTGCCGGGCCGCTCGCAGATGCCCGGCATCCAGGGCGATACCCGGCTCTACGAATACGAGTTGAGCTCGGGAAAGCGGTTCGGCCTGATCCACGCCAGGGCCAAGGACCACTACACCGTGGTCCTGTCCAGCCAGCCCCAAGGGCAGGAACTTGTCGAGCAGTGGCAAATCAACGAGTGGGTGCAGGGGTGGGATGACTTCCTCGCCAGCCTGGGCACGACCCACAACGTGGCAGGCGCAACGGTGGTCGTCGAAACCGTTCCCGACAACGGCACCCGCATCGCCTCGGAGGTCCGTGCGATCACCTCTCCGGCTGCTCCGGCCTATGCCCGTGAGGTCATGGCACAGACGGCTCTGCATCGGGCGTCGGCGATCGTGCGCAGCGAGCTGCGCATCTCGATCACCTTCCGCCGCCAACGCGAGGCAGCCAGCCGTGAGGTGGCCGACCAGGGTGCCGCGATCGGGCGTTTGCTCTCGACGATCATCTCCAACGCTGCTGCGGCTGGTCTGGACGCAGCACCGATGACGGCGGGGGAGCTGTGTGCAGTGGCAACCCGCGCGTACCGTCCCGAACTCGACCGCGAACTCGAAGTGCTGCTGAGTCGCGGCGAGCAGGACGAACTGCGCTGGGATCAGACCGGTTGCGCGGGCGCCAAGGCCCAGTGGGACTACTACGTGCACAACGGGTTCCGCTCCATCACCTGGGAAATGGCGGCTGCGCCGGCAGGCACTGTCACCCACGATGCGCTTCGCCCGCTGCTGGTGCCCCGCTTCGATTTGCCGCGCAAGCGGGTGGCGATCATCTACCGCATCCACAACATCGCCGAGGCGGTCAAGCTGGTCGACGGCGACTTCAAGGACGCTCTGTCGGCAGAGCAGGCGAAAACCGGTATCGGTTCGGCTGCGGCGTCGATCCGCGTGGACAACACCCGTGCCGCCCGCGAAGAGCAAGCCCGTGGTGCAGGTCTGACCCGCTTCGGCGTGCTGGTCACCCTGACCGCGCCGCACGACGCCGATCTGCCCCAGATGACCGCCGAGATCGAGGGTATGTCCGCGGCCGCACGCATCGGAGTCCAGCGCGTGTACGGCGGCCAGGACTCGGCCTTCGCCGGGTCGCTGGGCCTGGGGATCTTGCTTCCCGAATACGCCACGGTCAACAAGCGCCTCACCACCTGAAACCGAGAGGACCAAGCGAGTAATGACGACATTGGGAGTGCCCCCTCGGCACCGCGCCGCCGACTCCTCAGCCATCTCCGTCGAGAAGGAGACGGTGCCCGACACGGTGCGCGTCGGTGGCGTGCTGGTGCTGACCGCCCAGCGATACGCGGAACTGAAACTCGACGCCGCCACCAAGACTGGGCTGGCGGGCCGCAAGGCGCGTCACCGCCTGGCCACCGAAGATCGGCGACGAATGCGCGCAGTTTCCCGCGTGGTCGAGCAGGGCGGATTCGACATCGAAGGACGCGACCCTGGCCATCGCGGCGCAGCTGGAGCTGGGGGAGGCCGCACCAACATCGTGCTGAAAATGCACGAATGGCGTGCCACCACCGCCCAGGTGGCTGGCGGGTTCTGGCCGTTCTCCATCGGAGCATCGTCGCCGCTGCTGGGGACCCCGCTCGGCTCTCACCTGCGAACCGGGCAGGACTTCGGCTGCGATCCGCTCTCGTGGTTCCTGGCCGGGCTGATCACCGCCCCGGTCGCGTTCGTGCTGGCGCTCAACGGTTTCGGCAAGTCGTCGCTGGTGCGCCGGTTGGCGCTGGGCAACCTGGCCCAAGGCCACACCTCCCTGTTCCTCGGCGACATCAAGCCCGACTACGCCGAGCTGACCCGAGCCAACGGCGGACAGGTCGTGACCGGCGGCTACGGGCACCAGAAGATCAACCCGTTGGCCGCCGGGGCCCTCGGCACCGTCCTGGACCGGCTGAGCGAGGAAGTCGCAGCACTCCAGGCCCTCACCGATCCGAGCGACGAACAGCGTCAACGACTGACCACCCTGTCCGATCTACGAGTGCAGGTGGCCGCGGATCTGCGGGCACGCCAGGTCGCCACCCTCGCCGGTCTGGTCGAGATCAACCGCGGGCGAGCGGTGGAGGACTTCGAGGAGACCCTGCTGTCCTCGGCATTGGACATGCTCTACCGGCCAAAGTCCGAGGACGGCAGAGGATTCACCGGCGCTCACCCACCGATCCTCGAAGACCTCTACGAAGTCATCAAGGAGGGCAACGCTGCTCTCTACGAAGACGCAGCAGTGGAATGGAAAGAGGCCTACGTCGAGGTCACCGCACCGCTGCGCCGCTCGCTGCGAGCACTCGTGTGCGGTCGACTGGGCGAAGTTCTCAACGGTCAGACCACCCAGCCGCTCGATGTCAACGCGCCGGCGGTCTGTGTCGATGTGTCCCGCGTTCCCCAAGGCGACAAGAAGCTCAAAGCCGCACTGCTGCTGGTGTGCTGGTCCGACGGATTCGGTGCCGTCGAGGCCGCCCATGTCCTTGCCGATGCGGGCATGGGGCCGCGACGCACCTTCCAGGTCATCATCGACGAGCTGTGGCAGGTGATCGGTTCCGGTGCGGGCATCGTCGATCGCGTTGATGCGCTGGTCCGTTTGAACCGGTCCGATGCGGTGTCGCTGGTCATGATCACCCACTCGGTGGCCGATCTGTCAGCGTTCGAGTCCCAGGCCGACGCCAACAAAGCGATCGGCTTCTTGGAGAAGGCACGGCTGAAGTTCATCGGCCCGGTCGGCCCGGAGGAACTCGACCGGCTCTCGGCAGTGACGCAATTCAACGCCGCCGAGCGTGCCCTGGTCACTTCGGCGGCCTCGACACCGCCGCCATCGGAGTCGGTATTGCAAAAGCTCCGCCACAGCATGAGGGTCGGCGACCGCGCCGCCGAACGTCCGCGCCCCCACGGCCAGGGCGTGTTCCTGCTGAAATTCGGTGAGGACAACCGCCCCGGCATCGCTTTCCGACTGAACTTCACCCCGCTGGAAGCCAGCGGCGCTGTGCACGACACGAACTCCCGCTTCAAGGGCATCACCAGCCGAGCAGGTGCGGCATGAGCGCCCCCGACTCGACCCGGCGCTACGGCTGGATCGACGCCGAGATCCGAGAGCTGGCCGTGGCCACCGTCCGCGACCTGCTGCCGCACGTCGAGTCCCTGTGGGCCGCCTGCTGTGAGGTGTCCAAGCAGCTGTCGGTGCATCCCAACACGATCAAGAACTGGTACCGGGGCGCGGTCAGCGAACAGGACACTCCGCCGGCCGGTACGAACCTGGAACTGACCGCCGCCCGCGAACAGATGCGGGCACTGCAACGGCTCAACGCCAATCTCGTGGAAGCCCTCAAAGACCGGGGTACCCCTCCATGAACGAGGTCGCGAAAGGGGCTGTGGCGCTGGCCGTGGCGCTGGTGGTGGCGATACCCGTTGCCATCGTCGCCATACTCAGCGGCACTGTGATCGACTGCGACCCCTCCGGCGGCGTCAGCGAGACACCCTCCGGCGGTAACCCCGGTCAGCGCACCTGGCCGATGAAGAAGGGCACCTACAACCTCAGTTCCGGTTTCGGAATGCGTGGTGGCGCACCCCATCAGGGCATCGACCTGGGCTCACAACCCGGTGCACCGATCTATGCCGCCTACGACGGAATCGTGGAGAAGGCCGAGGCTGCCTCGGGATTCGGCCAGTGGATCATTCTGCGGCACACCATCGACGGCAAACGCGTCGACACCGTCTACGGCCACATGTTCCCCCAGGACCTCCTGGTCAAGCAGCCCGGGCAGAAGGTGGTGGCCGGCCAGCAGATCGCACGAGTCGGGTACAACGGCTCGGTCAGCCCTCCCGGCCCCGGTGGCACTCACCTGCACTTCGAGGTCTGGGAAGGCGGCCGCTTCGGCGGCACCGCGATCGACCCACAACCCTGGCTCAACGGCGCGTCCGAGCCTGGTCAGACACGCAGCTCGGGTGGGGTACGGAACATGGCAGCCGTGGTGCCGCACACCGAAGAACCTTCGGACGAAGCCCCTAGCAGCGAGGCTCCTGCGACCCGCCCGGCGGCGGGCGAGCCACTGCCCGAGGCGGTTCCAGAACCGTGGCGCTCACTCATCAACGAGGCCGCCGCCAAGCATCCCGACTCCGATCGGCGCATCGTGGCCGCAACCCTGTGGGCGGAGAATCGCGGGTGGCCGCCGTACCGCAAGACGGGCTGGGCGACGTCGACGTCTTCGGCAAATGGGCCGTGGCAGTTCATCCCGTCGTCGTGGGCGTCGATGGGCTACGACGGCGACGGCGACGGGATGAAAGACCCCGGCAATCCCGAGGATGCGGTACACGCCGCGTTCAACCACTCGCCCGGATCCGCCGGCCTGCCGGTGATCTACGGCGAAACCGGGAATCCTGCGGCCGACTATCCGACCAAACCGTTCTATCGGCACAACCCGGCCAAGAAGAGCCTGCTCACCTACATGGCCAACTACAACGGCAACGACGGCACCGCCGTCGAGGGTGCGGTGCTGCCGAACTTCGCGCGCGGCCAGAACGGCGACTACGTACGCATGGGCTACTGGTTGATGGCAACCAACTTCGAGAAAGGCTGGCTACCCGAATCGAACCAGATCGTCGATGCCAAGACCAAGAAGTCACTGGGCAACCGCCTCCCGTCCTCGGGTTCGATCACTGGCAACGGATGCGGCGACAGCAGCAGCGAAGGTGAAGGGTCGGCAGCGCCGAACGGGTCGTGGGTGTACTACTCGCAGAACGATCCACGGTGGCAGGTCGATGGCCTTCCGCTTGCCGCAGCAGGCTGCGGGCCGACGTCAGTCGCGATGATCCTGGCGTCCACGGTCGACAGCTCGATCACTCCGCCGGCCGTGGCGAAGTACGCGGTGGAGAAGGGTGCCTGGGGCGCCGAGGGACTGTCGTGGTCGTTCTTCGACCAGATCGAACCGAAGTGGAAGGTCCCGGTCCGGTCCATCGGCACCGACTACGCCGCCGCCGTGGCCGCACTCAACAACGGCAAGAAGCTCGTGCTCTCGGGTGACGGCGGATTCCCGCCACCGTTCTGCCCGTGCCCCGGTGGACACATTGTGACCGCCCGAGGGGTCACAGACGACGGCAAGATCGTCGTCGCCAACCCGGCCCCGAACTTGAAGGGGCCGAACGGAACACCCGATAACTCGGCCTTCTCGACCCCGATTCCGGGCTTGAAGAACATGTGGGTCTTCGGATGACGTCCACACGATCACCCAGCCACCCCGCAGGCGCAGAGTCCGGACGAACCCTCGACAAGGAGCAACGATGACCACTCCCTATGACAAGTCGAACCAGTTCGGCCGCGACGGTTACGACGCCTACGGCTACGACGAGAACGGCTTCGACCGCGACGGCTATGACGCCGAGGGCTACGACCAGTACGGGTTCAACCAGTACGGTCGAGATCGCGCAGGACGCGACCGGGACGGGTACTACCTCGACGGATACAACGACGCCGGTTTCGATGCCGACGGATACGACCGGGCCGGGTTCAACCGATACGGCTACGACCGCACCGGACACGACCGCACCGGACAGCGTGCACCCGCTCGCCCTGCCGAGCCCACCGCCCGCGACAGCGCAATCGGCCTCCTCGGCGGAACAGCGGTGACCTTGACCGCCTCCGGCATCGTCACCGCCCTCGTGGTGTGGCTGCTGCGATACATGACCACACGCACACCCGAACAGGTATGGGACCAGTTAGACAGCGACCCACCACTTCTCCCAAGCCCCGGCACCGCAGCCCTCTGCGCGGCCGGACTCGCCCTGCTGGCGATCACTATCTACGTCGTCATGACCGTCTACACCCCCGGCGGGGCGGCCCTGTTCCGGCTGCTGGTCTTCCTGATCGGGGCCTGTCTGGTGATCGCAATGGGAAACGGCAACGCCGCGCCCACCTGGATCGCGTCACTGCTCATCGTCGCCGCCGGCGGCGCGGCCATCAGCCAACTCGTCCCGTCGATCGGCCCCCGAATCCCCGCCCCCTCCGCACTCAGCCGAAAGGAACCGTGATGACCCGCAAGAAGAACACTGTCAATGACGCCGCCGACTGGGACGCCGCCCGCGACGCGGTGCGCGCCAACAGCGAAGCACTCAAAGCGATGAACAGCCACAGCGAGCTGTTCACCTGGGCCGAGAGCAACGGCCTTAACACCCCGTCGCTGTTCACCAAGTTCAAGGCTGAGCTGCGCAAGCAACTGCACATCGACTACAACGAGCTGCGCCAGAAAGCATTCGACGCCCGCACCGAAGAGATGGCACAACAGGCCGCCGACGCACCTCAGGTGACCCTCTACGCCGCCGGAGACAGCGAGGTCGACTCGTTCGCGATCTGCTCCGAGCACGGTGAAGATCCTTGGTACGGCGAGTTCCACCCCAACGACAAGGTCAGCGACCAAGACAGCGCTGACATCTCTGCCGCACGTAAGGCGATCTACCTCGCCGGCCAAGCCCGTGAACAGGAAGACCTCGAGCTGCTCGGGCTGCGTCTGGTGGTGTCTAACCATCGGGTCACCGACCAGACCCTGCAACGAGACAGTCTGCGCCACAAGGTGTTCGTGACCATCGACGTCGTCGACAACGGCGAGGACAACCCCGCGTTGGAGGTGTGCCGACTGCCGGGATTCCGCAGCTGGCGTGAGGTCTCCCTGACCGATCTTCTTGCAGCGGCCAGCGGGGCACGATGATGGCCAGCGCACCGGGGAAGACGAAGGAACCATCGGGGCATCGGGGGACAGACCTGCTGCTGTTCAGCGTTGCCGGGGTGGTGGCCGTGGTCGCCGTCGTGACCTGGGCGGCCCTGCACCTCGCCGGGGGGCAGACGGTCCCCGGCAACCCGTTCGCAGTACCGATCAAACTCGCCACGGGCGATCTGCGGTGGCCGCTGGCGGCGACCGTGTGGACGGTCCTGATACTCGCTGTCACAGTCGGTCTTGTCGGTGGGGGAGCGTGGTGGTGGCGGCAGCGACGCACCAGCCGGACCCGCGTCGACAGCGCCCAGCAGCACCTCGGCAACCGCCAGGACATCGAATCGGTGACCGCCAAAGCGGTGGCCGCCAAAGCGAAGTCCCTCGGCGTCACTGATGCGGTCATGCCCGCGGAGTTCTCCAGCACCATCGGCGTGCCGCTGGGACGCACCCTCAGCGGAACAATGGTCTACGGCTCGTGGGAAGACATGCACCTCGACATCTGGGGTCCCCGCCAGGGCAAGTCGACCTCGCGGATCATCCCGGCGATCTGCGAAGCGCCCGGCGCCGTGCTCGCCACAGAGAACAAACGAGGAAACCTCGACCACACCCGGCTGGTGCGCGAATTCCGCGACGCCGCCGGCAACCCGACCCGGCAGGTGTGGGTCTTCGACCCGCAAGCGGTCGCCAACGAGGACCCGTGGTGGTTCTGGAATCCACTGAGCTACGTCACCGACGAAATCCGCGCCGAAGAGCTGGCCCAGCTGTTCTCCGCCGGCGACGACGGCCTCGACGCGAAGAAGGACCCCTACTTCGACCCCGAAGGCGAAGACCTGCTGGCCAACCTCATCCTGGCCTCCGCCCTGGCCGCAGAACCGATCACCGTCGTCTACGAGCGGCTGGTCGTGCGCGATCGCGGTCACGAGGCCGTGGCGATCCTCGACGAGCACGGCTACCCGATGATCGCCCAGGCACTCAACGCACGACTGAACTACGCGTCCAAGCAGGCCGACGGCATCTGGGGTACCGCCATCAAAATGGCCAAATGCCTGCGCGGACGCAACGTCCGGCAGTGGGTCGCCCCGACCGACGCCGACGACCAGCGGCCCGAACTGGACCTGGACTCCTACATCCGCAACGGCGAGACCCTCTACTGCCTCTCCCGCGAGGGTGTCGGCTCCGTCGGCCCCCTGGTGGCTGCGCTGACGATGGCCGCCACCAAAACCGCCGAGGCGATCGCCACCGCATCGCCAGGCGGTCGGCTACCGATCCCGATGCTGTGCGCGCTCGATGAAGCAGCGAACGTCGTGCGCTGGCCCGATCTACCGAAGCTGTACTCACACTTCGGCTCCCGCGGAATCATCATCATGACGATCCTGCAATCGTGGTCCCAAGGCATCGGCGTGTTCGGCGAACGACCAATGAAGCTGCTCGAATCCTCGTCGAACATCTACATCTACGGCGGCAACGTCCGGGAAGCGGCCTACCTCGACAACCTCACCAAACTGACCGGCCAATACGAGCGGTTGGCACGCAACGTCTCCGACTCCAGCGGCGGCGGCAAGAGCGGCGGGAACCATTCAGTGTCGCGCCATGTCACCCGCGAGAACATCTTCAACCCCAGTGACCTCGCGGCGTGGCCGCGCGGCCGGCTGTTGCTGTTCTCGGCAGGCAACCCGCCCACGATCCTGAAAACCGTGCCGTGGTGGGAGAAGCCATACGCCGACCTCATCAAGTCCTCGCTCGCCGAGTACAGCCCCGACGCACCGCCAGTCGCGGCGGTCGCCGCCCCGGGGCACGCCGAAGGAGCACACCGATGACCGACGATCTGTTCCTGGACGAAGAGCTCGCCGACGCCGCTGATGACTACGACGACACCAGCGGGGAAGGAGACGCAGAGGAGGCAGCCCCCGAGCCCGAGTTCACCTCGGTGTATGAGTTCGTCGAGACCCACCTGGTGTTTCTCTACGCCCGCAAACTCGCCCACAAACAAGACCGCCGCTGGTGCCCGCGCTGGTTCGAGCACCCCGAAGCAGTGTCACGGCTCGAAGCGCTCTGGCGCGCATACGAATCGCTGCGGTTGGACCCAGGGACCGGGATGAGCGTGTGGTGGCGCGATCACGCCGACCACCACATGCCTGCACTGTTCGCTACCGACGGCCCGTTCGAAGGGTGCTCGGTTGACCGCGGACACAACACCGACCTCGCCGCCACAGCACTGCCCACCGACGAGATGGACGACCTGAACCTCCGGGTGGCCATGAGCACCCTCGCCCCAGAAACCGTCAGTTAAGGAGCCCCCAATGGAAGAGCACGACAACGAAACCCGCGAGCTCGAACAGACAATGGAGCGTGCACTGGCCGTCGCCATCGCACACGGCTCCTCGATGGTGGAGTCCTGGGCGAAACTGGTCGCCAAACAGCGCAACCGGAAAGCGCAGCGCGCCGACACCGACAAACCCGCCCCACCCAACCAGACGCCTGACGACCTGGGTCGCACCGCCGCCAAGGTAGAACAGCGCGCCCGCCACGATCTTGCGAAAGGTCGGCCAGACGCCCCCTTCTGGCTCACCGCCAGCCCCGACGAACTCGTCGAGAAGTTCCGCACCGACGACGCCGAAAAGGCCCCTTTCCGGGACCTCGACCCGCGCCGACTCGGCGATCGTGCCTACGACCGGCAATGGGCGCAGAACACCAGAGGCACCGCAGTCGTGGGCGTACTCGACCTCGCCCACCGATACGCCGACGAGGCCGTCGTGGCTGCCAACGTCCGCGACAACCTCCGCGAACAGATCCAGGATCTCGGACTCGACCCCGACGAACTCATGCGCATGGACCCCGCAGAAGCGGGCCGCCGCTACGAACAGACAGTAGGAGAGGCCAGGCAAGGTTCGGACAACCCGCTCAGCTTCGGCAGCGACAACTCCGCACAGCCAGCGATGACCCACGACGGGAGCGACAGCGTCGATCGCGATGGCGCCCAGGCCGCCGCACTGCTCTCCCAAGCACAAGCTGCCGACGACCGCGCAGCCACAGCCGAACACAACGCCGAACTCGCTGCCGAGCGGGCCGATGCACTCAACCGGTCAGCGCCCAACGAACGCCCCGGCCGAACACCACCCCCACCGCCACCCGTGGTGGCGGTGGGGCCGCAGACCTATACGCCACCGCCGATGAGCCGAGCCGAACGAGTAGGCACCGCGAGCCCCACCGCACCAGGTCGCGCCGCCGCGACCGCCGCCCGCGATCACCCCACAAACCCACGTGCCGCCGTCGCCTCAGCACCCCGCAATCAGGCCCGCGCCAGGACAGGCGGCGGCAAGAACGCCGATCGCCAACGCGCACGCGGAATGTGAACCCACCCAACCAACCCTAGGAGACAACGATGACCACATTCGACCCCAGCAACCTCCTCGCCGAGATCGAAGCCGAGGACGCCGCCGAAGCACAAGCCCTCGCCGAACGGCAACGTCGCCGACGCGAAGCACTCGAACCTGCGGCCCAGCTGGCCGCCGAGATCGAAGCCACCCGCACCGAATTCCTCAAGGCCGACCGCCGGCGCCTGGCCGAACTGGCCGGGTTGGTCAAGGAAGCAAAAAAGAACGGAGCTCCCGCCGCCAAGCTCGATCTACTCAACGTCGCGCCGCTGACCACCCAGGCCGGGACGCGCCGAGGCCGCGCGAGCGGGGCGCGTCGTCCTCGCCGCACCACGGCCCCTGAACCCACCGCCGCCGCTCAGTACACCCCGCCGACCGCGGAAAGCGACGGTCTGACAGACGTCCGAATGGCCGGCTAAATCAGCAGCAGAGCAACTTCAGATCGCCCCCTGGGCCGGTGCCACCTACGGGTGGCACCGGCCCCATCGTCTTATGACGCCGCTCACCCTGGTGGTGTTGGCCGAGCACTCCGGCCGCTTCGAGTGGTGAGACGCTAGCGTGGCCGCGCCTCGATTCGGGTCCACCCGGAGCGGTCACCGGGGCCGCCGGTCAGCCGCGTCCCAGGCGCTGAGCCCGACGGTACAGCTCAGTAATGGTGTTCGTGCGCCACCGGATTCGCCGTTGGTGTGGTCCGCTCCGCTCAGCCGGGTCCTTCGGGGCAGTTTTGCTCGTCAGGTGGTGCCGAGGCCACAGTGCAGGTAGTGTCTCGCTTCGAGATAATTGAATACGCCGTTGACGCGCAGCGGGAGAACCTCTTCGTGAGGTGCCGTAGGAGCAACTTCCTCCCCAGGAATCTCTCAGGCCCAGTACCGCAGCGCAGAGGCAACTCTGGAGAACAGTGCCGGTTCACGCCGGGCACTTACCGAAGGTGAATGCGCGGTCACGCGTCAAGCTCTCAGGTAGCAGGACAGATCGGGGAGGTGTCACCCTTCGAAACCCACCTCGGTGGGCCTGCGATACCGGAGTTACCGCATGTCCCTTTCTGTAGCAGTTTCATCCGAGCTCGCCAAGCCGAACTGCTTCGTCGGTCGTCACATCGGTCCAGGCCAGTCGGCCCGTCAGCACATGCTGGACAAGCTCGGCTACGCCAGTCTCGACGACCTCATCGACGCCGCGGTGCCGTCGACCATCAGATTGCCCAGCTGCCAGAGTTTGCGGCTGCCCGCCGGCCGCTCCGAGCAGGATGTTCTCGATGCACTGCGAAAGATTGCACGCTGCAATCAAACTCATATCCAGATGATCGGTATGGGTTACCACGACACCATTACTCCACCGGTTCTGCGGCGCACTATGCTGGAATCGCCGGCCTGGTACACGGCGTACACCCCTTACCAGCCGGAGATTTCCCAGGGACGGTTGGAAGCCCTGCTGACGTTCCAGACGATGGTCTCGGAACTGACCGCGCTGCCGGTCTCCGGCGCCTCCCTACTCGATGAGGCGACTGCGGTCATGGAGGCTGTGCTGCTGATGCGGCGGGCTAACCGCAGCGCGCCGGGTAACCAGGTGATCATCGACGCCGACTGTCTTCCGCAGACCCTTAACGTCGTGCGTGGCCGAGCAGCCGCGGTGGGAATCGATGTTCTGGTCGTCGACCTGGCCCGGGCCATTCCCGAAGATGTTTGGGAGACAGGAGTATTTGGTGTTGTCACTCAGTTCCCGGGGGTCAGTGGCGCGGTCCGTGACCTGGCGCCGCTGATCGACACGGCCCACGCGCACGGCGCGCAAGTGACGGTGGCGGCCGACCTGCTGGCACTGACGCTGTTGCGTCCGCCAGGTGAATTCGGCGCCGATATCGCGGTGGGATCGACACAGCGTTTCGGGGTGCCGTTGTTCTTCGGTGGCCCGCACGCGGCATATATGGCCGTGCGCTCCGGGCTGGAGCGGATGCTGCCCGGCCGACTGGTGGGGGTGTCGATCGATGCCACGGGCCGACCGGCCTACCGTTTGGCACTGCAGACCCGCGAGCAGCACATCCGCCGGGAGAAGGCGACCAGCAACATTTGCACCGCGCAGGCGTTGCTGGCCAACGTCGCCGCGATGTATGCGGTGTATCACGGCCCACAAGGACTGCGGGACATCGCTTCCCGGGCCCATCAGATGGCGTCCTCGCTCGCTCAGAGCCTTCGCGCGCAGCGTTACGAAGTGGTGCACGAGGTGTTCTTTGACACCATCCTGGTCTGGGTTCCCGGGATGGCCCGCGCGATGGTCGACGCCGCGGACAAGGACGGCATCAACATCCGATTTGTCGATGATAGCCACGTGGGGATCGCTTGCGACGAAACAACCTCCGACGACACCCTGAGCACGCTGTTGGCGGTGTTCGGTTCCGGGCGCATCCACTCGGGCCGCGCCAGCCACCTGCCCGCTGCGGTTGTACGGCAGTCCGACTTCATGACACAACCGGTGTTCAACTCCTACGAATCCGAGACCGCGATGCTCCGGTTCTTGCGGCACCTTTCCGATAAGGACTTGGCGCTGGACCGCAGCATGATCCCGCTCGGATCGTGCACCATGAAACTCAACGCCACCGCGGAGATGGAACCGATCAGCTGGCCAGGGTTTGCCTCGTTGCACCCCTACGCCCCGGCCGCGCAGACCGCTGGCTACCGCCAACTCATCGACGACCTGAGCACCTGGCTCTGCGAGATCACCGGTTACGACCGGATATCGTTGCAGCCCAATGCCGGATCGCAGGGCGAACTGGCCGGACTGCTGGCGATCAAGGCTTATCACGAATCCCGTGGTGAGCCGGAGCGCACCGTGTGTCTGATACCGCAGTCGGCGCACGGGACCAACGCTGCCTCGGCGGTGTTGGCCGGCATGCAGGTGCGCGTGGTGGCCACCGCCGGGGATGGCAGCATTGATCTCGAGGATCTGCGCGCCAAACTGGGCAGCGACGGTAAGTCAGTCGCGGCGATCATGCTGACGTATCCGTCCACCCACGGCGTCTACGAAGAGGGCGTCATCGAGGTCTGCGACCTGGTTCATCGGGCTGGTGGCCAGGTCTATATCGACGGCGCGAACATGAATGCGCTGGTCGGTCTGGCGAAACCAGGCCAGTTCGGCGGCGACGTGTCACATCTGAATCTGCACAAGACCTTTTGCATTCCGCATGGTGGGGGCGGGCCGGGTGTCGGCCCGGTGGCAGTCCGTGCACACCTGGCGCCTTTTCTGCCCGGGGACCCGCTGGCCGACGACGGGGATTCCCAGTCGGCAGTGGCCGCCGCCCAGTACGGATCTGCCGGCATTCTTCCGATCACCTGGGCCTACCTGGCGCTGATGGGACCTGAAGGGCTGACTGACGCAACCCGCACTGCGGTGCTGTCGGCGAACTACGTCGCTGCGGCATTGTCTGACCACTACCCGACGCTCTACACGGGGCCAGGTGGTCTGGTGGCCCACGAATGCATCCTGGATCTGCGCGCACTGACCAAGGCGACGGGAGTGACCGCCGAAGACGTTGCCAAACGGCTGATCGACTATGGCTTCCACGCGCCCACGCTGTCGTTCCCGGTCAACGGCACCCTCATGGTCGAACCCACGGAAAGCGAAAACCTCGATGAACTCGATCGATTCATCGAAGCGATGATCGCTATCCGCGGCGAAATCGACGATGTGGCCGCCGGCCGCTGGGCCGTGGCGGACAGCCCGCTGCGCCAGGCACCCCACACCGCCGAGCTGCTGACCGCCGACACCTGGGAGCTGCCCTACAGCCGACAGCAAGCCGCCTACCCCGTGGACTCGCTGCGCGCCAACAAGTACTGGCCACCCACCAGGCGGATCGACGGGGTACACGGTGACCGAAATCTGGTCTGTTCGTGCCCATCACCCGAATCGTTCGCCACCACCGCAAAGGAAAGTCGCCCATGACCGCGCCGCCCACCACCGAATCGCCACTGCTTGTCGAGCATCGTGGGCTCGGAGCGACATTCACCGACTTCGCCGGCTGGCAGATGCCCGTCAAATACGGAAGTGATCTGCGTGAGCACCATTGTGTACGCCGCGCGGCCGGAGTGTTCGACATCTCCCACATGGGCGAGATCATGGCGACCGGACCCGAAGCCGCCGCGCTGCTGGATTACACCCTGGTCGGCGAATTGTCGAGTGTGGCTGTGGGGAAAGCGAAATACTCCCTGATGTGCGACTCCGACGGTGGAGTCATCGACGACTTGGTGACCTATCGGCTCGGCGAGGAACAGTTTTTGGTGGTCGCCAACGCCGCCAACACCGGCGCGGTCCTCACCGAACTGACCCGTCACGCACAGAGCCGCGACGTCGACATCGACGATCAGTCCGCAGCGACGGCACTCATCGCTGTCCAGGGGCCGGCCGCGGCGGCGATCGTGTTGGACCTGGTTCCGTCTACTCAGGCCCAGGCGGTATCACAACTGAAGTACTACGCGATCATGTCGGCCACCGTGGCTGACATCGACGTGCAACTGGCCCGCACCGGGTACACGGGGGAGGACGGCTTCGAAGTGTACGTGCCACGCGCCTCCGCAGTGGCCCTGTGGCGC
This sequence comes from Gordonia sp. C13, assembly GCF_023218005.1. Taxonomy (NCBI): domain Bacteria; kingdom Bacillati; phylum Actinomycetota; class Actinomycetes; order Mycobacteriales; family Gordoniaceae; genus Gordonia; species Gordonia sp. C13. The sequence continues at coordinate 54,847 of NZ_JALPSY010000020.1, forward strand.
GCTCTGTTGACGAGGGCTTATACCGCAGGCGGATCGCCGGCCGGGCTGGCCTGCCGCGACACCCTCCGATTGGAGGCCGGAATGCCGCTGTACGGCCACGAACTGACCCGGCAGATCAATCCCTACGAAGCGGGCCTGGGAAGAGTGGTCCGGCTGTCCAAGGAGTTCGTCGGTCACGAACGGTTGCAGTCGGTTTCGCAACAGTCACCGGCGCGGACCCTGGTCGGGCTGAGGGGGGCCGGGCGGCGCTCCGCGCGGGCCGGCTACCGCATCCATAGTGCGGGCGACGACGACGCAATCGGCGTGGTTACTTCCGGAGCACTCTCACCAACCCTGGGCTATCCGATCGCCTTGGCCTATGTCCCCGCCGGCGTGGCTGCCACGGGCACCGAAGTCCTGGTGGACATCCGCGGCACCCTCGTGCCTTTCCAGATCACCCCGTATCCCTTCTACCGGCGCCGCTGAACCACCGACCAGTCAAGGAGCACAATCATGTCCGGGCTTTCGATTCCCGCTGATCGCAGTTACACCGACGAGCACGAATGGGTCGACGTCGCACCCGGTGCGCCACTGCCACCGGAGATCCCTGTGCGTATCGGCATCACCTCGGTGGCCGTCGACGCCCTCGGCGAACTGGTGTACCTGGATTTGCCCGAGGTGGGTGCCACCATCACCGCTGGTGAACCGTGCGGTGAAGTGGAGTCAACCAAAACCGTCTCCGAGCTGTTCCCTCCGGTCAGCGGCGAAGTCACCGAAATCAACAGCGCCGCCGTCGATGACCCCAGTCTGGTCACCAGCGATCCCTACGGTCGGGGCTGGCTGTTTGCTGTGCGGCCCACCGGCATGGGGACTTTGCTCAGCGCTGCCGAGTACGCCGAGAAGAACGGGATTCGATGATGAACGTCCTTGAGGAGACACTGCACACCTTTGACCCGGAAGTGGCCGCCGCGATCGGCGGGGAACTTCGGCGTCAGCGCGACGGCCTGGAGATGATCGCCTCGGAGAATTATGCCCCCCTGGCGGTGATGCAAGCTCAAGGATCGGTGCTGACCAACAAGTACGCCGAGGGCTATCCCGGCCGGCGCTACTACGGAGGGTGTGAGTACATCGATGTCGTCGAAGAACTCGCACTCACACGGGTGAAAGCCCTTTTCGGTGCGGCGTACGCCAACGTGCAGCCGCACTCGGGCGCCCAGGCCAACGCTGCGGTGATGCACGCGCTGCTGCGTCCGGGCGACACAATCCTGGGGTTGTCACTGGACTGCGGCGGTCATCTCACCCACGGCATGCGGTTGAACTTCTCCGGAAAGCTTTACAGTGTTGCGGCCTACGGGGTGTCCGAGGAAGACCACCGCATCGACATGGAGACAGTCGCCGCTGCGGCGCGGCAGCACCGGCCGAAGCTGATCATCGGCGGCTGGTCGGCCTATCCCCGTCGATTGGACTTTGTGCGGTTCCGGGAGATCGCCGACGAGGTGGGCGCCTACCTGATGGTCGACATGGCGCACTTCGCCGGTTTGGTGGCCGCCGGGTTGCATCCCTCGCCGGTGCCGCACGCCCATGTAACGACCTCGACGACGCACAAAACCCTGGGCGGTCCACGCGGCGGTATCGTGCTCACCAACGAGTCCGACTTGGCGAAGAAGATCAACTCCGCGGTGTTTCCCGGCCAGCAGGGCGGACCGTTGGAGCACGTGATCGCCGGTAAGGCGGTCGGCTTCAAGATGGCTGCCCAGCCGGAATTCGTGGCCCGCCAACAACGGTGCCTCGATGGTGCCCGCATCATCGCGGACCGCTTGTCCGAGCCGGATGTGGCGACGGCAGGGATTTCAGTAGTCACCGGCGGTACCGATGTGCATCTGGTGCTGGTGGATCTGAGAGATGCTGCCATCGACGGACAGCAGGGCGAAGACCGCTTGGCTGCGGTGGGAATCACGGTCAACCGCAATGCCGTTCCGTTCGATCCGCGTCCCCCCATGGTGACCTCTGGTTTACGGATCGGTACCCCCGCGTTGGCAGCCCGCGGATTCACCACCGACGATTTCCGAGAGGTAGCCGAGGTGATCGCCGAAGTCCTGACCGCACCCGCGAACTCCGACACTGCGGACCTGGCGGGTCGAATCGAGACCCTGGCTGCCAAGCACCCTCTGTATTCCGGGGTTTGAGCACATGACCATAAGCGTGTTCGAACTCTTCTCCGTCGGCATCGGCCCCTCCAGCTCGCACACCGTTGGCCCGATGCGCGCCGGCGCGCGGTTCGCCGCCGAGTTGGCCGAGTGCGCCTTGGTGACCGACACCCGCGAGGTGCGAGTGGAACTGTTCGGCTCGCTGGCGGCCACCGGCGCTGGGCACGGAACGTTCCCGGCCATCCTTCTCGGACTGGAAGGGCTGTGGCCGGATGCACTGGACCCCGATCACGCACAAAAACGGACTGCCGAAATGCGGGACACCGGTATGATCCGGCTTGCGGGCTCCAGTCTGATCCCGTTGCGGGAGGGAGATTTCCACCTTCGTCCCGACATCGTGAAGCCGCAACACCCGAACGCGATGACGCTGACCGCCTGTGCCGCGGACCGGCGGGTTCTGCACACCGAGACCTATTACTCGGTGGGCGGCGGGTTCATCCTCGCCGACTCCGCAGCCGATACCGCGAACCGCAGCGGCCTGCTCGATGCGCCATGGTCGTTTCACAGTGCCGCCGACCTGCTTGCCCTGGCTGATGCGCACGGCATCGCCATCAGCGACGTGATGCTGCGGTTCGAACGGGAGATTCGAACGGTTGATCAGATCTATCAGCAGCTCTGGCACCTGCGGGACGTGATGGTGGCGTGTGCCGAACGCGGTATTACCCAAACCGGTTATTTGCCAGGAAATCTCGGCGTACCACGGCGTGCGCACGGCTGGTATGAGAGGCTGGCCGCCGAAGACCCCGGTCGTAACCCCGCCTTCGCCGAGGACTGGGTCAATCTCATTGCTCTGGCGGTGAACGAGGAGAACGCCTCCGGTGGACGCATCGTCACAGCGCCTACCAATGGGGCCGCCGGAATCATCCCCGCGGTGCTGCATTACGCGAAGAACTACACCCCGGCAGGAAAAGCCGATCCCGACGACGTTGCGGTCCGGTTTCTGCTCACCGCCGGGGCGATCGGGTCCCTCTACAAGGAGCGTGCATCCATTTCCGGTGCCGAGGTGGGTTGTCAGGGCGAAGTCGGGTCCGCGGCCTCCATGGCGGCAGGCGGTCTGGCCGAGATCCTCGGTGGCACCCCGGCCCAAGTCGAGAACGCCGCTGAGATCGCGATGGAACACAGCCTTGGGCTCACCTGCGACCCGATCGGCGGGTTGGTGCAGATTCCCTGCATCGAACGCAACGCCATCTCGGCCGGCAAGGCCATCAACGCCGCACGGATGGCTCTGCGTGGTGATGGCACCCACCGGGTTTCGCTGGACCAGGTCATCGACACCATGCGCACCACGGGCTTGGATATGAGCAGCAAGTACAAAGAGACCGCCACCGGCGGGCTCGCCACGAGCGTCCCCGTCAGCGTGGTCGAGTGCTGACCGGGATCGACTCGAGTGCGCCGAGTCAATCCCACTCGTCTGTTGGCCACTCAGTCGGCGAAGCGATCCGTCGCACCGACGAGTGCCCGGCGAATCCCCGTCTCATTCATCGAATGCCCGGCATCATCGACCACGATCAGCTCCGAATGAGGCAGCTGGGCATGCAGGTCGAACGCATTGCCGATGGGGCACACGACATCGTAGCGACCATGGACAATCGTGCTCGGGATGCCCTTGAGCGCACCGGCATGTTCGAGTAGTTGGTTGGGGGACAGGAACGCGGCGTGCCGAAAATAGTGGTTCTCGATGCGCGCGAAAGCGATTGCGTTCCGTGGATCGATGGCTGCTGCAACGTGTGCGGGGTCGGGCAACAGCGTGCTGGTGAGCGCTTCCCACCGGGTCCAGGCGATCGCCGCATCGGTCGCAGCCACCCGGTCCGGCCCCTCGAGCAGCTCGTGATACTGCGCGATTGCGGTCTGTACTGGGCGATTCGGGTCGAGCTGCGCGCAATAATCACGCCAGTAGTCCGGGAACAAAAGGTTGGCCCCGCCGCCGCCGTAGAACCAATACAGTTCGTGCGGCCGAATCAAGAAGATTCCGCGTAGCACCAGAGCACGGACTCTCTCGGGATACTGCTGCGCGTAGGCCAGGGCAAGAGTAGATCCCCATGAGCCTCCGAAGACCAACCAGGATTGAACCTTCAGTGTGGTCCGAAGCAGTTCGAGATCGGCCACCAACGCCCAGGTGTTGTTGCCGCTGAGGCTTGCCCAGTCGCCGGCATGCGGATGTGAACGTCCGCAACCGCGTTGGTCCATCTGAATGATCCGGTATCGGTCGGGATCGAAGTACCGGCGATAGTGTGGCTGAGACCCTCCGCCAGGACCGCCGTGCAGCACGACGGCCGGCATACCGTCAGGATTTCCGCTTTCCTCCCAATAGATCGACTGGCTCTCAGTCTCCAGGAAGCCAGTAGCATTGGCCTCTATCTGGGCATACCAGTCGGCCGTGGGCCGTTGGCTGGTAGTCACAGGCCGGCGTGAACTCGGGCGTCGCCGATCGCCTTGATTCGCAAGCGGGTGGCGTTGCCGGGGAGGTAAGCAAGGGGAACCTCATCAACTTCGACGATGCGCACGGATCGTGGGTCGGCACCGGCCCGCACGGCACTGTCGACCGCCTCGTTCTTCGCCTCGTCGATCACCGAATCCCGGGTGCCCGCAGTGATTGAGCACATCCTGTCGACCTCACCGCCGATTTGAGCGGTGGCAGCGCCGATGGCGTTCGCGACCTCTGAATGGGCGGGGCGCGCAACCTTACTGACGCCGGGGATCATATCGGGGACCAAGAAGCTGCCGCCACCGACGGCCACTAGTGGCAGCGGCTGCGAATCAGTTCGTAGGCGGTCGAGGGCATCGGCCATCCGGGACCGAATGTGATCGAAGACGACATCGGTGAAATCTGTCCGGATGTGCTTGACCAGAGAAGGGTCGCCCAGACTGATCAGGCCGCGCGCGGTGGCGATATCGGAGGCGGTTCGGGTTGACCCGCCGAAAACGAGTGCCTTGCGGGTCAATTCGTATCCCACACTTGCCGGGCCGACCTCACCGGTGTCGCTGACGCGGCTACCGCCTCCGATGCCGATTGCGATGACATCGGGCATCCGGAAGTTGGTGCGAACACCACTGACATCAACCGCGGTGGATGCCTCGCGCGGGAAGCCGTTGTGGATAATTCCGAAATCACTTGTGGTTCCGCCCACATCGACGACGCCACATTCCTCGAGGCCGGACAGGAACGCTGCGCCGCGCATTGAGTTGGTCGGCCCGGAGGCGAAGGTCAGCACTGGAAAGCTGGCGGCCCGGTCGACGGTCATCAGGGTGCCGTCGTTCTGGCTGAGGAACAGCGGTGCCGAGACTCCGGCCGCGGTGACCGCGGTCTGTAACCCTTCGCAAATGCTGATCGCGAGGTCGGCCAGTGCCGCATTGATGGCGGTGGCATTCTCCCGCTCGAGTAGCCCGATTCGTCCGACTTCGTGAGACATTGTCACGCGCGCGTGCGGGAGGGTATCCAGGATGATCTGGCGTGCCGCGAGCTCGGAATCCTGGCTGACCGGGGAGTAGACACTGGACAGGGCAAACGATGAAATACCCTGCTGCGCAGCGCACTCGGCGGCAGCACGGATCTCGTCCGGGCGCACCTTGCTGATCGGCCGGCCGTCGATCTCGTGTCCACCGTGGCAAAGGAACGTTGCCGCGCGCATCGCGTTGGTGAGCTGCTCGGGCCATCCGGACAGCGGCGGGACGCCTGAGGTGGCGGGCAAGCCCAGGCGAACGACCGCGGTTCCAGCCAGGCTGTTCGCTTCGACTAGTGCGTTGATGAAGTGTGTGGTGCCGATCACCACCGAGTCGATGGGTTCGGATGCGGCGGAGGTATCGCTGAGGAGCTTGCGAATTGCGCTCGCGATGCCATCGGTGACGTGTTCCGCGGTGGGAACCTTGCAGGAGCCGACAATCCGAGAGCCGTCCATGAGGACCGCATCGGTGTTGGTTCCGCCCACATCGATTCCGATTCTGATGATGAACCTCCAATGGCGTTCTGCTGCGCGGTGGTGGTGAAACCCGCGTTCCGGCCGATGGTAGGTCCAGTGGGATTGCCAACTCCTAGGCAATGCGCACAAGAATCTGGTGAGCGTAGGAGGATTTGCACGGGTCTCCTGGTGCCGGACGGTTTTCGTCGAATTCTCCCGATCCGATGTGGGCGGAGTGCACGGACTCGGTTCAGGCAAGGACCGCGGCATTTCCCGCGCCGCGCTGTGATTGTGCAACAGGCACAGAGTCACCGGTAAAGCTGTGCTGGTATTCCAAAATACATTCCGACATCGGCTCTAGGGTGGGTTCATGTGAGTGCGGTGGATGGCCCCGTCCACGACGTCATCGAGGACGACTCACAGTGGCGGCGCGGGGCTTCAGTTACCGGCGCCCGCATTGCTGGTGACTCGTACAGGCAGACCCGGATTGGACTCGATCAATGCAGCAGCTCTCCATGGTGGACATCGACAACATCGCACACGGGGCGGGCATTCTAGGCACCGGTGGTGGCGGCGATCCCTACATCGGCCGGATGCTACTGGCCGAAGAGTACCGACGCGGATCGGTCGCCACGCTGATGGACCCAGATGAAGTTGCCGACGACGACCTGGTGGTGGCGAGTGCCTTCATGGGCGCCCCGTCGGTGGTGATGGAGCGTATTCCGAGCGGCGACGAGGCGGTCGAGGCATTACGCGTGTTGGAGCGGCACCTGGGTCGAACGGTGACCGCGATTGTTCCGATGGAATGCGGCGGTCTCAATTCGATGATCCCGCTGCTGGTCGCCGCCAAGACGGGCATTCCGATCGTCGACGCTGATGGTATGGGACGGGCATTCCCGGAACTACAGATGGAAACCTTTGGGGTGTATGGAGTTTCGGGGTCCCCGATCGCGATCTGTGATGACCGCGGCCACAGCGTCCTCGTCGATACGGGCGCCGATAATCTCAGCATGGAACGCCACGCTCGCGGGGTGGCGATCCGGATGGGTGGTGTGGCCTACATCGCCGAGTACCCGATGTCGGGAAGTGACCTCAAACGCACCGCCATCCCACGCACATTGACGCTGGCACGTTCCCTCGGCAAGGCGGTGACCCAGGCGAAATCTTCCGGACGGTCTCCGCTGCAGGCGGTTATCGACTCTTGCACGACGTCGATCTACGGGCACGCACGGCTGCTGCTCGAGGGCAAGGTGGTGGATGTGGCGCGAGCCACCAGCGGCGGGTTTGTACGGGGCACCGCCGAAATCCGGGCTTTCGACGACTCACGCTCGGTGGAGCTCAGCTTCCAGAACGAGCATCTGATCGCCAAGGAGGGCGACACGGTGCTGGCCATTGTGCCGGACCTGATCTCGGTCCTCGACACCGAGACCGGACTGGCGATCAACACCGAGAGTCTACGGTTCGGGCAGCGTGTGCAGGTGATCGGGATCGCGACACCTTCGATCATGCGCACGCCGGAAGCCCTGGACGTTTTTGGGCCCAGCGCATTCGGCGTCGAAGAACCCTGGGTCCCGCTGGAGAACATCCTGGTGGCCGGCGCGGTGCACCGTGACGCCTAATTCGGTCCGGGTCGGGCCAGCTCCACAGGGTCTGGCCGTGACTGCACTGGGCATACCGGCGATTCGCCAACTGAGCCCACCCGCGTCCGGGCCGGCGGCGCGGACCCGACCCAGAGTGCCCTACCTGTTGGATCAGCACGGCCGGGTGGCCCGGGACCTGCGGGTCTCGTTGACCGAGCGGTGCTCACTACGGTGCACCTACTGTATGCCGGAGGAGGGCCTCCCGGCGATCACCAAGAACAAGCTGTTGACCGCCGACGAGGTGATTCGGCTGGTGTCGATCGCGGTGCAGACACTGGGCGTGTCGGAGGTCCGCTTCACCGGGGGCGAACCGCTGATCCGGCGCGATCTCGAGGACATCATCGCCGGGTGTGTCGAAGCGGCTCCGGGTGTGCCGCTGTCGATCACCACCAACGGTGTCGGCCTGAAACAGCGCGCGAAGACCCTCAAGAAGGCCGGGTTGACCCGGGTCAACGTCTCGCTCGATACCGTCGACCGACGTCACTTCGCCGCCCTGACCCGCCGCGACCGCCTGCCGACAGTGCTGGAGGGTATCGAGGCCGCTGTGCAGGCGGGGCTGACGCCGGTCAAGGTCAACGCGGTGCTGATGCCGGAAACTGTCGGCGGCGCAGTGGATTTGCTGCAGTGGTGTGTCGACCGCGGGCTACAGCTGCGGTTCATCGAGCAAATGCCACTCGACCACGACCGGGGCTGGCAGAAGTCGGAGATGGTGGATGCCGAGACGCTGCTGGCGGCGCTCTCGGCCCGATTCACTTTGCACGAAATGGGACGCACCGACCCGTCGGTGCCGGCCGAGGAATGGTTGATCGACGGCGGCCCGGCCACGGTCGGGATCATTGCCTCGGTAACCCGGTCGTTTTGTGAGGACTGCGATCGCACGCGGATCACCGCCGAAGGCACCGTGCGATCGTGTCTGTTCAGCGACGCCGAGACGGATCTGCGTGCCACCCTGCGCGGCGGGGGCACCGACGCGCAGATTGCCGAGCTGTGGCGCGCCGCCATGTGGGACAAGTCGGCCGGGCACGGGATTGACTCAGAGGGATTCGCCCCACCGGTCCGCTCGATGGGAGCGATCGGTGGTTGACACCGGGAAAGGGTTGTTCCGATGAATCGCGTATCAACGGAAACTACTGTGGTACGGCAGGTCATAGTCAGATACTTCGCGGCGGCCGCAGACGTGGCCGGCTGCTCACAGGAACTGATCACGCTGCCGCACGGGTCAGTGATCGATGACCTGCGACGTGAACTCCTCAGTCGCCACGGCCCGAGAATGGCGGCAATGCTCACCGTCGCCGCGTTCCTGGTGGACGATGAACTAACCAGAGATGGCACCGCCGCCGTGAGCGGCGAAGTCGACATCATGCCGCCATTTGCGGGCGGCTGAGATGACCAGTGCTGCCCTCCGTGACGACCATTCGGTGGTCCGCTACCACGAGTATTTGTCCGCCGTCGAGGCCGCCCTCGCAACGGCCTGCGAACGCGCATCGGCCCGGGTGGCTGTCGAGACGGCCCTGGGTCTGGTGCTCACCGCCGATGCCCGCGCCCGCGTAGACATTCCGGTATTCCGGAACTCTCAGATGGACGGGTACGCAGTCGATTCCGAGACCGTCTCGACAACGCCCATCGAACTGCCCATCGCCGGCGTGCTGCCCGCCGGCTGGAGCGGGGCACCGTGCCACACTGCTGGCGCGGCAGAACGCATCATGACCGGAGCGATGCTGCCGGACGGAGCCGATACGGTGATCCCGGTCGAAGAAACTGAACCAGCCGCCGAACCCGGGCGGGTGATCATCCGCGTCGCCAGACCGGCTGGTGCATTCGTGCGTGAAGCCGGATGCGATGTGATGGCCGGCGACGTCATGGTGTCGAACGGCACCCGACTCGAGCCACGTCACCTGGCAGCACTGGCCTGCGCCGGCGTCCACACAGTGCAGGTGCGGCCACGGCTGACGGTGGCCATCATCACCACCGGTGCAGAACTCGCCGCACCGGAGGGCGAATTGTCACCCGGCCAGATCTTCGACGGGAACTCGGTGGGGCTGCGGGCATGTGTCGAACGCGACGGTGCAGTCCTGGCGCTGGTGGAGCGGTGCTCCGACAATCCGCGTGAACTGCGGGGAACCTTGGAACGGGCCGCGGCGGCCGCGGATCTGGTCCTCACCTCGGGCGGTATCTCGGCTGGCGACTTTGAAGTGGTCCGAGAGGTACTGGGCAGCAGCGGTCGGTTCGGCCTCGTGGCCATGCAACCGGGTGGGCCGCAGGGACTGGCCAGCATCGACGGCACACCGGTGTTGTGTTTCCCCGGCAATCCGGTGAGCACTCTCGTGTCCTACGAAGTGTTCGCCAGCGCAGCTATTCGGCAGGACGCGGGTCTGCCACCTCGGGTGCGCGAGACCCGCCGGCTGACGCATGCGCTGACGTCCATTGCCGGGAAAAGGCAGTTCTTCCGCGGCGACTGCACACCGGATGGTGTCCGGGTGACCTCCGGTCCGGGCTCACATCTCATTTCGGCAATGGCGCAGTCGGATTCACTGGTGGTCGTCAACGAGGACACGAGCGCTCTCAGTGAAGGGGACGAGGTGCAGACATGGATACTGTGACATCGCCGGGTAGTCAGGCAACGGTGCTCGACGAACTGGCCGCGGAGCACCGGGCCGCGATCGCCGACCAGCAGATCGATGTTGCGGCACTCGAAGATTGGGTGCTGACCGACGACTGCGGTGCGCTGGCCACCTTCCGCGGGGTGGTGCGCAATCACGACGACGGTCAGCGTGTCGCTGCCCTGACGTATCAGGCACATCCCCAGGCGGAGCGTTTTCTGCAGCGACTGGTGGCCGCAGAGGCCACCGAACATCAGGTGCGTGTCGCCGCCGTGCACCGTCAGGGTGACCTGAGCATCGGCGATGTCGCTCTCGTCGTCTCCGTCGCGGCCGCCCATCGAAAGCAGGCGTTCGCCGCGTGCGGGCGCATCGTCGATCTGATCAAGGCCGAAGTGCCCATCTGGAAGCTGCAGCACTTCGAAAACCATGCGTCGGAATGGGTTTCCGCGTGTACCGCCACTGCCAACGAGGAGAGTCGCCATGACTGATCTGCCCAAGACCGCCACAGTGGGAGTTCTCCTGCCGACCACCACCAGGCCGGCAGACCTGGTGGACACCAGTGTGCTGGTGGAGAAATTGGGTTTCAGCGAGCTGTGGGTCGGCGAGGACTACTTTTACCTCGCCGGCCCCAGTAGCGCCGCGATCGCGCTGAGCGTCACCTCGAATATCACCGTCGGGATCGGGCTGGTCTCGGCGGTGGTTCGGCATCCCGCGGTGCTGGCGATGGAAATCTCGACCATCGCCGGAGCCTTTCCCGGCCGACTGGTGACCGGGATAGGTCATGGTGTGCCGGTCTGGACCAAACAGATGGGCCTGTACCCGAAGTCCCCGGTCACCGCGCTGAGCACCGTCATCGAAACCACCGGTCGGTTGCTGGCCGGCGAAACGCTGGCCATCGACGACGGGCCCTACTACTTCGACAATGTCTCGCTGGTGCATCCGCTGGCCGCAGACCAGTCGGCTCCACTCTACGCAGGCGTCGTGGGTCCGAAATCGCTGGAAATGTCCGGGCAGTCCGCGGATGGGACGATCATGTCCATGCTGGCCGGCCCCAAGTATCTGAGCTTCGTCCGGGAGAAGCTGGCCGAAGGGGCCGCCCGTACCGGACGGGACATCACCACCCACCAGATTCCGACGTTCGCCATCTATTCGGTGTCCGATGACCGCGAGGCGGCCCGTGCGGACGCCCGTCCGGTGGTGGCGCACTTTCTGGACGCGATCGGCCCCTCGGCGATGACCGACGTGTACGGCATCAACGATGACCTCAAAGAGATCCTCGCGCTCGATGACTCCGCGAAGATCGCCGCAGCTATTCCCGACGAATGGATCGACTACTTTGCGGTAGCCGGCACGCCCGCGGAGTGCATCGACAAGATCAGGGCGCTTCGTGACGCCGGAGCGACATCGGTGGTGCTAGCCCCCTACCCGGCCGAGAAGAGCGTCGCTGTCCTGGAGCAGACCGCTACGGACGTCCTGCCCCATCTCTGATCCACAGATCGGCAATCGAGAGGAAACACTATGAGCACCAAGCCAACTGAAATCGTCTTCTTCCTGACTGTGCTGCGGTCGGAAGATCTGCGCGTACAGTACGAGACCTGGGTGCGCGATGTCGACACACCGCTGGCACTGGCCCTCGACGGGGTCGAGTCCTATCGGGTGGTCCGACTGTCCGAGGCGGCGGTGATGGACGGAGTCGCGGTTCCGTCGTTGAGTTACCTCGAGATCATCGAAGTCTCCGATCTGGCGGCCTACCAGAAGGCGATCGCTGCCGCGCCGGCATCATTCTTCGAACAGTTCGACAGCTTCATCAAGACCTATCAGGCCGTCTCAGGCGTGGTCATCAACTAGCATGTCGGCGACGATGGCTTCTGACACATCGAAACCTCGAGTACATCACCCGGCAACGGTCGACGAAGCCATCGCGCTGTGCTGGGAATTGGACGGTCAGTACTTGGCCGGCGGCACCTGGATCATGCGTGGTATTGCCCGCGGACACGTCGCCCCTGCCTACATTGCGCTCGACGGCGTCGCGGCATTGGCCAGGTTCTCACAGGTCGCCGACGGTGACGAAGCCAAATTGTGGGTTGGGGCTCGGGTCACGCATGCGCGGCTCGCGGCCGATCTGGACCATCCGATCGGACGCATCCAGTTCGGCGCCCTGCAGCAGGCGGCGGCACAGTCGGCGTTTACCCAGGTTCGTAACGTAGCCACCATCGGTGGAAACGTCGCGGTACGTGGCTTCCCGGATGCGGATCTGGTGCCGGCATTGATCGCGCTGGACGCGGTGGTCGAGGTGGTGTCGGTGACCGACGGAAGCGTGCGGATGCCGGTTGCCGAGTACGTGTCCGAGCGGGGTCGTCTCGCACCGGAAGCGCTGGTGACCGGATTCGAGATACTCGCGCCGACGTACCAGCGATCTGGCTTCGCGCGTCTGACGGTCCGAAAGGGCGGCGAATATCCGATCGTCAATGCGGCGGCCATGATCGACGAGTCGGGTGTCCGGGCGCCCCGCCTGGTGATCGGTGCGGTCCAGGAACTGCCCGTGCGCTGCACAGAAGCCGAAGCGCTGCTGGGGCTGGGCCTACCGGATGAAGAGATGATCGTTGCGGCGGCCCGGCGGGCGGGGGCAGCGACCGTCGGCCGGCAGAGCCTGGAAGCCCCGGGCTGGTACCGCAGTGCGGTTGCACCGACCGCGGTGGCCGCCGCCCTGCGTGCCTGCCTGCCTGCGAACCGTGGGGAGAACCATGAACATTGAACTACAGGTCAACGGCTGCGCCGAGCAGGTCGATGTCGAACCTATGACGTCGCTGCTGATGGTGCTGCGCGACGTCCTGATGCTGCGCGGAGGCAAACTGGGCTGCGGCGAGGGACGGTGCGGTGCCTGCACGGTTCAACTGGACGGACAGGCGGTGCTCTCCTGCTTGGTACCCGTCGGGCTTGTCGCGGGCGAGTCGGTCGAGACCATCGAGGGGGTTGCCGACAATGACGGAACTCTGCACCCAATCCAACGAGCGCTGCTGGACAACGGCGGTGTGCAGTGCGGTGCCTGCACTCCCGGAATGGTGATGAGTCTGCGCGCACTGCTCACCTCGACGCCATCGCCGACCGAGGACGACGTTCGATCCGCAATCGGCGGGAATATTTGCCGCTGCACCGGGTATCAGGGAATCATCGAAGCAGCCATGCAGGTTGTGCGCGAGATGCGCGAGGAGCTGGCGTGACCATCGCACATTCACCCGAGGTCAACCCGTCCGGCAGGGTCATCGGCGTCAGCTCGGGCCGATCCGACGGTGTGGAGAAGGTCACCGGGCAGGCGGTGTACACCATGGACTTCGAGGAGGTCGGAACCCTGGTTGGCATGGTGCTGCGCTCCGACGTGGCCCGAGGTCGGGTTATCAAGCTGAATATCGAACCAGCACAACGAATCCCAGGAGTACGTGCGGTGGCCACGCACGTTGACATTCCGCATCTCTCGGGTATGTCGGTGGTGAAGGATCAGCCGACCTTCGCCTCGGACATGGTTCGTTACGTCGGCGAACCGCTCGCCGCAGTGGCCGCTGATACCGCGGACGTCGCGCGGCGGGCGCTGGCCGCGATCGAAGTCGAAATCGAAAAACTGCCCGCGGTAATCAGCATGGAGGAGGCGATTGCGCCAGATGCTCCGGATGTCCACGCAGACTGGCAAAGCTATGAGATCGCCATGGAAGCCGACTATCGCGGCGGAAATATCGTGTGGCAGAACGGGATATCCCGCGGCAGTGATGCCGAGTTCGCGCGTGCTTTCGAGACGGCAGATGCAATAGTCGAGGACTTCTTCCGGGTACCACGACAAAACCAGACACCCATCGAACCGCACGTCTCGATTGCGTCGTATCGCAACGGTCGTTATGTCGTGCACACGTCAACCCAGTTCCCCTACATGATCCGCGAGCGCACCGCCGAACTGCTCAATATCCCACCTTCGCAAGTGCGCGTGGTGGTTCCCACTGTGGGTGGCGGTTTCGGCGGCAAGCTCGATGCCATTCTGGAGCCGATCGCGTGCGTGCTTGCCCGCAAGTCGCGGCGGCCGGTGAAGATACTCAACACCCGCGAGGAGGAGTTCGCCACCACCGGGTGCCGGGAGAACGCCACGGTGTCCCTGCGCACAGCCGTTTCCAGCGATGGGCGGATCCTCGCGCAATCAGCGGACGTCCGCTCAGACAACGGCGCGTACTCGTCAGGGGAGACGGTGGTGTGCGCCGGGATCGCCACTCTTGCGCTGGGCTGCACCTACCGAATTCCGCTGGCTCGGTACACCAGCAAGGTCATCTACACCAATACGCCGCCGACGGCCGCGTTTCGCGGGGTCAACGGCCCCTATTGCGTGTTCGCCGTGGAGAACCACATCGAACACATTGCCCGGACAATCGGCATGGACCGGCGTGAATTCCGGCTGCGAAATGTCCTGCGCAAGGGCGATGCGATGGTCAACGGGCAGATCCTCGATGACGCCTGTCTGGTGGAAGCGTTGGAGTCGGTAGAACGGCGAGCCACCTGGACGTCGAGTCAATCCCCGTGTCCGCCGGGAAAACTCCGAGGCAAGGCGCTGGTCCCACTGTCCTGGCTCACCAACGCCGGGCCATCGGAAGCTTCCGTGCATCTGACCGAGGACGGATCGATCATGGTGATGAGCGCCGCGACCGAGATAGGTACCGGTGCCGTCACCACGGGTATCCGGCAGATTGTCGCGGAGGCGTTGGGAACCACGGTCGATCAGGTCCGTATCTCCGCCCCGGACACCGACGGTGGTGGATTCGACAACGGCGCCCAGGGCAGCCGAACCACCTTCGGCGCCGGTGCCGCGTCCAAGCGTGCGGCACTGGTGGTGCGGGAACAAATCCTGCGGGCCGCAGCCGAGATGCTCGACTGCAGTCTCGATGCCATCGAACTCTCCGGTGGGAGAGCGGTTTCGGACACCGGAACGTCGGTGTCGTTCGAGCAGATCTCCCGCGGCTCGCTCTGGAAGACCGGACCGATCTCGGGGACCGGGAGTTTCGTGGCGAGCCCCGCCAAGTACGCCGAGGCGACGGTGACCGGGGCCATGGTGACGGGCTTGGTGGGGGTGTCTTACCACGCGCATTACGCCGAGGTCGAAGTCGACACCGCAACCGGCACCGTCGAGATCCTGCGGTACGTGGTTGCCCAAGATGTCGGCCGGGCGATCAACCCGGCGATGATCCGCGGCCAGGTCCGCGGCGCCGTCACCCAGGGTGTGGGCTACGCGCTCTTCGAAGAAGTGCGGGTGGACCAGAGCGGACATGTCCTGGACACCGGGTTCGAGAGTTACCGTGTTCCGACCGCATGGGACATTCCCGCGATCGATCTGGAGATTCTGGAGAGTCCCAGTGCCGAAGGCCCATTCGGGGCCAAGGGGGTGGCCGAGCCGCCCATCGTCCCGGTGGCTGCGGTGTTGTGTGCGGCGGTCTCCGATGCCATCGGTCAGGCGATCACCGAACTCCCGGTGACACCCTTCCGGGTGCTGGAAGCTATTCTTGCTGCGGGCCAAGGAGATTGAGTGTGCGGGAAGACCCGCACTAGTTCATCGGCATGCCGGCAACCCTGACTCGAACGTGGACGGCCGGTTCCCGCAGGTATGCCAGCGGCACCTCCTCGACGTCGATGACCTGAAGGGCGTCCGGGGCGGCGCCCGCGAGGATGGCCCGGGCCCGCGCATCCGAGGTCAGGGCCTCCACGTCGCGCTTCACCGATCCGGGCTGGCCTTTGCAGATGCGCTCCGCGGAGCCGCCGACCGGGGCCACCGCGGCGCCCACCGCGTTGGCGAGATCGGCGTACGGGGGCCGGATCACCGTGTCCACGCCGTCGATGTCGTCCGGAATCACCGCGGCGTGGCTGCCGATCGCCACCAGCGGCAGGTGATCGGTCCGCTGACTCACACGCAGCAGTGATGCGCTGATGGCATCCGGTTCGTGGATCGGCAGGGTCAATGTTTCCGGCGTCCTGAACTTGGTGAGTACGCCCTGGACAAGATGACGCTGCAACGATTCCCGGGGGTAACCGTTGACCAGGTGGGCGAGCGTGATCGACGTGTCGTTCACCTGCGCGACATCGGCGTCGCGCAGGCCGCACAGATGCGCCGCGCCGCGGACACAATCGGCGATCCCAGAGCCGATCTGAAACACCGGAAACCGCTCGGCGTACTCGGCCAGCCGCTGAGTGCCGTCGTTCTGGGTGAAGTAGCATTCGGCGCCGGACAAATCAGAGTGGGCCACCGCCGCGCGAAGCTGATGGGAGGGCCGTGCCGCCGACTGCCGCAGGGCCGCATTCAAGATGGTGGCGTTCTCGCGTTCGACGAGGCCGAGGGTGCTGATCTGATGGCTGAGGGTAATGGGGACCGTACCGGACACAGAGGCGATGAGGCGTGCGGCGGTGATTTCGTCCCCGGGGTCGACAGGGGAGAAGACCGAGGTGATGGCGATAGCGTCGGCGGATCGGGCTACGGTTTCGGCGAATTCGATGACCGCTTTCTCATCGAGCGGTGCGACCCGTGCACCGCTGAACTCGACGCCGCCGGCGACCAGCGCCGAACCTGCGTCGACGGCGTCGCGCAGCTGGGGTGCCCACGTCGCCAGGGGCGGGATGGCACTCGTCAACGGTGCGCCGATGCGCAGCGAAGCCACCCTGCCCAGTCGCCCCGCACTCACCATCGAATCGGTCGAATCCTGGGCGGTCAACGTCACCGCGGAAACCGTGGAAAACGCGAAAGTGCTTGCCGTGTTGCGCAACTGGGCCAGAATAGTGCCGATATCGCGGCCCAGGTGGCCGGTGCGTCCGGAATGTGCGGAGCCTCGGATGTGCCCGCTGCGGTCGAGTAACACGGCAGTGAGACGATCGGTGTCGGCGTGTAGGCCGATCCGGGCGCCGTCAGCACGCGCCCGCCCGGGCGGCGCGACGTGGCGATCGTCCACCGGCGAAGAAGCGGATCTAGTCATCGATGATGCCGCCGTATCCGAAAGAGGCAGGGCCGACCACGGCCAGGCCATCCGCCGTGGCCCAGATTGTCGGCGCCGGCAACACCACGATCCCGATGCGCTGCCCGCAACGGAGGTTTTCGGTACCGACGGGGACGCCGGTGCTGAGATCGATGACGGCGATGATGTCCGGAACGCTTGCCACCACCTCGCCGTCTTCGATGGCCAGGAGATACTCGTTTTGCAGTTCGAGCCGAACATGCCGGGCCTCGGACAGACCGGACGCCGGTGATTCGACAATGGCGTGCCCGCGGGCGAACTTCTCGCCGGCACCCCATTCCAGCTCAGACACGGTGCCCTCAATGAGAAGTCTTCCGTCCATCGTGTCGGCGAGCGCCTGGCACCAGTGACTCGATCGGGAGGTGATGACGGTGCCGACCGCGATGGCCTTGCTGACCGATCCGGAAATCACCGCAGATCGAGCGGTGGACCCGGTCATGACGTATAGGGCGCCCGCGCTGGTGCCGCCCAACGAAGCGGTGGCATCGCGGGCCATACGTTCGGCGCCGCGCGCGCTACCGGTCAGCACGACGATGTCGTTGCCGTTACCGTCGGTGAGAACCAGCGGGCATGCCGGGACACCGGCCAGGTGCATGGACTGCTGCTGCATCTCCGGGAATGCGCGGCCCATACCGTCGGCATCGAGCAGTGGGAGCCGTTGATGTGCGGCCCACATCGCCGGCAGAAGCCCGTTGACGCCGGCAATCTCGTAGCACATCAGGACGTTGATATCGCCGTCATGCAGCCGGTTCATGATGGTTGCCAGTCGATCTCCCTCGGTGCCGTTCCATAGCCGCTCGCGGGCCAGCGTCGGTGACCCGATCAGGCCGCAGGGCATCACCAGGTCGTCGTCCCCGAGATCGACGACGTCGATGATCTCCACCGCACCGAATGATTCGATGGCCAACCGCACCATCGCCATGCCGATGTCGGCCTCGCCGCCGCCGCCGGTGCTCAGGACTCCGCACCCGACTGCATAGGCGTCGAGATTGTGGGAATCGAGGTGCACAAAGACAAAAGTAACAAGGATTTATCCTGGGGCATTGGGCGGAAGTGACGAAGAGATGGAAATCTCTTGTGCGGGATGTAAAGCGCCGGGAGGCAGTCTTGAACACGTTGGAAGCTGTCCTGGCGTTTCCGGCGCTCGAACTGGATCGACTCACATCGATCGGCCAAAGGACCGCCCATGTCGAGAAAATCCTGCTCGCATCGCGCGCCGAGGAGCTGCAGGCGCCTGGGCAGGCCGTTGTCGTTCTGACTGACGCGAGCGCACGTATCCGCTCCTACGAGTTCGACGTCGATGTCCGGGTGGCGGCATCCCGCGGCGTGCTCGCCGTCGTGATCGCCGATCCCGACGCCCCGCATCCGTCGGCGACATCGATCAAAGCGGCGGAACGATACGGAATTACGTTGCTGCAGAATCGATCCCGAAGCAACGTGGCTGAACTGATCTGTCTGCTCGACCTGGCCCGCCGCGGCGGTGCGGAGCGGACGTTGAACAACGTGCTCGCGGCGGTCGATGTGCTGAGGATGGGCACCGGAGGCAACGCTGAGCACATGGTTGCCTCGGTGGGGCGCGCACTCGGTGTCGACATGTACGTATCGACCGAGGTCGCCGACGAGCTGGCGTTCCAGATCGACCGCGAAGCAGACGGTAAAGAGTGGGTCGTGATCGGCCATTCTCCGGACTACTCCCTGGCGGCGCTTGCGTCCCTGGGCCGGTTGACCGCCGCGGCGGTCGAACTCGACCGAATCACCGGCAGGCGGGCCCGCGAGCTGCCCATCCGGTCGCGGGCCGAGGTTCTCTCCGAGTTGTTGGACAGCTCGAAATCGGGCCGCTCCGACCTGCTGCGGCGGGCACGTACATTGGGCCTGCCGGTCGACGGCTGGCACCTGGCCGCTCGTGTGGAGGTGCCCGAGGACGAGGACCAGGGCGAGCTCAAGGCTTTTTCCGCTCGTGAAGAACTCTCGGAATCCATTCTGGAAAACTTGAAGAGTAGCGGCACCTGGCATGTGGCGCGCGCCGAAGGCGCGCTCCTGTTTGTCCGGATGTATCGCCACGACCCGGGGACCGACGCCGGCCCGGCCGCGATCGCCGCGGTGCAGAAGGCATTACATGCGTTGCCGGCAGCGGCGGTGGTGTACTGCGGTGTCGGCTCGATACACAGCGGGCCGACCGGCCTGATCAGCTCTGTTGCCGAAGCCCGCGCCGCGGCTGCGGCCATGCGCACCCGGCGCCGGCCGCGTCATGCGGCCGCATTCGACAGCCTGGGGGTGCGGCGGACCGTCATCGAGTGGTATGCCTCCCAAGCCGCCCGCAATGTCGTGGATACGGTGTTGGCGCCCTTGGATGAGATGGGGTCGGATAAGGCCCCGCTGGCAATCCGGACCCTGCAGGCCTACCTCGACAACCATGGTTCGCTGTCCCGCGCCGCAGAGGAACTGCATCTGCACCGCAATTCGGTCGCCTATCGGATCGAGCGGATCTTCGCCGCGCTCGACGTCGAGCCGGACAATCCCGATGACTGGCTGCTTCTCCAGCTAGCCTGCCGAGCAAGGGCATTCGCCTAACCTGGTCAACTCACCGGCACGGTGTCGATGCTGGGGACATCTCCACTACCCGTGTCGACCGGATACGGTGAATCCGACCATCCGGTAGCCGGTTACGCCGCTGTGTCCTATGTCGCAGCCGGACGGTAGTTCACGCGCCCGAAACAGTGAGGAAACAGCGCTGTTCGACAGCGCAATAGGCTCTGTGCACATCGGCTAAGACCTTCGGCTTGTTCGTCGGTTGTTCCAAGTAGTTGCTCGCCGACGGGATCTATCTTTCTCGATAAGCAGTCCGCCCAGCCGCCGGGTTGCCAACGAGGACCTGTTACCGACAAGGAAATCTCGCAATGAAAACTTCGAAGTTCTCGATTCACCAGTGCCGCAGCGTCGTTGAGGCGTGTGATCTGCTCTCCCGACTGGACGACGTCAAGATTCTCGCCGGTGGGCAGTCGCTGGTTCCGCTGATGAATCAGCGGATCGTCAGCCCGTCGAACCTGGTGGATATCAACAATGTCTCCGGCCTCAACCAGGTCACCGTCACCGAGAGCGGCGTCACCATCGGTGCCACCGTGCGGCAGTCGGCGGTGGAGAAATCTGCCGACGTGCGGTCCCAGCTCCCGGTGATCGGCGCAGCACTCGCACACGTCGGACATCCCCAGATCCGTAACCGTGGGACCGTCGTCGGGAGCATCTGCCACGCCGAGGCAAGCGCCGAGGTGCCGGCCGTCCTGTCGGCGCTCGGTGGCAAGATCACCGTGTCCGGCGCTTCCGGCGAACGCGACATCGACGTCGCCGACTTTTACCGAGCATCCGAGGCCGCGCCGCTGGCCGCCGACGAACTCGCCACGGCCGTGACGTTTGACGCGTTGGGTGCGGACACCGGATGGTCATTTCAGGAGGTCACCCGACGCAAGTTCGGGGTGGCGATTGTCGGTGTAGTGACCGTGGTGACGGTGACCGACGGCACCATCAGCAACGCACGAATCGCCGTACACGGCGCCGGTACCGTCAACCGGCGGGTCGCGGAGTTCGAAGCGGCGCTGATCGGCGCGGACTCGACCGCCATCGACCGAAGTGGGGAAGCGATCCTGGATCTGCTGGCCCCCACGGCATTGTCGTTCGCGTCCGACTTCCACGCCAGCGCAGGCTACCGGCGGGTCGCGGCCCGGCAACTGGTGGCCAAAGGCATCCGAACCGCGGTGCGTCGCGCCGCCGCCGCCTCGCCCGTGGCCGCTTGATCACCTGAATCCGCTGCCCAACAAATGATCTGGAGAAAGCCATGGCCCAACCCACCAGCGATCTGCAAATCGTCAGCCTGTCCGTCAACGGCCAGCCGAAGACCTTCCTCGCCGAGTCCCGCCGCACCCTGGCCGACGCGCTCCGCCACGACCTTGATCTCACTGGAACCAAGCTCGGTTGTGAGCACGGGGTCTGCGGGTCCTGCACCGTGTTGCTCGACGGCGCCGCTGTTCGCTCCTGCCTGATGTTCGCGGTGCAGGCAAGTGGATCGGAGGTCACCACGGTCGAAGGCCTCGCCGAAGACGGTGAGCTCGACAGCATCCAGCGGGCATTCACCGAAAACCACGGTGTCCAGTGCGGATTCTGCACCGCCGGCATGTTGATCACCACGCACGCACTCCTGGCCGAGAACCCCCAGCCCACCGAAGCAGAGGTGCGTGACGGTCTGAACGGGAACCTGTGCCGGTGTACTGGATACCAGAACATCGTCAAATCGGTACTGGCGGCGGCGGATGCGAAATCCACCGATCGCCGTGCTGGATAGCCCACCTGAGAATCCTGCGAACCCCCAAGCCGAACAGCCTTGACGAAGGACACCCCGTGACGCAAACGATCAAAGAAACAGACCCTGCACTGACGATCCGCCGCGACAAGTGGATCGGTCGCCGGACGCAGCGAGTCGAGGACAAGCGCTACCTCACCGGCACCGCCGAATACGTCGCCGACCTCAAGATACCGGGAATGCTGTATGCGATCTATGTGCGGTCGCCCTACCCGCATGCACGAATCATCAAGGTGGACAAGTCGGTAGCCGAACAAATCCACGCCTCGGTGCGGGTGTTTAGTGGGGCGGACTTCACCGATGTCGAGCCGCTGATCGACCATGTCGTGCTGGACGATCTGCTGCGAACGCCGCAGCACGTGGTGGTGCGCGACAAAGCCCGGTTCGTCGGTGATGCCGTGGCCATCGTGGTCGCCGAAACGGATCTGATCGCCGCCGACGCCGCGGCCGCGCTGGCCGCTGCGATCGAGTACGAGGTGCTGGAGCCGGTGCTCGAGGTCGCCGGGGATACACAGACCTCCCCGACGATCCACGATGACCTGGGCACCAACGAGATCTACCGTAAGACCGAACGGCACGGCGACAGCGAAGCATCCTTCGCCAAGGCAGATCTGGTGGTGACTTCGACCCTGCACCACAACCGCTACGGCGCGGCACCGATGGAAACCCGGGGCGTGTTGGCCAACTTCGAGCGCGCGGAAAACCAGCTGACGGTGTGGTCTTCGACGCAGATGCCGCACTTCCTGCGCTCGGTGATCGCCGGACAGCTGGGTATGTCCGAGAACCGGATCCGAGTGATTGCACCCCAGGTGGGCGGCGGCTTCGGACAGAAGATGGCCACCTCTCCGGAAGAGATCGCCATCCCCTACGTGGCTTGGGTGCTGGGTAAGCCGGTCCGGTGGATCGAGGATCGTCGGGAACACCTCATTGCCGCAACGCAGGCAAAGGAGCAGTTCATCAGGTTGGAAGCTGCCGTCACCAAGGAGGGCCGGATTCTCGCCGTGCGCGGCGAGTTCGTCGGCGACGGTGGTGGATATTCCTTCAACACCGAGAGCGCACTCATCGAGCCGGCACTGGCCGGGAAAGCCTTTCCCGGTCCGTACCGACTGGAGGCTTTCGACGAGACGGTCGCGGCCTCGCTGACCAACAAATCGCCGGTCGCCGCCTACCGGGGAGTTGGATGGACGGCGGCCAACACCGCGCGGGAAATTCTGGTCGACGACATCGCTCGTAAGCTAGGCATGGACCCGGTGGAGATCCGCCGGATCAACCTGTTGCACGGCGAAGAACTGCCCTACCGCTCGACAACCGGTCAGCTCTACGACAGCGGCAGCTACCACGAGTCCCTCGACATGGCGGTGGACAAGATCGGTTACGAGGACTTCCGCGAGCGCCAGGCTGAACTGCGGAAGGACGGCCGCTACATCGGTATCGGAATCAGTTCTTACGTCGAGCAGACCGCCTGGGGCAGTGAGTCATCGGCGCAGGCGGGGACACCGCTGCCCTCGCACGACAACGCCACCGTCACCATGGATCCCAGCGGGACAGTTCTGATCGCGGTGAGTACGTCCTGCCACGGCCAGGGGCATGAAACCTCCTACGCGCAGATCGCCGCTGACGGTCTCGGAATCGACATTGCCGATATCAAGGTCATCGACGGTGATACCGAGAGCTCGCCGTACGGGTTGGGCACGTACGCCAGCCGCAGCGCGGTGATCGGTGGTGCCTGCGTGGCGCGGGCGGCCGCGGATGTGCGGGCGCAGATCCTGCGCGCGGCGGCGAACATGATGGAGGTCAACCCGGAGGATCTGACCATTGTCGACGGTGAGGCGCAGGTTATCGGCGCCCCGAGTGTGTCCAGGCCGCTGTCCGAGGTGGCTTATGCGGCCCACTGGGATGCCGAGGTCCGCTCCGAGAATCCGATGCTGACTTCGACCAAGTTTTATGATCCGCCGGCGACCTACGCCAATGGCTGTGTCGCAATCGAACTCGAAGTTGACATCGATACGGGCCAGATCCAGCTTCAGCGGATCGTCGCGATTGAAGACTGCGGTATGCAGATCAACCCGATGATCGTCGAAGCGCAGGTTCATGGCGCAATAGCCCAGGGTGTCGGCGGCGCCCTCTACGAGCACTTCAAGTTCGCCAAGGACGGTACGCCGCTGTCCACGTCGTACCTGGAGTACCAGATTCCGTCGGCAGCGGACATGCCGCCGATCGAGGTGCACAGCATCGAGACACCATCGCCCTTCAGTGTCGGCGGCATCAAGGGGATGGGTGAGGGTGGTCAGATCTCTGCGCCCGCCGCGGTGGCCAACGCCGTTGCCAACGCATTGGAGCCGTTCGGCGTGACGGTGACAAAGTTGCCGCTCGACCCGGATTATGTGCTGAGCTTGATCCACGGAGTAGACGGATGGGACTAGCGGGCGGCTTTGCGGATGGCTTCACCTCGCCGGACGTGGTGGCCGACGCGCTGCGTGAAGTGGGGTACCTTGCGGATGAATCGGTGGCTGCGGCAGCCTTTCTCGCCTTACGCCTGAACCGTCCACTGTTCTGTGAGGGAGAACCGGGAACCGGGAAGACGGCACTGGCGCAGTCGTTGTCCAAGGCGCTCGATTGCCCGCTGATCCGACTTCAATGTCACGAGGGCATCGACGCGAGCGCAGCCCTGTACGACTGGGACTTTCCCCGCCAGTTGATGCATCTGCGCGCGGTGGAGGCCGCCGGCGCGGTCAACGGAGAGCGTCTGGACAGCAGCGCCGTCGAGTCATCGCTCTACAGTGAACGGTTCCTGCTCGCCCGGCCGATCCTCAAGGCGCTGCAAACATCACCGTCGGTATTGCTGATCGACGAGATCGACCGTGCCGACGACGAGTTCGAGGCTTTCCTGCTCGAAGTGCTCACCGACTACACGATCTCGATTCCCGAGCTGGGTGAGTTCATCGCCCAGCGGCCGCCCATCGTGATTCTGACCTCCAACCGAACGCGAGAAGTGCATGACGCACTCAAACGGCGGTGTTTGTATCTGTGGCTGGATCACCCTGATGCCGTTCGGCAGGTGGAGATCCTGCGTAGCGCTCTCCCTGAGGTCTCCGAGCGGTTGACCAGGGATGTGGCAGCCGCGGTGACGCGTTTGCGGTCAGCCGGGCTGATCAAGCCGCCAGGCACCGCAGAAGCTCTGGACTGGGCCCAGGCGCTGCACGTGATCGGCTCGACCACACTGGATCTCAACAGTGCCACCGCGACCATGGGTGCGGCACTTAAGTATCGCGAAGATGCAGAAACGGCCTTGCAGACCTTACGGGAATGGCTCTTCGCCGATGTCGCTCAGGGTTATGAACCCAGCGCCATCTCCTAGTCCCCCAGCAGACCAACCACCCACAGGGCTGCAGTACAAGGCACGAACCGATGCTCAGGCCCGGGTCGACGCGGCGTTGATCGCGAAGACCGCGGGCGGACCGGTCGAGGCGTTGGTGGGGTTCACCGAGGTGCTCAGGCATGCCGGGCTGAACGTTGACGCGGACAAAGTGGCAACCTTCGTGGCCGGGTCACAGCTGCTCGATCCCACCGACATGCGATCGGTGTACCACGCGGGCAGGGTGGCGCTGTGTACGGATCCCGAAGACTATCCGTTGTACGACTTGGCGTTTGCCACATGGTTCGACCCGGACATCGTGGCACGGACACCGTCGAACCTGAATTCCGCGGAAGTCGCACCGCACACCGGACTGGACTCCGGCGCGGACGGCAACGACGGAAGGTCCCAGGCCGTCAACGAAGTTTTCCTGGCCGCATCGGCCCGGGAAGTACTGAGGAACAGGGATTTTCAGCATGTTGGCGCCGCCGAACGGAGTCGGTTGTATCGAATGCTGGGACAACTGCGCGTGCGTCCGCCACTGCGGGTCTCCCGGCGGCTGGCTTCGGGTAAGGCGGGACATCCGGACTGGCGGTTGATACTGCGCGATGCCGGCAGGCACGACGGCGAGGTGACGCGCCTGCGGTGGCGCAAACGTGTTGCCCGGCCGCGTCGGGTGGTTGTTCTGGTGGATGTCTCCGGCTCCATGAAGATGTACTCCGAGGTGCTGCTCCGGTGCTGGCACAGCTACCTCCAGGCCAACACCGGTGACACCGAAGTTTTCGCCCTGGCCACCCGATTGACCAGGCTCAGTGGGGCGTTCGCCAACCGCGACCCGGACGTGGCGATGCGGTCCGCGCACAAGCTGATCGTGGATCGTGACGGCGGCACGCGTCTCGGTGAGATGCTCGAGCAGTTCGTCAACGAATGGGGTCGGCGCGGGATGGCGCGGCAGGCGGTGGTGGTGGTCTGCTCCGATGGCTGGGAGCGCGGGGATGCCACCCAACTCGGAGAACAGATCCACAAACTCTCGCTGCTTGCTCATCGGGTGTTCTGGCTCAGCCCACACGCCGGCAAGGATGGTTACCAGCCGATCCAAAGCGGAATAGCCGCGGTGCTGCCGCATTTGGACAAACTCGTGGCCGGACACAGCCTGCTGGCCCTCGAACAGCTTGTGAAGGAGATCGCCGATGCTTGAGCTTCTGTCCCAGCTGCCCGGACTGCGCAGGGACGCAGCACCGGTGGCGGTCGCGACGGTGGTGTCGACGTTTCGGTCGGCGCCTAGGCCCGCGGGAGCGACGATGGTGGTCACCAGCAGCGGTGAAGTCATCGGCAGTGTGTCGGGTGGATGTGTTGAAGGTGCGGTGTACGAGCTGGGCAAGGAAGTCCTGGAGACCGGTCGGCCCGCGCTGCAACGCTACGGGTTCAGCGATGACGACGCTTTCGCCGTCGGCCTGACCTGCGGTGGAATTCTCGACGTCTATGTCCAGTGTTGCGAAAGTTCGGATCTCGAGGAGATCGAACAGCTGGGGGCCGCGGCGGCCACCGGAGTGCGCTGCGGTGTCGCGACGGTGATCCGCGGTCCAGAGCACGTGTTCGGGCAGTGGATCCTGATCGGTGTCGACTCGACGCGGACGCTCGCCGATGCCGAGCTGGAGCGTGCGGTACGCCGAGACGCGGCCGGATTGGTGGCCAGTGGTAAAAGCCGGGTCCTCAAATACACAGGCGAAAGTTTCTGCGTCGGAGACGATATCGGGGTGTTTGTGGAATCGTTTAGCCCCAAGCCCCGGATGATCGTGTTCGGCGCCATCGATTTCGCGGCGGCGGTTTCGGAGATCGGAAAGTTCCTCAATTATCATGTGACCGTGTGTGATGCCCGGCCGGTATTCACCACGACGAGCCGTTTTGCTGCAGCCGATGACGTGGTGGTGGACTGGCCGCACCGCTACCTGGCAGCTGAGGCAGCGGCCGGACGGATCGACGGGCGGACCGCGATCTGCGTGCTGACCCACGACCCCAAGTTCGACGTGCCGGTACTCGAGGTTGCGCTTCGGCTGCCGGAAATCGACTACATCGGTGTCATGGGGTCACGGCGCACCCACACCGACCGGCTGGAGCGACTGCGCGAGGTCGGCCTCACCGATGCTGAGCTGAGCCGGATGTGCTCCCCGGTGGGGCTCGACCTCGGTGGGTCCACTCCAGAGCATGCGGCCGTCTCGATCGCCGCGGAGATCCTGCTGCGGCAGTCCGGACGCTCGGGGCTGCCGCTGGGGCGCACCCGGGGTCCCATCCATGCCGTGGGTTGACCGACCGCGCCGACTGACACGCGCTGGGACTTCCGGAGCGTGTCACAGAACTGTGTATGTCGATGCTCATGGTGGCTTCGTTCTTGGGGGCAGGGGAGGACATCGCCCCTGCTGGGCGAGACTCAGGTGTGAGGCTGCGTACGGCGTTGTCGCAGTTCACGATTAATGGACAGATGGGCAACTACACGCGGTGTCGATCAGCTGGGCCGCTGCCGCCCGGGCGTGCACCATCGGTGCGGTGTCGTTCAGTGTGGTAGACAACGACAGGTTGCGTGAGTATGTGCAGGAGCGGCTCTCCGGGGCCGTCCGCCGGCCCGACGGCACCGCCGTCGCAGGCCCCGACACGCCCGCGTGGAAAGGACTGAACAAGCCGCATCGGCAGGACCGACGGTGGGCGACGGCATGGAGCCCGCAGCAGATCTCGCACCGGCTGAAAGTTGATTTCCCGGAGGATGAGTCCATGCGCATCAGTCACGAGGCGATCTACCAATCGTTGTACATCGAAGGTCGAGGCGCCCTGAAACGGGAGTTGGTCACATGCCTGCGCACCGGCCGGGCACTGCGGGTGCCCCGTAGCCGATCGCAGAACAAGCCGCAGGGACATGTCACCGCGGACGTGGTGATCAGCGAACGCCCCGCCGAAGCCGAAGACCGTGCTGTCCCAGGGCATTGGGAAGGCGACTTGATCATCGGGACCGGCCGGTCCGCGATCGGCACGCTCGTCGAGCGCAGCAGCCGCTCCACGATCCTGGTGCACCTGCCTCGATTGGAGGGGTGGGGCGAGAGGCCGCCTGTGAAGAACGGTCCGTCCCTCGGTGGCTACGGCGCCGTCGCGATGAACGCCGCGCTGACGACATCGATGACCACGCTTCCCGAGCAGCTCCGCAAGACCTTGACCTGGGACCGCGGAAAGGAGCTGTCCGGTCATGCCCGGTTCGCTCTCGAGACCGGCACCACGAGAGTGTTCTTCGCCGACCCGCACTCGCCCTGGCAACGACCGACGAACGAGAACACGAACGGCCTGCTGCGCCAGTATTTCCCGAAGGGAACCGATCTGTCCCGGTGGTCCGCCGAGGACCTCGAGGCCGTCGCTCTGGCGATCAACAACAGGCCACGCAAGGTCCTCGGCTGGCGAACCCCGGCCGAGGTCTTCGCCGAGCAGCTACGCTCCCTGCAGTAGCCCGGTGTTGCATCGACCGGTTGAACTCGCCCAGTATCGAGCCATCCGTTACACCGAACGCCTCGCCGAAGCCGATGCGGTGACTTCGGTTGGCTCCAAGGGCGATTCGTACGACAATGCGATGGCCGAGGCGTTCAACTCGCTGTTCAAGGCCGAATGCATCCGCAACCCAATAATGCGCCCTCGAGGTGGCTGGGGCGGTGTCGGCGAGGTCGAGATCGCCGTCGCCGAGTACATCGACTGGTTCAATCACCGCCGCCTGCACGGCGAGATCGGACACGTCCCACCCGTCGAGTACGAGACCACCTACTGGTCGACCCACACAGTCACCAGCTACCGTGAAAACCCGGTCCCGGCAACCGCTGGAACCAACTAACCGAGCCTCCAACAAAGCCGGGGCGATTCAACGTGTTTCAGTCAACCCTGGGAGACTGCCGCACGCACTAGGACGGACACGTCTTCCCGCACACTGGGTCGACGCGGAACAGTTCGTTCACGCACAAAGCACACCAGGAGCGCAGCAGCTACCCGCCCTCGCGCCCACGTTCCGTGGACGGTGTTGTGGCGGTGCGGGGGCGTGTCTGGACGGTGGCAGTCGGTACCGGCGCCGAACGTGTATCGAGACTCGGTGTGTAGACCTGACCCTGGAACTGGAGATCAGTCGCCGCGATGGCCGCGGTGATGTGCGTAGCTTGCCGCGTATGTCCCTGCGCAGTCATCGCTTCGCTAATCGCCTTGCTGGCGGCCAGCACCTGCTTCATCGCAGCCAACCACAGCAGCGTGGTGTCGTCGCGGCTGGCGGCGAGCATGGTTGCGGCGACGCGGCGCGCCGATGTGTACGACCGGACCGCTTGCGGTTGAGTCGGGCGGCGGTGACCAGACACGGCACCGAGCGCGTCGGCGAGCTGGTTCAGGATCTGAGCCTGTTCACCCGAGAGACCTCGCGCAGCTGCGCCGACAGCGCCGGCAGTGTCGGCGGCCGCCGCGTGCCATGCGCGGGAGTGCGGGTCGTTGATCGACGTCACGGTGCGCTGCCAGCGGCGGGCGTCATCGTGCAGCCTTCGCGTGAGCGGGTTCTCGTCGGCGCGTGCCGCCGATGCGCGGTTGGTGCGCGCCCATGCGGCCGACGCGAGGGCTCGGTGATTGTCGCTGTCGGGCCACCGCTGTCGGAGGTCTTTGAGCGCCAGGCCGCCACCGAGGTAGCTGCCGTTACGCCAGATCTCTTTGCCGTCAGCGCCGCTCGCGATCCGGGTATGCAACGCGACCGCGTATCCGGTGACCTCAGTCGTGGAGCCCTTGGCGTAACGAGGTCGGGCGAGCACCTCCGGGTGGTTACGCAGCGCCTTGGCGTAGTCGGCTTCGGTGGCCGCCGACTGGGCCAGCGGGGTGAGGATCGCGCGCAGCTGCTTCGTCACCTCGGCGGTCGGAGTCTCTCGCTGGGTGTCCTCTGCGGCACGCTGCTGCGTCGACTTCGGTTCGCGCGGTGTCGTGGCGCGTTCGTCTGCGTGGTCCCAGGCCGAGAGCGCGTCGGCGCGGGAGTTGGCGTCGTCGATCCATCCTTCGCGGAGGCGAGGGAGTGAGAGGTCTTCGGCGAGTTTCTTGCCGCCGTGCATGACCGGCTGGCCGTGTTTGTTGGCGTACTCGGTGGCTGGCAACCCGACGCTGAATCCGGTGACGGCACGGGGATCGGTCTTGTCGTAGCGGGCTGCTCGGATGACCAGACCGTCGGCGCGCACCATGCGCACGAACTCGGCTTCGCTCTCGGCGGCGGCCGCCGCAGCGCGTACCCGTCGCGCCAGAGTGACCGACGGCGACTCGGCGATCCGCGGTTCGCGCACGACGTTGCCCTTGACGTCGAGCTGGGGCTTGGTTGCACCGTCCTGGGCGTGTGCACGGCCACGGCTGGCCATGTCCTTGTTGTAGCTGGACAGCACTTCGAGGCCGTACTTCACTTCAAGTTCGCGGGCGACTCGCTGCGCACGGGCGAAGTCACCCTCGTTGCCACCGCGAGTGGGATGAGGCCGCCACTTGGCGACCACACTGCCATCGTCTCGAACTCGTGATGCGGCGATGTGAATGTGGTCGCCGTTGTTCTTCGTCAGGCCGTGACGAATGGCCACCCATCGCGAGTCAGCGGCCTTCGGATCGTCAAACCCCATGCCCTCCATGAAGTCATGAACGATCGCCGACCATGTCGCATCGTCGAGCGCGTCAACGTCGGGGGGCAGCGACAACGAGCAGTGCCAGACGTTCTCATCACGAGTCGCTTCAGCGATCGCGGCGCTGCCTTTGACGCCACGCTCCTGGGCGGCCTTCAGCGCGGCGGCGTCGCGGCGGGTGACCTCGGTACCGAACACCACCCGCGCCTCATCGAGAGCATGACCGAGCTCGTAGGCGTGTTCGCGGTTCATCTCCGCGCCCGCACCACCAGCAGCGAACACGCTGCGTGAGGACGCCGCCACCACATGCGGGTTGGAGTGCTCGTTGGCCTTGCCCGGACCTGCCAAGTACATGACCAAACCCTGCATCCGCGCACCCGACGAGATCGCCGGCATGATCGGCATCAGACAGTCCAGCCTTCGCCCTCGGCGGCAGTGATCGGCCCGCTCGGTCGATCCCCGTCGGCGGTCGGGGAGTGGTGCTGGCTGGCGGGAAACGACACCGCGAACACTTCACCGAACGCATCGCGGACCCGGTCCGCCGTGCGCAACACCGCGTTCACCGCCGGCTCGAAGTCGGGCGGGATGTCCTTGTCGGTGTTGGCGTGCCGCGCAATCTGGTTCATGTTCACCGCGATACCCGACAGCAGGTTGCGAATGCCCGTCGCTTCCTTCCACGCCGCCAGCTTCTCGGCGTGATTGATGCCGACGCCGGCGTCGGCATTGGCCGCGCGAGCCATCAGAAACTCTTGCACCGAACCGAAGCCCGCATCCTCGGCCCGATTGAGCAACTCCTGCTTCTCGGTAGCCGTGACCTTGATGATGATCCGATCATCTCGACCGCCCGGATGATTGCGCCGCCGCCGCCGCAGGAACGCACCAGGCGAGTCTTCACTCCGACTCATCGGTGCCTCCTCTCCGCGTCTTTCCGGTCCCACCGGGCCGTCCGCCCAGCGCAGCGACCCCACCACCGTGGGGACTCTTCATTCCTCACCGTACCGACGACAGGGACGGTGAGCAAGGGTTTAGGGCACCTAAACCATAGCTTGCTCCCGCGAGGCGGGTGCTTTTCGGTGTGAGCGCGCGTGCGCGCGGGGTTATCGAGTCCACGCGCAGCGTGGTCGTTTTGCGCCGCTGGGACAGCGGCCCGCCGTCCCCAAGCTGGTGGCGAAACGTCGGCTGGGGACAGCGGAGGAGTGGGCGGGTAGTCGCCTTGCGGTGGCCCGGCCGACGGCCCGCAGGACTCACCGAAGATGTGGTGTCGGTGCTGGCTCGTAGAGTGCTGCCATGACCGACTCCGCAGGTACCGGGATCGACGATCCGTACCTACCGCTGGCGTTCTCGATGCACTCCACCCCGGGCGCGTACGCGGTCCTCGCCGGCGCCGGTGTGTCGTTCGGAGCGGTACCGACCGCGTGGGAGATCATGGTCAACCTCGCGCAGCGGGTCTGCCGCGTCCGGGGCGACGAAGCCGTCGCCGCGACCTTGACCGGCGACACCGTCGAGGACTGGTTCGTGGCGACCTTCAACAAGCCACTGACCTACGGCGGCATCCTCACCGAAGTCGCGCCCGGGCAACACGAACGAGGCGCGGTGCTCCGCGAGTTCTTCGAACCCACCGACGCCAGCGGCGCCGCGGCGTTACCTGAACCGACCGCCGCACACAGGGCGATCGCCCGGCTGGTCGCCGCCGGCACAGTGCGGGTGATCATGACGATGAACTTCGACCACCTCTTCGAGGCCGCGCTCCGCGAGGTCGGCGTCGAACCAGTCGTCGTGGCCACCGACAGCGCCGCCAAAGGACTGCCACCACTGCACACCATGGAGTGCTGCGTGGTGCACCTGCACGGCAGCTACCGCGACGCCAACTCCATGCTCAACACCGACGACGAACTCGGCACCTACAAGCCACACATGGACGCGCTGCTGCGCGACATCGTGGGCTCCCACGGACTACTGATCGCCGGGTGGTCCGCGCAATGGGACCACGCCCTGCGCGACACACTGCGCGGCAACTACCGACCCTTCTACACCTCCGCCTGGATCAATCCGAGCCCGCTACGGGGCGACGCCCACGACGTCGCCACCGCTCTCGGCGCGCTCGCGTTCGAGGCGACCGCCGACGAAGCATTCACCCGACTAGCCGACGCCGTGACCGCCATGCGCACCCGCAAGGCGCGTCACCCAATGACCGCCGCGGTGATCGTCGAGCGGATCAAACGCGACCTGGCCGGTGCGCAGCCGGCCATCACCGCCCACGACACCTTCGCCGCCGAGACCGGCCGCCTGGAAGGACTTGACGCGCTCAACCTCACCCGGTTCCACCTCGACGACCGCAACGCATACGACGCACTGGTAGCTCAGATCGACGAAGGCTGCACTGTGCCGGTGGCTGCGACAGCAACCCTGGCCCGGTGGGGCACCGACGACACCGACCGGTGGTGGCTGCCCGTCATCGAGCAGTGGGCACACGTCACCCGTGCCAGCGGCCACACTAGGGCGCTAGAGTTGCCCACCCTGGTGGCCACCCGCCTGGTCTACGCCGCCGGTCTCGGCGCGATCGCCGCCAACCGCTACGACACTCTTGCTCGAATCTTCATCGTGCCAACCGTCGACGACCGACTCGACCGATCACTACTCGCGCTCACCGACTGGGCGCGGCAACATGGTGAGACCAGCGAGAGCGTGCGCGGCCCGATGCGTGAGCGTTTCGCTGAAACCGTGCGTGACGCACTCCGGCTCAGCCAGGTCCGGTTCGACGCCGTCTGGCAGGAGTTCGAAGTGCTCCGGATGACCGCACAGATCATGACCACCCCCGAATTTCGCACCTACCAAACTCGTGCGGAGCAACCCCTCAGGGCTGAACGCGTGGCGCGGCTGCAGGAGGCTGACAGCGACGACCATCGGCGCACGATCATCGAACTCGCGGAGGCGTTGCGCCCACTCGCGCGCATGGCCACTAGCTATCGCCCGCACCTCGAAATGCTTGACACCATGAGACGTGCAGGCGGGCGGGAACGCTGGATCAGCCCCGTCGCGCAACGCCTCATCGACCGCACCGACCGCGAGCTCATCGAGGCCTTCGGCACTCTGCTAGGCGTCGACGATCCGGTCACCCGGGCGGCGGTGGCGGACGAGGAATCAGCCGCCAGCCGATCGGCAGCGGTGTCGGCCTCACCACGCGCTGCCCGCGCGTCGGCAGTCGCAGTCGCACTACGCGCAACGGCGGCATGCCTCAACGAGCTCGCCGATCAAGCCTGCCATCACACACTCACACGATCACCGGGCACCGCGATGTTCTTACCGAACGAGGTGTGGTTGGACGACGAGACCCGAACCTAACGGCCGCCTCACCGCCGCCGGCGGTGCGTCAAGTTGGTCAGTGCTCGCGTCCCTCAGCCCGGCGGCCATACCCGATCCCGCGGCCACGGTGAGCACCGCTCGACGCCGATCGCGATCCCGAGGTTGGGGAGCGTCGGGAGGTGCCGCGGCTGGCGATGCGTGCTGCGCGTTGAGCGTCGGTCTCGCGTGCGGCGGCGTGCTCGGCCGGGGCGGATTGTTGGGGTGTGAGGGGTTCGGCGATCCGCGCGAACACCGGGACCATGGTGTCGGGGACGGGTTCGAATGTGCCGCGGTCGGGGTGGGAGAGCATGGCGGCGTTGACCCACTGTTGCGGTGTGACGCGGCCGTAGTCGAGGCGGTAGCCGGCCTCGTCTGCGAGTTGGGACATGAATACCTTGGCCGCGCGGCCGTTGCCTTCGCGGTAGGGGTGGCTCATGTTGATCGAGGCGTAGACGGTGGCGGCCTCGACGGCGAATCCACCGTGGTCCAGGTCGGTCCAGTCGACGGCGGCGATGTGGTCGCGGGCGTGGTCGAGGTAGCGGCCGATCTGGTTCGGGTCGGCGAACGGCAGGCCGTCTTTGCTCAGCGGGTAGGTGCGCGGGACGCCGGCCCATTCATAGATCGGGGAGAACAGCGCGGCGTGGATGGTGTGCAGATGCTCGGCGTCGTAGGTGCGGGCGATCGGGATATGTCCGTCGACGATCATCGCTTCGCGGTGCGCGGTGATGGTGTACTCGGCCGCGGCGAGCGCGTCGGCGTCGGTGATGCCGAGCTTGTTGGCTAACACGGTGGTGCCGGGGATGAACGTGGCGTCCCAGTCGTCCTGTGCGGTCACTCACCCTTACCTTCCAGACACGACGACGGCACCACCTCGACGAGGCGGTGCCGTCGTGAACAACTACACGGTTGGTGGGCGGTCAGCCGAGGGCGTGTGCCGCTCGTGAGCCGGTCGCCATGGCGACGGCTTCGGCGATCACTTCCGCGTCGGTCAGCTCGCCGCGCGCCGACCGGGTGAGCAGGTCGATGTCGGCGCGTTGCGGGTCCCACCCCTCGAGGACGTTGTTGTCGATTGCCTGCACGACACCGCGGACCTGGGTGTCAGTGAGGCCGGCAAACAACTCCGGCCAGCGGGTGATCCACCGGGACTCGATCATCGCCGCACCTCCTTTTCATACGTCTCGCTTGTAGTTAGTTTACCGATCATCGGCGCGGTCAGCCTGGTCACGACGGGCGAGGGAGTCAGGCCGTGACCGTGGAAATCACGGCAACCACTAGCGCGAGGGCTGCGATACCGATCGCGGCCCAATACGCGGATTGTGGATCGCGTCTATCACGCTGCGCATATCCCAGCGTCGCGACCAAAGCCCCGATCAGGATGAGTACCACTGCCGTGAGGAAGACCATCGGTGTCGTCATGAGCTTCTCTCTATCAAGGAGGTCTGTCAGAACAGGGCGATCTGCGTGCGGGCGGCGCGCTCAGCGGCGCGCTGGTGAGCTTGCTCGGCGGCGCGTTTGACGGTGGCCTGGGGTAGTGCGAGTTCGTAGGCGATGTCGGCCCAGCTGCGGCCACGCTGGCGCATGTCGGCGGCGAGGTCCTGGATCTCGCGGTCGTGGGCGTCGGGGTCGTCGTCAGTCATCACGGCGTGCCTTTCCGTTCAGATGCGGGCGAGGGTGTCGCGGATGGCCAGCCACCGGGTTTCGGCAGTCTGCTGGTGTGCGGTGAGGGCGGTCCAGTGGCCGGCGAGTTCGGCGGTGGGGCGTTCGGCGGTTACTTGGGTCATGCGGGCCAGCAGTGCGCGGTAGCCGCGGCGGTACCAGCCGTCGATGAGGGCGGCGGCGAGGTGGGGCAGGTCGGCGCTGTCGGCGACGGGGCGGCCGTGCCGCGGTGAGGCGATCTCGAGCATGACGCTACGGGTGCGGATGGTGAGTCCTCGATCGGCAAACCGCGCATTGACCAGAACGGGTGTGGCGGGGCTACCTTCGTCGAGCAACGCCACGACGGTGTCGAACACGTCCTGATGCACAGGGCTGAGGAACACCACACTGCCGGCGGGAAGCACCGTGCTGGTGGTGCCGGCGTCGCGGTCGGCGCGCGACCCGATCAGTGCTTCGACGACGTGGCGGGCCCGGGCCGGTGGCGCCCACAACAACGCGGTGAGCATGTCCAGCTCCAGGGCGAGGGTGTTGTCGACCTCGGCGGTGTCGTCTCCGATGGTGCCGGTGAGGGTGAGGTCGTCTGCGGCGGTGACGGTTTCCAGTTCGGGCAGCGGTTCGATCGCGGTGGCCGGCGGCTGCGGCACATCCGATGGTGCGGCCTCGGGTTTGTCGGCCATGACGATCACCTGCTGTCTCCTCGTGTGTGTCGGTGGTTTAGGCGACGTCGCTGCGGACGCCGGTGAGGTCTTCGTATGCCCACTGTTCGCATTGGGCTGCCAGTTCGGCGAGCTCGGCGCCGTAGCGGGGATCACCTTCGAAGTAGGCCCGTTCAGACTGTGCCCAATAGGCCACGGCACGCTGCGCGTAGCCGGTGGTGTTGGTCATGACGAGGAGTCCTGCCTTCTCTTCACGCGGCGGCCGTCGA